>CAYMLL010000026.1:7408-40421 GCA_964390645.1 uncultured Planctomycetia bacterium | reverse complement strand
GGAGGAGTTCTGCCACGGCTGGCTGGCGCTACAGTGCCGCATGGTCGAGGGTGCCACCGACGGTGTCGTCGTGCTCGGCTCCGCGGAGCCGGGCCGCTTCGCGCCGATCGCCACCTGGCCGCCCGGCAAGACGGTCGACAGACAGCTCGGCGAGGCCGCAGAGAAGGCCCTCAGCGAACGTAGAAGCCTCGTCGTCAAGCGCGAGTCGCCGGACGATCGACCGACGAGCTTTCAGGTCGCGTATCCCCTCCAGGTAGCCGACAGGCTGCACGGCGTCGTCGCGCTCGACGTCGGTGACCGGGACGAGGAGCAGATCCAGACGATCGTCGGGCAGCTCGCGAACGGGTCGGCGTGGCTCGAGGGCTTGCTGGCTCGCAACAACGGGCGCCACGAAAACACCGCCGCGGACGCCACGGCGAACAGGGACCAGCCCGGAGCGAGCCCCTCGTCGACATCACCGAGCGCCGAGCGTCTTCAGCTCAAGGCCGTGCTCGACGTCGTCGCGACCACCATCGGCGAGGACAGGTTCCAGGCCGCCGGCACGGCCCTGGTGACGGAGCTCGCGACGCGACTGCAGTGCGAGCGTGTCGCCTTCGGAGTCGTCATCCGCAAGCGTTCCGTCCTGCGCGCCCTCTCGCACAGCGCACAGTTCGGCAAGAAGACCAACCTCACGCGCGCGCTCGAGCGGGCCATGGACGAGGCCTTCGATCAGGAGGCGTCGATCCTCTTTCCACAGTCCTCCGTCGCCCGGGGCGCCGGATTCCGCATCACCCGTGCTCACACGGAGCTGTCGAAGGACCACGGCTCGGGGGCGATCGCGTCGGTCCCGCTGGTCTTCGACGGCGAGATCCGCGCCGTCCTCACTCTCGAGCGACCCGGCGACCTGCCCTTTGACGAGGGCACCCTGCGCTACTGCGAGACGCTTGGCTCCATCGTCGGCCCGCTTCTCGAGCTGCGACGGCGCGACGAGCGGATCCTCCTCGGCAAGACCGCCGACTCGGGCTGGAAGGTCGGACAGCGTCTCTTCGGACCCGGGCACCTCGGCTGGAAGCTGGCGGGCATCCTCCTCTTCGCCGCCGCCCTCTTCCTCTGCTTCGCCACGGGCGACTACCGCGTCACCGCGGACACCGTCCTGGAAGGCTCGATCCAGCGGGCCGCGGTCGCGCCGTTCAACGGATTCATCGCGACGGCCGACCAGCGCGCCGGCGACCGCGTCGAGAAGGACGCGGTGCTCTGCACCCTCGAGGACCGGGAGCTCGACCTCGAGCACGTCAGGGTTCGCAGCCAGCACGAGCAGCTCGTCAAGCAGTACGACCAGGCGCTCGCCGGCGGCAACCGCGCGCAGGTCCGCATCGTCGGCACGCAGATCGCGCAGGCCAGGGCGCGGCTCGAGCAGATCCAGGCGCAGCTGGGACGCCTGAAGATCACCGCCCCCTTCGACGGGATCATCGTCACCGGCGACCTGAGCCAGTCGATCGGCGCTCCCGCCCAGCGCGGCGACGTTCTCTTCGAGATCGCGCCACTGGGTGACTACCGCGTCATCCAGGAGGTCGACGAGCGCGACATCGATGAGATCCACGTCGGCCAGAGTGGCAACATCGTCCTGGCCACCTTCCCGAACGAGCCGATCCCGTTCGAGGTGACGAAGATCACGCCGGTGTCGACGACGGACCAGGGACGCAACTACTTCCGCGTCGAGTCGTCGCTCCTCAGCGAGTCCGACCTCACGCGCCTGCGTCCGGGAATGGAGGGAATCAGCAAGATCGACATCGACCGCCGGAAGCTGGTGTGGATCTGGACCCACCGCGCCGTCGACTGGGTACGCTTGACACTCTGGTCCTGGCTGCCCTGATCGACCCGTGGAGCCGCCCCGATGAGCGATCGCCTCTACAGCAACCTCTGGTACCGGGTGGAGGACCTGCGGCCGAGACTGCGCTCGCACGCCGAGCTCCACCGCCATCACTACCGCGGCCAGCTGTGGTACGTGCTGCAGGACCAGGCCAACGAGCGCTACCACCGGTTCTCTCCCGGCGCCTACAACGTCATCAGCCTGATGGACGGACGCCGGACCGTCCACGAGATCTGGAACCACGCGCTCGAGAGCCACGGAGACGACGCGCCGACGCAGGACCAGACGATCCAGCTGCTCGGTCAGCTGCACTCCGCGGACGTTCTGCTCTGCGACATCAACCCCGACACCGCCGAGGTCCTCGAGCGTCGCGCCAAGCAGCGACGCAGCAAGTGGCTGCAGCAGATCATGAGCCCGCTCTTCTGGCGCTTCCCGCTCTTCGACCCCGAGCGGCTGCTGGAGCGCTGGATGCCCTTCGTGCGCCCGCTGACCCACCCGCTCGCCGCGGTCCTCTGGCTCGGCGTCGTCGTCGCCGGCGTGGCGCTCGCGGTGATGCACTGGACCGACCTGTCGGAGGACGTCACCGACCGTGTGCTGTCGGCCCACAATCTCCTCCTGCTCTGGCTGATCTTCCCCGTCTTCAAGCTGCTGCACGAGTTCGGACACGCCTTCGCGGTCAAGCGCTACGGCGGCGAGGTGCACGAGATGGGCCTGATGCTGCTCGTCCTGACGCCTCTTCCCTACGTCGACGCCTCGGCGGCGTCGGCATTTCGCAGCCGGCGCCAGCGTATCCTCGTCGGCGCCGCGGGGATGATGGTCGAGACCTTCCTCGCGTCGATCGCGCTCTTCCTGTGGCTCAACGTCGAGCCGGGACTCGTGCGCTCGGTGCTCTTCAACGTGATGTTCATCGCGGGCGTCTCGACGGTCCTCTTCAACATCAATCCACTGCTTCGATTCGACGGCTACTACATCCTGTCCGACGTCATCGAGATCCCCAACCTGCGCTCGCGCTCCACACGCTACCTCGCGTACCTCTGCGAGCGGCACATCCTCGGCCGCAAGGACGCGGAGGCGCCGCCGTCGACGGTCGGTGAGAGGTACTGGTTCTTCTGCTACTCGATCGCGTCCTTCGTCTACCGGATCTTCATCCTCACCGCGATCATCCTCTTCATCGCCAGCCAGCTGTTCTTCATCGGCGTCGCGCTCGCGATCTGGGCGGTGATCGCCTGGGTGGTTCTGCCGCTGTTCAAGATCGTCAAGTACATCCTCACCAGTCCGCGTCTGCGCAAGGTACGGCGGCGCGCCGTCGGCGTCAGCGCCGGCATCGTCGGCGCAGCGCTGCTCCTGATCTGCGTCGTCCCGGCCCCCCTGCGAAGCACGACGGAGGGAGTGCTCTGGATCCCCGACGAAGCGATCGTCCGCGCCGGCGTCGACGGATACGCGCACCGGCTCCTCGCGACTCCGGGGTCTGCCGTCAGCCCCGGCGATCCGCTCGTCGAGATCCGCGACGATCTGCTCGACACCGAGCTCGAGGTCCACCGGGCCGCGCTCGACGAGGCGAAGGCACGCTTCGACGAGGCGTGGACACGCGACCGCGCCGCCGCGCAGATCGCACGCGAGGAGGTCGTCGAGCGCGAGGAGCAGCTGGCGCTGATCGAGAAGAAGCTCGAGGAGCGCACCCTGCGCGCCAGGGCCGCGGGGATCTTCGTCGTCCCGCAGGCGGTCGATCTGGTCGACCGGTTCGTCCAGCGAGGGACGGTCCTCGCGTACGTCCTCAACCTCGACACGCTGACCGCGCGGGTCGTCGTGCCGCAGGAGAGCGTCGATCTCGTCAGGAAGTCGACCCGCGCCGTGGAGGTGCGACTCGCCGAGGAGATCGGCGAGCCGCTGACGGCGCTGCTCCTTCGCGAGGTGCCGGGCGGCTCCGAGGAGCTTCCCAGCGCCGCCCTCGGCACGAGCGGAGGCGGCGAGTTCGCCACCGACCCCTACGACCAGCGCGGCGTGCGAACGATCCAGCGGATCTTCCAGTTCGACCTCGAGCTCCCCGCCCCCAGCGGTGTCGTCAACGTCGGCGGTCGCGTTCACGCGCGGTTCGACCACGGCTGGGAGCCGCTGGCGAAGCGCTGGTACCGCAGCCTGCGCCGTCTGTTCATGTCCCGCTTCGATGTATAGCACAGCCCTCAACACCGGCATCCCCGACGGCGCGTATCCCCAGAGAGCGGAGCCGCGAGACCGCTGGCTCGACCGCGTGTGGGGCCGTGTCTCGCGACTGGCCACGCGCGCCGTCGGAACGAGACGCTCACGGCTGGAGCGCTTTGTCGGGCTCGTCGGACGTCACGGCGAGTCGCTCGACCGCCTGACGCCGAGCGGCGTCGACCTCGAGCTCCGGGAGCTGCGCGTCGCGCTCAAGAAGTCGGGATTCGCCGACGACACGACGGCACGCTGCTTCGCGCTCGTGCGTCACGTCGCCGAGCGGACGGTCGAGCAGCGCCACTACGACGTTCAGCTCGTCGGTGGCTGGGCTCTCCTGCACGGCATGATCGCCGAGATGGAGACGGGCGAAGGCAAGACGCTCACCGCCACCCTGGCTGCCTCGACCGCCGCGCTCGCCGGACTGCCGGTGCACATCGTCACCGTCAACGACTACCTCGCCCGCCGCGACGCGGCCTGGATGGGACCGATCTACGAGGGGCTCGGACTCAGCGTCGGCGTCATCGTCCACGGCATGGAGCTCGGCGAGAAGCAGGCGGCGTACCGCCGGGACGTCGTCTACTGCACCAACAAGGAGATCGCCTTCGACTACCTGCGAGACCGCATCCTCCTGAAAGGGAGCCCGAGTCGCCTTCACCTGCAGATCGAGAGCCTCACCGGCGCGATGACACGCGAGGAGCGCCTCCTGCTGCGCGGACTCCAGTTCGCGATCGTCGACGAGGCCGACAGCGTCCTCATCGACGAGGCGCGCACGCCTCTGATCATCTCGCGACCGCAGGGCTCCGAGCAGGAGCGCGAGGCGTACGAGACCGCGCTGTCCCTGACGGAGAAGCTGCAAGCCGGACGCCACTTCAAGGTCGATCGTCAGGAGCGTCACGTCAAGCTCACCGGCGCCGGCAAGGGGAAGCTCGAGGAGATCGGCCGCTCGCTCGGCAGCGTCTGGACACGTCGCCAGCACCGCGAGGAGATGATCCTCCAGGCGCTGAGCGCCAGACACCTCTTCGCCGCTGACCGGCACTACATGGTCCGCGACGGACAGGTGCAGATCATCGACGAGTACACCGGCCGCGCGATGCCCGATCGCTCGTGGGAGCACGGACTGCACCAGGCGATCGAGGCCAAGGAAGGCTGCCCGATCACGTCCCAGAATCACCCGGTGGCCCGCATCAGCTACCAGCGGTTCTTCCGGCGCTACCACCGGCTCTGCGGCATGACGGGCACGGCGCGCGAGGTCGCCGCCGAGCTGGGAACGGTCTACGGGCTGTCGGTGTTTCGAGTGCCGACGAACCGCCCCCTGAAGCGACTCCTGATGCCGGACCGGATCGTCCGCACGGGCGCGGAGCGCTGGGCCCGGGTCGTCGAGCGCGTCGAGGAGTTCCACCGGGCCGGACGCCCGGTGCTGGTCGGTACGCGCTCCGTGGAGGCGTCGGAGCACGTCAGCTTCCTGCTCATGGAGGCGGGCCTGCCGCACCAGGTTCTCAACGCCCGCCAGGACGAGGAGGAGGCCGAGATCATCGCGCGCGCCGGGGAGCCGGGGCGTATCACCGTGGCGACCAACATGGCGGGCCGCGGCACCGACATCCGCCTGACGAGCGGCGTCGAGACGCTCGGCGGGCTCCACGTCATCGCGACGGAGCGACACGACGCGCGCCGCATCGATCGCCAGCTCTTCGGACGCTGCGGCCGCCAGGGCGATCCCGGCAGCTGCGAGACGATCGCCTGTCTCGAGGACGAGCTGGTCACCGACACGGTGCCGAAGCTGCGACGCTGGCTGGCCGGCGAGCCCGACTGCGGAAAGCCGCTCGCGCCGTGGGCGGCGCGCTGGATTCTGCGACGCGCGCAGCGCTCCGCCGAGCGACAGCATCGACACGCGCGGAACGACCTGCTGCGGATGGAGGAGCATCTCGAGAGGACGCTCGCCTTCTCCGGAGCTGCCGACTGATGACCACGGACGCAACCCCACCGATCGTGAACCGCTCAACAGGAGCCCCCATGCCGAGAATCCTCATCATCGCCTCCATCGCCGCCGCGTCCCTCGCCGTGGCGCGCAGCGGCTCGAGCTCGAGCCCCGCCGTCGAGCTGCCGATCCGCGGACTGATCACGCCGTCACAGACCGTCGAGGTCACGGCGTCCGTCGACGGGCTCTTGCAGAGCGTCGATGTCGACCGCAGCGACGTGGTCGCGGCGGGAGCCGTCGTCGCGACGCTGGAGTCGAGCGTCCAGAAGGCGGCTCTCGATCTCGCGAAGGCGCGCGCGGCCGCCATCGGCGCGCTCCGCACGCGCGAGGCGCGCGTCGAGTACGCGACCGCGAAGCTCGCGCAGGACCAGGCGCTCCACGAGAAGGGCCTGCTCTCCGAGCTCGAGCTCACGACGTCCCGCTCCGACAAGAAGGTGGCCGACGCCGATCTCATCGCGGCACGCGAGAGCCTCGAGATGGCAGCACTCGAGCAAGCGCAGGCGGAGGCGGCGCTCGCGCTCCGCTCCATCGTCAGTCCCTTCGACGGCGTGGTCGTCGAGCGCTACCTGTCGCCGGGAGAGCTGCTGACGCGTCAGAGCGAGAGCAAGATCCTCAAGCTCGCGCAGATCTCGCCGCTGCGCGTGGAGGTCATCCTCCCGGTGGAACGCTTCGGCTCGATCGAGGTCGGCTCGAGGGCGACGGTCACGCCCCTGGGGCCGGGCTTCGCGCCACGTGAGGCGACCGTGACCGTCATCGACAAGCTCATCGACGCGGCGAGCAACACCTTCGGGGTGCGGCTCGAGATCCCGAACGAGGACGGTGAGACGGCAGCGGGACTGAAGTGCGAGGTGGCGTTCGACGCGCCGGATTAGTGGCGGTGCCGCGTGGCGGTGCCGCGATCGAAGCCGCCTCGCCTCACACCGCGCCTACCGCCGCTCCCGCAGCGCCGCCTTCGGACCCGGCATCGGCGCGTTCACCGCCCGTCTCCACGACCTCAGGCGCGAGTGGAGCTCCTTCGCCTTCGCCGGCATCGACGACGCCAGGTTCCGACTCTCGCCGATGTCGCTCCCGAGGTCGTAGAGCTCGAGCCTGCCGTCCTCGAAGAACTCGATGAGCTTGAAGTCCCCGAGTCGCACGGCGCCGGCCGGTGTCGTGCGCCACGTGCCACGCCTCACGTTCCCCTGCAGGTAGCCGGGGAAATGCCAGTAGATCGCATCGCGCGACAGCCGTCCCTCGCCGCCGCCACGCAGAAGCGACGTGAAGCTCACCCCGTCACGACTCTGCGAGCCCGGCAGCGCAGCGCCGGCGATCTCGCAGAGCGTCGGATAGAAGTCGACGCTGGTGACCGGCACGGCACAGGTGCTTCCCGGACGTGTCACACCCGGCCAGCTGACGAAGAGAGGCACGCGCACCCCGCCCTCGTAGAGCATGCCCTTGCCTCCTCGCAGCGGCGCGTTGTCCGTCACGTCACGAGCGCCGATCTTCATGCGACCGTAGCCCCCGAGCCCGCCATTGTCCGAGCTGAAGATGAGGACCGTCGAGCCCGTCAGTCCCGCGCTCTCGAGCTTCTCCCTGACACGACCGACGCTCTCGTCGACGCTCTCGATCATCGCAGCGTACTTCGCGTCGCCGTGGCCCCTGACCGGCGGCTTCCCGGCGTACTTCCTCGTAATCGACTCCTTCGCCTGGATCGGCGTGTGCACCGCGTAGTGCGCGAAGTGGAGGAAGAACGGCTTCTTGCCGACGCCATCGATGAACGTCAGCGCCTCGTCGGTCAGACGATCCGTCAGATACTCGCCCTTCGGCCCGTCCGCGAGCTCCGGGTTCCGGTAGGGGCTGAAGTAGCTCGGCGGATGTCCGCGGTGGCCCCCGCCGATGTTGACGTCGAAGCCCTGTGCCCTCGGACCGGCCGCCGGCGGCGCTCCGAGGTGCCACTTTCCCGCGTGTGCCGTCGCGTAGCCACGCGTCTTCAACGACTCCGCGAGCGTGACGACTGACGGGTCGAGCGTCGTACGATTCTTCACCGGCTCCAGACGCCGGAGCTTCGCTCGACCACGGGCGCCGCTGCCAACCGTGTAGATGCCGTGACGCGGCGAGTACTGCCCGCTCATCAGACAGGCTCGTGTCGGCGCACAGTTCGGACCGCAAGTGTAGGCGCTCGTGAACTTCATACCCGACGCGCAAAGGCGGTCGATGTTCGGAGTCTCGTAGTAGCTGCTGCCGAAGCAGCCGAGATCCGTCCAGCCCATGTCGTCGATGAGGAAGAAGATGATGTTCGGCCGCGAAGGCTCCGCATCACCGGCCTGCAGAGCGAGGCACCGCGGGGCGAACGACGAGCCCACGAAGATCCCGACGACGATGGCCGGAGCAAGAGGCATCAGCCTGCGAAGCAAAGCACTCTCCCGTCGATGAGGGTGACGATCATGCGGCCGTCGCGGTCGACGGCCAGTCCCCACGACACCGCCGGCGCGGGCAGGCGCCGCTGGAAGACCTCGCGACCGGTGTCCGGATGCAGCCCGACGAGAACCGGCTCGAGGGAGTCGCCGGCCGGGTCGGACTTCGACTGGCCGAGAACGAGGACCGCGTTCTTCGCGAGGACGACGGCCGAAGTCTGGACGAAGCGATCGTCCTTCCAGATCACGCGCGGACGCCCCTTGGCGTCCTTGCGCGCCGAGACGCGAGCGACGAGCTTGTCGCTCCCCTGAATCGAGATGTCTCCCTCGCCCGCCTGCACCAGGTACTTCGCGAAGTAGCGCGACGGGATGTAGTCACGCGGCGAGTAGAGCTGCTTGTCGACGACAGCCACCTGGCCTCCCGACAGAAAGAGCTCGCTGCCGCGCGGCGCCTTCTGCCACTCGTCCTCGAGCGTGTTCAGACAGCGGCCCGTGCCGACGTCGAAGACACCCGGAGAGACGACATTGCCGCCCGCGAGGTAGAGCCGGTCCCCGTCGAGCAGCAGGTGTCCCTGGACGCTGACACCACAGACCTTCTCGTCGCCCATGAGCCGGCCCGAATCGTTGTTCTGCCAGCGGATCCTGCCGCTGGCGGCGTCGAGCGCGTAGACGTGCGTGCCGTCGTGGCTGGCGATGCCCGCGGCGAGGTACGCGACGCCCTCCCGGACGGCGATACCGCTGGCGACCGGCCACGTCGACGTCAGGTGACCGTAGACCGGGATCTTGCGCTCCCGGGGCGCCGCGCGAAACCTCCACAGGGGCCGGCCGCCGCGAGCGTCGAAGGCGTACGCACGACCGTCGCCCGATCCGACGAGGACGCGACCTTCAGCGACCGTCGGCGGATAGAAGATCCGACCGCCGGTGTACCCCCACCACACCGGGTCGCCTGCCCGGACGTCGTAGGAGCGCACCGCCCCGTCATCCCCGCCGACGAAGACGAGCCCGCCCGCGACGACCGGCGCGGTGAGCCGCGCCCCGGTGGGAGTCTGCAGCTGCCAGAGGAGCCGCGGCTTCTCGGTGACCACCGAGGACGTCACCGCAGATCGTTGCCGGTTCGCGCGATAGGTCGGCCAGTCGCGATCGTCGACCTCGAGAGGATTCGAGATCGACGCGCCGTCGTCGAGCCTCTCGAGTCGCGTCCCCTCGTCGGCCTCGCGTCCGAACTCGAACTCGCCCGCGGATCCGAGCGAGACGATTCCGGTGAGCGAGTGGTTACAGTCGCACATCCAGGGGCCCCAGTAGAGGAGACCGTTCGCCGCGATGACCCCGTCCTGGCACGCGGGGCGCATCGCCGGCAATCGCGACGAGACGTCGCCGTCGACGTCCAGCCGCAGGGTCCCGCCGTGCTGGTCGCCACGCGCGAAGATGCTGTCGGCCGTCCCGGTCGCCCGAGTGCAGTTGCCGCGCAGGCAGTCGATGTCGGCGATCACCCGTCCGGTACGCGGGTCGAGCTTCTTGCTGTCGCTCGTCTTGCCCATCGCGTAGAGCGCGCCGTCCTTGAGGACGAGCTGGTAGTTGCCCTTCGGGTAGGTCCAGAGCAGATAGCCGTCCTTCGCGGAGAACGCGACGATCTTGCGGCGCTGCGGACCGGCGAAGAAGACGACGTCTTCACTGCATTTGGCGTAGGTCTGGCTCGCGTAGCCACGCTTCCACGTCTGCGCACGATCGTGCTCGCCGATCGCTGCGAGGAGCTCCGGGTTCTGCGACCTCCAGAGACGCTCGCCCGTGTCGAGACGGATCGCCTCGACAAACTTGCGGTGGCTGTAGATGAAGAGCCGGTCCCGGTTCATGCAGAAAGCGCGGCTGTCCAGCGGCTCGTCCGAGACGTATCGCCAGCGCTCCTTCTTCGTCTTCGGGTCGAGCGCGACGATCGTCCGGCCGTGTCCCCAGTGGTAGTCCTTCTTCGCGTAGCCCTTGCCGAGTCCACCCCACGGCCAGCCGGAGCCCCGGCGCGTGCCGCGCAGCACCTCCTCGAGCGGCTCACGCTCGCCGAGGAGCGCGATGAGGGAGTCGTCTCGAAGCGCCATCCACTTCCAGCACGGGCCACCGTCCTTTGCGTCGACGACGATGCGGTCGACGACCTCGCCGCTCGCCGCGTCGATCACCCGGCACGCGTCGTTGTCGCCGAGGTAGAGCCGGTCCGGCGTTGCGATGATGGTGTTGCGGTGCACCATGAATCCGGGTGTCAGCTCGCGACGCCAGAGCTCGATGCCGTTGTACGCGTTGATCGCGACCAGCTTGTTGAGCATGTCCCACTCGCGTTCCTTGAACGCGATGTACCCGAAGGCCTTGAACATCCGCCCGCCGCTGATGACGGTGACCTCCGGCATCGGACCGTACCACGGTGTCGCGAGAAACCGCGTCATGTAGGGCGCACGCGCGAGACGGTCGGTCGCGAGCGGGTTGTTGTCGGGGCCGTGGTAAGGATGCGACCAGTCGCCGGCGCCCTGCGGCCGGGGCCTGACGAACGTCTCTCCCTTCGCGATCAGCTTGCCCCCGGGTCGCAGCACTCGCATCGCCTCCAGCCTGGTAGCATCGGTCAGCGCGATCCCGTCGGCGAGGACAAGCGCGTCGGCGAGGCTCCCGGCCAGATCGAGACGAGCCAGCGGGCTCTGATCGACGAGAACCCGTGCGCCGAGCAGGCCCGCCCGGTCGAGAAGACGACGAGCGCTCGACGCGTCCTTCGAGCCGGGAGTCTCTACGTAGACCGTCCACTCGGTCTGCTGCGCCAGATCCCTGGCGAGCTCACCGTGCCCTTCGCCCACCAGGACGATGAGACCACGCTCGAGCCCGACAGCGTCGATGAGGGCTCGCGCGCCCCGCGCCGCGGCCCCCGGGCGCCCCCCGACCCAGCCGCCCCGCCGCGCCCCGCCCCCGGCGGTGGGGGGCGCCCGCGCCCGGCGCCGCGTCCACCGGGCGCGCCCGAACGAAGCCGACGACAAATGTGAGCGGCAGCAGGAAGCAGGCCAGTCGATGGGCGCGCATGATCCGGAACCCTCCCGTTCGGGTGAAATTTGTCGCTCAGCCTGTCGCGTTTGACGACGCGATTCGAGGCCGACCTCGGTCACGGCTCGAAGGAGAAGATCCTCTCCGTCTCCTCGTCCGTCGGCCGCCGGCCGTACTCGCAGTACGCGAACGCCTCGGCGTGCTTCACCTTCGCGGCCTCCTCCTCGCCGAGCCGGTCGACGAGGTCTTCCCGGAACTTCTCCGCGGTGGACGCGAACCAGGCGGAGAACCGGTCGCGCACCTCCTTCTCGCGCCTGGCGACCCCGGCCTCGTCGTCCGGAAGGAGCCCCGCGTGACCGTTCGCGCCACCCTCGAAGAACTGCGAGACCATCACGCCGAGGGCGTCGAGCTTCCTCTCGACGACGTCGTCGATCGACACGACGACGTCCGGGAGAAACGGCAGCGGCTCCTCGAAGCGATCGGCGTAGTACATGAACGCCGGATTCGTCGTCAGGTGGGGCGTGTCGGGGCAGAAGAATGGCACGGTCACCATGTACGCCGCGTCCTGGACGAGGACTCCCGTGTAGCGATGGTCCGGGTGGTAGTCGTTCGGCCGATGGCTGAGGACGACGTCCGCGTTCCAGTGACGGATGAGCCGCACCACCGCCCGACGCACCTCGAGCGTCGGCAGCAGCTCACCGTCGTGAATCGGCAGCACCTGCGTCGTCACACCGAGCAGCTTCGCCGCCTCCTGGACCTCCACGTGTCGTCGCGCGGCAAGCTCGGGGCCGGACGTCCGCCAGTGGCCGATGTCACCGTTCGTCAGCGACACCAGCTTCACGTGATGCCCGGCGGCAGCCCACCTGGCGCCGGCGCCGCCGACCTTGATCTCGCAGTCGTCCGGGTGAGCGCCGAACGCGATGATGCGGAGCTTGCCGTCGTCGGGAGGCGCCGGGCCCAGGTCGAGCGGGACGTCGCGGGTGACGGTCGACACGCACCCGCAGAGGATCCACGAGACGATCGTCGAGAGCAGGGTCGTACGTGTCATTCGGTCAGGGCCTCCAGCCTCGTTCCGGGTCACTTCTGAAGCGGTAGAACTCGCAGCCTGTCGCGGGCCTCCGCGGTCTCGAAGGCAGCCTCCACGGTCCGGACAGCGGCGGCGGCGAGCCCCTCGATGACGAGGGGCCGGGGCGCCAGAGCGCCGAGGACCCATGGCAGGTCGGCCCGGCGCAGGACGCCGAGGAACTGCGGACTGCGAGCGTCCAGGTGTGTCGCGGGAACGTCCCGCAGGTGAGCTTCCACGACAGCCTCGTCGCAGATCGCCGCGTACGCGGCGATGATGCCGCCGGCGCCGGAGCCGCCGACGGCCAGCTTGCGGACTCCGTGCGTGGAGCGCAGGTACCGCGCGGCCGCGACAACATCCGTCACCCGGTCTCCGTCGACCGTCCTTCCCAGGAGCAGGTGACTGCGCTCGACGTAGTTGGGCGGGTTGCGACGGGTCCATCGCGTCGGACCGACGCCGCGCGGCCGGCAGACCCAGACAGAGCGCCCCCGACGACGAGACTCCTCGCGCCAGACGTCGAGCGTCGCCTCCTCGGCCTCGCGACCGACGACGACCAGCAGCGCCGAGGCGTCGTCCGCCATGCCAGGAACGACGCGCTCGATCGTATAGCGGATGCCCTTCTCGGACTCGAGCCAGATCGTGTCACCGTCTCGCACCAGCTCGCCGGCAGCTTCCGGAAGCGAGCGACCCGGCTGCGGAAGACACTCCAGGACCACGTTCCGGATCACCCTTCGCCAGACGTCATGCCCGTGCGCCTCGAGATCCGGGCGCCTGCCTCGCGGCGCCAGAACACGGTCGATCGACGCGTTGATCCGGTCCTGCGGCAGGTCGTCGTCCGTCGGAAACGCCCGCAGCTCCTCGGGAGGAACCGGGTGGTGGTACTTCCCGCCCTCGCGCACGACGAGGTCGACCTCGCTGTCGTCGATCTCCCGGGGATCGCTCTTCAGGTGCGTGTTCAGGAAACGGTAGACCGCCCGGCGGATGTCCTCGCGGTAAGCGTGACCGCCGATGCTGACGACCGCGTCGATCCTGTCGCCGGCACCGAAGAGGCTCCAGACACGCTCGAGCCGCTGGATGACTCGGTCGTTGGCGTCCATCGGGAAGATCGGGTCGGCGTCGCTGTTGACGAAGAGCAGCGGACGCGGAGCGATCATCGCCGCGATACGCGCCCAGGGCCAGCGCCGGCTGTTGTAGAGGAACATGCAGTCGCAGTGACCGTTGATGACCCGGTTGCCGACGTACGACGGCAGGTCGGCCATGCCGCTCACCGCCGCCGCGCAGGCGACGCGCTCGTCCGCCGCGGCGATCCAGATCGTCGCCGCGCCCCCACCGCTGATGCCGGTGACGGCGATGCGCTCCGGATCGACGTCCGCCCGGGCGATCAGCAGATCGATGCCGCGCATGCCGTTGAGGCACTCGACTCCCGCCGGCGTGTACCCGGCCGAATGCCACCACCAGCGATTCTCCCGGTAGGTACCGTGGTGCGTCCCGCCGATCTCGCCCAGCTGCAGCGAGTCGAGCATCAGGCAGACGTAGCCGTGCCGGGCGAACCACAGACCGTGCGACTGATACGCGGTCTTGTTGCCGTTGCGCCCCCTCGACGCGTGGCCGCAGACGTAGAGCACCGCGGGCAGCCTCTGCCCCTCCAGGGGCTCCTGCGGACGGTAGAGGTTGGCGGTCACGTAGAGACCCGGCAGGCTCTGGTAGTGCAGGTTCTCGACGACGACGCCGCCGCGAACACGCCGGCCGGTGACGGCCACATGGAGAGGCGAGGAGGAGTCGACCTCCGGCAGGCTCAACATCTCGCGCAGCTCGCCACGCCATCCACCGTGCGCTCGCCCGTCGCCGCCGACCTTGCCACGGCGCTTGCTCTCCAGCTCCTGCGCGGTCTTCACGCCGTCGAGGAAGGTCGCGTGAATTCGCTCGGCCTCCCGGGCGAGAAACGCCTGGATCATCTCGTCACCGGGCTGGCCACGATCGGCCTTGCCGTACTCCTGCGCGGCACCCGAAGCGGCGAGGATGACGAGCGTCGCGACGAGCGCGATCCGTGGTCGCATGGCGTGGCTCCGGATACGGGACGGTCGGGGAGTCTCCGCAGCATACTCCGGCGACGCTCCCGCATCTACGGCGGGCGCTCGCGGCCGGAACCGGGTAGAACGGGGGAAATTTTCGATCTCGTCCCTCGTCCACGGGCCAGCCACCACGGAGCGCTCCATGACCGTCCTCCCCCGAGTCGTCTGCCGTGTTGTCCTCGTCAGCCTCCTCGTCAGCCCCGTTGCGGACTTCTGCCGCTGCATCGCGGCGGAAGTCGTCGCTTACGACATCGTCCTGCGTGGCGGCAAGATCGTCGACGGCACCGGAAACCCGTGGACGCACGGCGACGTCGCCATCGTCGCGGATCGCATCGCCGCCGTCGGTCGTCTGCCCGCGCACGAGGCACGCCGTGAGATCGACTGTCGCGGACTCGTCGTCGCTCCCGGCTTCGTCGACATGCACTCGCACTCGGACTGGCTGCTGCTCGAGGACGGTGACGCTCAGAGCAAGATCCGTCAGGGCGTCACCACCGAGATTCTCGGAGAGCGAAGCTCAGGCGGCCCTTACACCGGCAAGCTCCCGCCCATGACGATGAAGCTCGGTGGCCATACCGAGAGCTGGTCGACGCTGGGCGAGTACTTCGACCTCCTCGAGCACCGCCGGATCTCGACGAATGTCGCGAGCTACGTCGGCATGGGCAACCTCTGGCGATGCGTCATGGGCGACTCGTTCGAGCGACCGACGCCCGAGCGCTTCACCGAGATGAAGCGCCTTCTGCGTCAGGCTCTCGACGACGGGGCCCTCGGGCTCTCGTGCATGCTCGCGCAGACACCCGGCCTCCTGTCGAGAACCGACGACGTCGTCGAGCTCGCGAAGGTGGTCGCCGTCCACGGCGGCATCTTTTCGTCGCACATCCGCAACGAGGGAACCGGAGTCCTCGAGGCGATCAGCGAGGCGATCGAGATCGGGGAGCGGGCCGACGTACGTGTCGACATCATCCACATCAAGATCGCCGACCAGCGACTCTGGGGGCGCATGGACGAGGTCATCGCTCTGATCGAGGCGGCTCGCGCGCGCGGCGTCGACGTGCAATCGAACGTGTATCCCTACACGCGAGGCAACAACGCGCTCGGGAGCATCATCCCGCCGTGGGCGCACGAGGGTGGCGACGACAGGATGCGCGAGAGGCTGGGCTCTCCCGAAGAGCGCGCGAAGATCAAGAAGGACGTGCTCGCCGGCATCGAAGGCTGGTACAACCACTACCTCGCGGTCGGCGGCGACTGGAGCCGCATGCTCGTCAACGCCGATCTCGGCGATGCCAACAAGCGCTTCGAGGGCCAGACCATGGACCGCATCATCGCGGCCAGGACCGGCTTGCAGTCGGTGCCCGAGGATCGCGCGCTCGACGAGCTCTTCGACTTTCTGCTCGAGGAGAAGAGCTCGATCAGCACGATCTACGCTCACCACACCGCGGCGGATCGCGACCTCGTCCTGGCGCGGCCGTGGTGCTCCATCGGCTCCGATGGCTCGGCCTACGCGATCCAGGGCCCGCTGCGCCGCGGCAAGCCGCACCCGCGCAACTTCGGCACCTTCCCGCGTGTCCTCGGGAAGCTCGTGCGTGAGAAGCGGCTGCTGCGGCTCGAGGACGCCGTGCGCAAGATGACCTCGCTCAACGCGTCGAAGGCCGGCCTCCGGGAGCGCGGGCAGCTGAACGCGGGCTTCCACGCCGATATCTGCGTCTTCGACGAGAAGACGGTGATCGACCGGGCCACCTATCTCGAGCCGTTCCGATACCCCGAGGGCGTCGTGCACGTCCTCGTCAACGGCGTCGCCGTCCTTTCGAGCTCCCGGCACACGGGCGCCCGTCCCGGTCGAGCCCTGCGCCGGAAACGGCGCGTCGCGGGCGAGCCCCTGACCACGACCGTACGCGAGCACGTCCACATCAGCGGGCGCGTCCAGGGAGTCGGCTTCCGCGCCTTCACGAGACGGGCGGCGCGCACCGCGAAGCTCACCGGCTGGGTGCTCAATCTCCCCGACGGTCGCGTCGAGGCGGTGATCGAGGGACCGAGGAAGGACGTCGAGAGCCTGATCGAGACGCTGCGGAAGGGCCCTCGGCGCGCTCGGGTCGACAGGATCGAGCGCCGCAAGGAGCCGCCCCGGGGCTCGTACAACAGCTTCGAGATCCGCTATCCCGAGCCCTGAGCGGAGCGGACGGACGCGGACGACCGGAAGCACGCGGACGACCGGAAGCACGCGGACGACCCGGACGACGAGATCTCGCTCCCCGCGACCCGGGCGGTGACGCCGGCTCAGCGCATCGGCAGCTTCATATCGATGCGCTTGCCGCGCCGCAGGACCGTCACCGCCACCTTCTCCCCCGGAAGGCGCTCCTTCATGCCGATCGCGAAGATCTCGGTCTCGCGCATACGGTCCGAGCGACCAGCCCACTCGACGATGACGTCACCCTTCCTGAAGCCGACGTTCTTCGCCGTGCGATGCTCGCCGTACTGACCGACGTGCTCGACGAGCAGTGCGAGCTTCCTCGCGGCCACGCCGCGTTCACGGCGCCCCGCGTCGGAGAGCTCTGCGAGCCGCATGCCCCCGGTGACCATACGCCGCAAGTCCCAGCTCGTCGTACGCCACGAGATATCGTCGCCGCGGCGCCAGCCCCTCTCCAGCTCGAGTGTCACGGAGCGGGATTCGCCGCCCCGGCGGATCCTGGCGGGGATGCTCGCGACGTCGTCGCTGCGGTGGAGAACCCACTGGATGTCGGCTGTCGACAGCAACGGCTGACCGCCGAGCGAGAGGAGCTCGTCACCCGCTCGCAGGCCGGCGCGTGAGGCCGGCGAGGACGGCGAGACCGACGTCACCGTCGCCATCTCGCGCGGGTCCATCCCGAGTCCGATGACGCTCGGATTCGGCCACGGGTACAGGACCCTGTCGGGCAGCGGCTTGCCGGAATCCCTCCAGGTCTCGCGCCGGGCGACGCCGATCATGTGACAGTGCATGCAGCTCTTCGCGACCCGGCCCTTGTAATCGAGCTCCGGCTTGAACCTGCGCAGCGACGGATAGAGCTCCGGACGCGAGTACCGCGGCGGCGGCGGCGTCTTCGCCCGCAGCGACGCGCGGACCTTCGGAAAGGCCGCGTGAAGATCGAGCGCGCCCGCGAGCGCCTTCTTGAACCCCGGGAGCGAAATATCGCTCTGCGCATCCTTCTGGCTCGAACGCGTTCCGTAACGGCCGTAGACCGTCTTGTCTGCGTTGAGGAAGAACACGGCGAAGGTCAGATCGAGGTCGAAGTCAAAGAGCGAGAGATCGATCGCGTTGCCCTGTACGACGCGCACGCAGACGAACTTCTCGAGAAGAGCTATGAGCTCCTTGTCGTCGGGACGCGCAACCTGCGCGTCGATGCCCTTGCAGGCGTGTCACAACACTCACCTGAAGACGACGGCGAGCGGCTGCCCCGTCTTCCTGGCGCGCTCGAGCCCGGACTCCAGGTCGTTGTACACCCAGATGTCGGACTCCTCGAGCTCCTTGCGATCGCGACGCACCACGGCGTCGCGATCCTCCGCGGCAAACGTCGCACCGTTCACGAGAACTCCCGCCAGCAGCGCGCAAATCGTCATTCTGGTCATCCAGCATCTCCTCGAGAGATCTCCGTCCGCCTTGCCAGGCAGTCCCCTTCGGGATAGCCTCTGGCGGACACCGCAGCAACCAGAGGAACCGGGTTCATGGCGAACGTCAAGATCGGCTTGATCGGCGGCTCCGGGCTGGGCGCAACGCTCGGCGGCGAGGAGGGTCAGCGCGTAAGGCCCCAGACGCCGTTCGGCGCACCGAGCAGCGCGATCACCACGACGACCTGGGAGGGCGTCGATGTCGCCATCCTCCAGCGCCACGGAGAAGGGCACGTGCTCAGCCCGTCGAAGGTTCCCTATCGGGCCAACATCTTCGCGCTCAAGTCACTCGGCGTGACACACATCGTCGCGAGCGCGGCGTCGGGGTCGCTGCGAGAGGAGATCGCGCCCGGCGACCTCGTCATCACCGACCAGGTGATCGACAAGACCTTCAATCGGCCCGGCACGTTCTACGAGAACGCCGTGGTTCACGTCGAGCTCTCCGAACCCTTCTGCAACGTCATGCGCGAGTGGCTGCTGGCCGCGTCCACCGACCTCGAGGACGTGCGCGTTCACGACGGAGGCGTGCTCGTATGCATGGAGGGGCCGGCGTTCTCGACGAAGGCGGAGTCCGCGATGCACCGGACGTGGGGTGGCGACCTGATCGGCATGACCGTGATGCCCGAGGCTCGGCTCGCTCGCGAGGCCGAGATCGCGTACGCACAGGTCGCGCTGCCGACCGACTACGACTGCTGGCGTCCGCACGCTCCCTCGACGGATCGGCAGGCGCTCCTCGCGGAGATCATCGACAATCTCCAGAGAGCGACGGACAACTCGATGAAGCTGATCCGACGGGCGCTCCGCGACATCTCGGCGCTCGAGTCTCGACCGTCACTCGCCCACGACGCGCTGCGGCTGGCGATCTGGACGGACAGGTCGAGGATCGACGTCGACGAGGTCGAACGGCTGCGTGTCCTCTGGGGCCGCCACTTCGAGTAGACCAGCTCCGGGGGCTCGGCCGTCCCCGACGCGCGCTGCGTGAACCCGGCCGGGAAAGGGGATCTCGATGCCGAAATGGAGCCGACTGCTCTGTCTCCTCGCCACTCTGCCAGCGGCCGCCGACGCGGACGTCGTTCACCGCTGGAGCTTCGACGACGCAAGGTGCCGCGATGTCATCGGCGGCGCGAACGCCCGACTGCTCGAGGGGGCCAGGGTCGAGAACGGCGCCGTCCGGCTGGACGGCAAGAGGGCGCACGTCGAGCTGCCCGTCGGGTTCACCATCAGCACGCTGATGAACTGCACCTTCGAGGGCTGGCTCACCTGGGACGGAGGACCGCCATGGCAGCGCTTCTTCGACTTCGGGGAGAGCATGAAAGACCCCGCCGACGGGCGAGAGAAGGGACGGCGCTGGTTCATGATCACTCCCAGCGCCGGCAGCGGTCATCTGGAGATGCACATCAACGTCGACCGACGCGTCGCGGGCCGCGCCGACGTGCTGGGCTCCCGCGCGGCACTCCCGAGCGGCAGGCCGCCGCACGTCGCCATCGCCCTGGAGGGGAATCGAGGACGTCTCTTCGTCGACGGTCGACGCGTCGCAGAGGGACCGGTCGCGATGGACCCCGGCGAGCTCGGTCGACCGAAGAGCTGCTGGCTCGGACGCTCGAACTGGCCCGCCGACCCCTGCTTGCGGGGCGCCGTCAGCGAGTTCCGCATCCACGACCGATCCCTGAGCGACGAGCAGGTGCTCGCGAGCTTCAACGCCGGAGCCGACGAGCTGCCGACGGTCCTCGACGAGACTCCGCGCGGCGAGTGGCAACCGGCGCCCGGCGGCATGCCGACGCGCTGGACGTCGAAGGTCGATCCCGCGGCCACGCTTCCGGAGTACCCACGACCACAGCTCCGTCGCCGCGAGTGGCAGAATCTCAACGGACTCTGGGACCTGAAGATCATCGATCCTTCGCACACCGGCGAGGATCGACGCGACATTCGCGAGCGCATCCTTGTCCCCTTCCCGATCGAGTCGCCACTCTCCGGGGTGATGAAACGCGCCACCTCGCTGCGCTACCTGCGGACGTTCCAGATACCACCGACGTGGGGCGGTCATCGCGTCCTGCTCCATTTCGGCGCCGTCGACCATCGCGCCCGGGTCATCCTCAACGGCAAGCTCGTCGGGGAACATGTCGGCGGCTACGACCCGTTCTCCTTCGACATCACCGACCAGCTCGTCGTCGGTCGCTCGCAGGTCCTCGTCGTAGAGGTTGATGATCCGAGTGACGCCGGCGACCAGCCACGGGGCAAGCAGGTGCTCGCCTCCGGCGGCATCTGGTACACCCCGGTCACCGGAATCTGGCAGACCGTGTGGATCGAGCCGGTGCCGCAGGTCTACGTCTCCGACATCTCGATCGTCCCGGACGTCGACACCGGCAGCGTGGACGTGACCGTGAGCACCGACGGCGATGACAGCGGATGCAGCGTCGAGGTCGTCGCCCTGCGAAACGACGGCCTTCGCCGGCAGGAGATCGGACGGGTCGTCGGCGCCGCCGGCCGCCGCCTCTCGCTGCCGCGGCGCGACCCGGCCCGCTGGTGGCCGCGCAGCCCGACGCTGCACGACCTGGAGATCCGCCTGCGCCGGGGCGGCGAGAACGTGGACCGCGTCGGAAGCTACTTCGGTATGCGCAAGATCGAGGCGCGGCGAGATCGCAGCGGTGTGCCACGCCTCTTCCTCAACGGTGAGCCGCTCTTCCAGATGGGACCGCTCGATCAGGGCTACTGGCCCGACGGCATCTACACGGCCCCCACCGACGAGGCGCTGCGCCACGATATCGATCTGACCAGGCGCCTCGGCTTCAACATGACGCGCAAGCACGTCAAGGTCGAGCCGTCCCGCTGGTACCACTGGTGCGATCGTCGCGGACTCCTTGTCTGGCAGGACATGCCGAGCGCGAACAACAAGACGCCCGCGTCCCGCGAACAGTTCGAGCTCGAGCTGCGGCGGCTGGTCGCGACACATCGCAACCACCCATCGATCGTAGCGTGGGTCGTCTTCAACGAAGGGTGGGGACAGCACGACGACGCGACCCGCACGGAGCTCGTGCGCTCGCTCGACCCGACGCGCCTCGTCGTCACGGCGAGCGGCTGGCACGACAGAGGCCAGGGCGACGTCGTCGACGTCCACTGCTATCCCGGGCCTGGATGGAACGAGCCCGACGGCGATCGCGTCGCGGTCATCGGCGAGTACGGCGGGCCGAGCTTCCTCGTGAAAGGCCACACCTGGGCGACCGGCGGCGCGTGGGGATACTCCGAGACGAAAACCGCCGACGAGCTGACGCGCACCTACGTCGACCTCGCGCGAGGTATCCGCCGGCAGGAGGCCTCTCCCGGCGTAGCCGCGGCGGTGTTCACTCAGCTCACCGATGTCGAACGGGAGATCAACGGGCTCGTCACCTTCGATCGCGAGGTCATCAAGGTCGACACGCGCGCCGTCGGGCAGGCCAACCGCGGCGTGTTCGACGGCCTCGGTCGCTACCGCATCCTGACGCCAACCGCGCTCCGCACGAAGGTCGAATGGCGATTCACGACCGACGATCCAGGCGAGGCGTGGACCGACGCGGCCTTCGACGACGGCGACTGGAGACGCGGCGCGGCGGGATTCGGTCGCGCCGGAGCGCGCCAGGGGATCGTACGCACGACATGGAACACCGGCTCGATCTGGCTGCGTCGCGAGCTGACGCTCGACGAGGCGGTGGTGAAGGGCCTCCAGAGCCCCCGTCTCCTCCTGCATCACGACGACGACGCCGAGGTCTGGATCAACGGAGTCCCCGCGGCGCGGCGAGAGGGACCGCGCCTCTACCACGAGGAGATCGAGCTGCTCCCCGAAGCTCGCGCCGCGCTGAGACCGGGGCGCAACGTGATCGCGGTCCTCGGTCGTGGACGGGGCCGCGAGCAGTACATCGACGTCGGTCTGGTCGATGTCGAGCGCGAGCCGGACGACTGAGCGGGGTTTCTCGCCGCGTCACCGGACGAGACGGCGTAGAATGACAGGTCGGGGAAGGGGCCGGTCGAAGTGGACCGCAGCCCTGATCATCTCACCTCGAGGAGTCCGATGGGCAAGTTTTCGCTCTCTAACGGCGGTTTCCCTGGCGGCGTCTTGTCGCTCTGGGTCTGGATCGCGTGCGCGAGCCCGCTGCTCGCGCAGCAGGCTCACTTCGTGCGTGGCGACATCAACAGCGACGATTCGATCACGCTCACCGACGCGATCGTCGGGCTGGACTTCCTCTTCCTCGCCGGCGCCACGCCCGGCTGTCTCGACTCGATCGATGTCGACGACGACGGCGAGCTCAGCGTCTCCGATCCCGTCAACCTCCTGCTCTACCTCTTCCAGGGCGACCGACCGCCGCCTGCCCCCTTCCCGCGATGCGGCGAAGACCCCAGTGACGACGCGATCGGCTGCATCGAGTTCCCGCCCTGCCCGGCTCCGACGCGCACGACGGTCGTTATCAGCGAGATCCTCGCACGGAACTCGACCGGCCTCGTCGACGGCGACGGCGAACGGTCGGACTGGATCGAGCTCGTCAACCTGTCGGCCGAGCCCGTCGACGTCGGCGGTCACTTCCTGACCGACGATCGGAACGAGCTCACGAAGTGGGGCTTCCACGACGGCGCCGACACGGTCTTGCCGCCGGGGGGATTCCTCGTCGTGTTCGCGTCCGACGCGACGACGAGCGACCACGTCGACGAGAGCGGCAGGTTCCACACCACGTTCAGCCTCTCGGGAAGCGGCGAGTTCGTCGGTCTTGTGGCTCCCGACGGAAGCACGATCCTCTCGTCGTTCTCTCCGCGCTACCCGAGCCAGCTGCCGGATGTGTCGTACGGCGTCGCGAACGGCGTCACCGGCACGACCACGCTCCTGGGCGAGGACACGGACACACGCTGGAACGTCGCGGATGCGCCGCTGCCCGCGAGCTGGACGAGTGCGGACTTCAACGATACCGGCTGGAGACCCGGCGAGATCGGGTTGGGCTACGAGACGGCGCCGAGGGGACTCTTCACCGGCAAGTTCGAGACCGACGTCGAGGACGAGCTTCGCGGCATCAGCCCGTCTCTGTGCCTGCGTTCCCGGTTCGACATCGACGATCCCGCCGACGTCTCCGCGCTGACGCTGTGGATCCGCTACACCGACGGCTTCGTCGCGTGGATCAACGGCGAGGAGATCGCGCGGGACAACGCGCCCGCATCGCCGGAATCGAACTCCTCCGCCACGACGGGTCGCGACGACTCCGCCGCGGTCGGCGAGTTCGCGATGTTCGAGCTGCCGCTCGAGTCGCTCACCGCCGGGCGGAACGTGCTCGCCGTGCAGGCGATGAGCACCGACGCCGACGGCGAGCGCTTCCTCGTCCTGCCGACCCTCGAAGCCCGCCTCAGCGGAACGGTGACGCGCTTCTTCGAGGATCCGACACCTGGCCGGCCGAACGTGGGCGGCATCGATGGCCGCGTTCGCGACACGGAGTTCAGCGTCGACCGCGGGTATCACGAGGACGAATTCGAGGTCGCGATCACCAGGGAAACACCGAACACGACGATCCGCTACACGACGGACGGCAGCACGCCGACGGAGACGTCGGGGCGAGTCTACGATGGACCGATCCCGATCGACGGCGTGACCGTCCTGCGCGCCGCGGCGTTTCGCGACCGCCGGCTGCCGAGCGACGTCGACACGCACACGTACATCTTTCTCGAAGGGCCTCGCGGCGTCCTCGAGCAGCCGGACAACCCACCGGGCTATCCGCGGACCTGGGAGGGATTCCCGGCCGACTACGGAACGGATCCGGAGATCGCGAATCACCCGGACTACCGCGACACGATCATCGACGACCTGCAATCCCTGCCGGTGATCTCCATCGTCGCGAGCCCCGAGGATCTCTTCGGTGCGCGCGGCATCTACACCAACGCACAGCGCAAGGGTGACGCCTGGGAGCGACCCGGATCCGTCGAGCTCTTCTCGACTGACGGCACCGAGGAGCTCCAGGTCGCCTGTGGCGTGCGTATCCAGGGTGGCGCCGGCCGTCGGCCCCAGTTTCCGAAGAAGGCGTTTCGCGTCGTGTTTCGCCGCCGCTACGGACCGACGAAGCTGAGGCACGAGATCTTCGCCGGACAGCCCTACGGTGACCAGGCGACGGAGGAGTTCGACCAGCTCAGCCTGCGTGCCGGATTCAACAACACCTTCCCACACTGGTACGACGAGCAGGCGATCCACTCTCAGTACGTTCGTGACCAGTGGGCGCGCGACATGCAGTTCGAGATGGGCCATCGCTCGACGAACGGCCGCTACGCGCACCTCTACCTCAACGGCATGTACTGGGGAATCTACAACGTCGGTGAGCGTCCGGAGAACGACTTCGGCGCGTCGCACTTCGGAGGCAGCGACGAGGACTACGACGTCATCAAGAACGGCTCCGCCCGCGACGGCAACCCGCAGGCATGGAACCGGCTGATCTCGCTCTCCGGAGGCCCCGTCGAGACCGACGCGGGCTATGCAGCGGCGCTCGAGCTGATCGACCCGGAGAACCTCATCGACTACGTCCTCGAGAACCACTACTTCGGCAACACGGACTGGGACGGCCACAACTGGGTGTCGATCCGCAAGCGCGCTCCCGGCGAAAAATTCCGCTGCTACGTGTGGGACGCCGAGTTCGCCATCTCGCTCGGGACCGGCTCTCGTGCCTACAACCTCAACGCGATCCTCAACATGAACCGCACCGGCGTGCAGAACAACAACGCGCCGACCTTCGTGTTTCACCGGCTGCGCAGGAACCCCGATTTCCAGCTGCTCCTGGAGGACCGGATCCACCGGCACTTCTTCCACGATGGCGTGCTGACGCCCGACAACGTCACCCGGCTCTGGAACCGCCGCGCGGCGCAGGTGGACCGCGCGATCGTGGCCGAGTCGCTGCGCTGGGGGGACTTCCGGCGCGACGTCAGCTCGCCACGCGAGCCCGGCGCCGGGTTCGGACTGCTGACGCGCAACGACCAGTACCTGACGCACCGGACGTGGATCCTCGGCACCTACTTCCCGCAGCGCACCGACATAGTGCTCGATCAGCTCCGCGCACGCGGCTTCTGGTCGGACTTCACGCCTCCCGAACTCAGCCCGCAGGGAGGCGACGTGGAAGCCGGCGCGATCGTCACCCTGCGGACCGAGGTCGGCGAGACCTACTACACGACGGACGGCACGGATCCGCGTCGACCCGACGGACAGGTATCTCCGTCGGCGATCCTGGCCGGCGAGTCCCCGGGCGTGACACTCACGGCGCTCGACGCGCCATTGCGCTGGCGGATCCCCGCAGACGGAGCTCTGGGCGGGACGTGGACCGAGCCCGGTTTCGACGACGAGGGCTGGAACACCGGCATCTCCGGTATCGGCTACGAGCGCAGCTCGGGCTTCGAGCCGTTCATCGGAACGGACGTCGAGGCGGCTCTCTACGACGTCGCGACCTCGGTCTACGTGCGCTTTCCCTTCGAGCTCGAGTCCATTCCCGAGCTCGACGAGCTGTCGCTGCGAATGCGCTACGACGACGGCTTCGTCGCGTATCTCAACGGCATCGAGATCGCACGCGGCAACGCCCCGGCCAACCCGGCGTTCGACTCCGCCTCGAGCGCATCGCATCCCGACTCCCGCGCGATTGTCTTCGAGAGCTTCGATGTGACGGAGCACGTGGACCTGCTGCGCGTCGGAGGCAACGTGCTCTCGGTGCACGGCATGAACCGCTCCCTCGGCAGCTCGGACTTCCTCATCCAGCCGCTGCTGACGACGAACCGTGAGGTCGTCGCACGGATCGAGATCCGGCGCACTACGCGTGTCAAGGCACGCCACCTCGTCGCCGGCGAGTGGAGCCCGCTGACGGAGGCGCTCTTCCGCGTCGACTCGGGGCTGCGGGTCACCGAGCTCATGTACCACCCTCCCTCCCCGACGAGCCCTGAGATCGCGGCCGGCTTCGGGAACGACGACGACTTCGAGTTCCTCGAGCTCGCCAACGTCAGCGACGAGCAGCTCCTGCTGAACAGCCACCAGCTCGGCGGCGGCGTACGCTTCATCTTCCCGGGCCAGGCCGTCCTCGATCCCGGCGAGCGTGCTGTCGTCGTCAGGAACCGCGCGGGCTTCGAGGAGCGCTACGGAGACGGCGAAAAGAGTGGCGTCGTCGTCCTCGGCGAATACGACGGTCAGCTCGCAAACGACGGCGAGAACATCGTGATCCTGTCGCCACTGGGCGAGATCGAGCTCTCGTTCACGTACGACGACACCTGGCATCCGACGACCGACGGCGGCGGCCACTCCCTGACCGTCGTCGACGCTGCCGCGAGCCCCGACCGTCTCGACGAAGCGAGCGCGTGGACGCCGAGTGCCGAGCCGCTCGGGTCGCCGGGAGCACCTTGAGCTCACCGTGTCCTTCCCGAGCCTCACTCACGCGAGCGCTCCCGGCATACCGGCCGCTCCCTCCACAACTCACACGCACGTCTCGACCGGGAGCGAACGAGTCCCACAGCGAACACTCCCCCCACCCCGACGAGTGAAGAGCGAGTCATGAAGATCATCGTCACCGGAGCCAGCCGGGGAATCGGACGAGGCATCGCGACGGTCCTCGGTCGCGATGGTGTCGAGATCGGGGCGCTGGCGCGATCGCCGGAGCACCTGGAGACCCTGCGGGACGAGATCGCCACGCAGGGTGGACGCTGCGCCATCGCGGACGCGGACCTGCGGGACGCTACGAGCGCCGTAGCCGCCATCGCGTCGCTCGTCGAGGAGCTCGGAGGCGTCGACGGGCTCATCAACAACGCGGGCCTCGTCATCCGCAAGGACGCGATGAGCATCTCGCTCGACGAGTGGCACGCGATGGTCGAGACGAACATCAACGGGCTGTTCTACGCAACTCGCGCGGTGCTGCCCCGCCTCGTCGAACAGAGGAGCGGTCACATCGTCAACGTCTCGTCGATCTCCGGCTACTGGCCCCTCGCCGGGGGCAGCGGCTACGCGGCGACGAAGCACGCGGTCACCGGCTTCTCCGAGTCGCTCTTCCAGGAGGTGCGGGGGCACGGCGTCAAGGTGACAACCCTCTTCCCGGGCTCGGTGGACACCGCATCGCACCGCCACGAGGACGGCGACAGCTCCTGGAAAGTGCGGCCCGAGGAGGTGGGCGAGGCGGTGCTCGGACTGCTGCGCACGCGCGATCACAACGTCGTCAGCCGTCTGGAGATCCGACCGCTCGGGCGGCCGCCGGCAGAATGAAGGGAGACCCTCTGGCCGCTTTCCGGGAGGAGGGCCTTCCCGGGAGAAGGGGCCGGTCCGGGAGAACGGGACGCGCAGAGCGCCGGCGGCCCGCTCCCGGACCGCCCTCGAGAAGCCGGTCCTCCTGGAACGGCAGGCCGCTTTTCCCGCCGGAGGGCGCTTCAGCCGGCCTTGCTCGGCTCGTCGACCGCTAAACCGGCTTCCTTCTCCTTCGCCTGGATCGTCTCGAGGTCGAGGGCGCCGTCGAGCGCGTCCTTCTTCTCGGTGACGTTCTCGCCGTCCTCGAAGAGCTCGGCGTTCTTCTCGGTCCAGTCCTCGTAGCACTCCGGAAGCTCGCTCTCGGGGTACACCGCGTTGATCGGGCACTCCGGAACGCAGAGCTCACAGTCGATACACGTCTCGGGATCGATGACGAGCATCGCCGGGTTGGTCGTCTCGTAGAAACAGTCCACCGGGCAGACCGTGCAACAGTCCGTGTACCGGCAATCGACGCAACGTCCGACTACGACGTGAGTCATCTCGAGTCCCTTTCCTGCTACGGCTTGTCTTGCTGGTGTTTCCTGCCTTGGACCAACCCCACCTGGACTGCCCACGGCTCTGAAGACTCGGGTCCCGGAACAACTTCGACGTTCCAGGACGCTCTCGTAGAGTCTATACCACCCGTCGCGAGGAGCATCAACGACCTGCCCCGGGATTCTACGGAAGCCGACGCAGCGGGGAGACGACGGGCTCCGGTGCGTCATTCTGCCACAAGCCTCCCACGGGCCTGATTTGGTATTGACCTGCGAAAGCCGACGGCGCAAACTACGTCGCCGGTGCGCTCGTGGGGCGCGCCGCAAGCAGAGCAGCCCAGCGCCCGAAGCGTCGCTGCGTGCGGCTGCGATGGTTGACGATCCAGGAGCGTTTGAGAACGATGAGCGAAGCCGCCGCGATCACCGCGGTGCCGTCTACCGAGGCGGAAAAGAAGGTCCTCGGCGTCACGAACGGCAAGATGGCGATGTGGATTTTCCTGGGCTCGGACGGCATGTCCTTCATGGGCCTCATCGCCGCCTACGTCACGCTGCGTGCGGCACACCACGAGACCTGGCCGTCCCCCGCGACGTACCTGGGCATCACGCTGACGGCGATCAACACCTTCGTGCTGATCTGCTCGAGCGTATCGATGGTCAAGGCCTTCGAAGGCGCCATCGCGAACGACGTCAAGAAGCTGCGCTTCTGGCTCTGGTGGACGATCGCCGGGGGCTGCGTATTCCTGCTCGGACAGGTGTACGAATACACGCACTTCTTCACCAACGTCCATGCGAACGCCGACGGTAACATCTCCCGTGTTTTCCTGAGCGGTGTCCATATCTGGAACGCGGAACTCCAGGACTGGGGCACCCTGCCCAACAGCACGCTCTTCGGCGCGACCTTCTTCGTGCTGACCTGCTTCCACGGCTGCCACGTCTTCAGCGGCGTGGTCTATCTCACCTGCATCCAGATCGGCGTCTATCGCGGCCGCTGGACGACGAACCGTATCGAGATCGTCGGCCTCTACTGGCACTTCGTCGATCTGGTGTGGATCGTGATCTTCACGATCGTCTACCTGGTCGAGACGGGACCCCCGAGCCCCTGACGGCTTTTTCTTGAGGGTTTTCATGAGGACAAGCGGCGGCTTCTGAGGACAAGCGGCGGCTTCTGTGGACAAGCAGGGGCCCGAGAGCGAAGAAAGCGAATCATGGCGGACGGTCACGCGCATCCCAGGTACATGTTGATCTTCCTCTGGCTGGCGATCCTGACGGCCGTGGAGGTCGCCGTCGCGCAGTTTCCGAGCTGGCTCGAAGGCACCCCGGGGATCAGCATCATGTCGATCCTCTTGCTCGTCGCCGTCGCCCTCGTCAAGGCCGGACTCGTGGGTGCCTACTTCATGCACCTCAAGTTCGAGAGCTGGGCGTTCATCGGAATCGTCTCCTTTCCGATCCTGCTGATGATCGTCCTGGTCTGCATGATGCTCCCGGACGTGACCTTCGGCTGAGGGCACGGGTCGCCAGAGAACGGGGCTAGTCCACGAACTCGAAGTCGCCCTTCGTCAGCAGCTTCGCAGGCACGACCCATCGGATGTCGCCGATTCCCGCATCGCAATCGGCCCACGACTCGATCGGCAGGTCGACGCGCGCCATCGTAGCGGTGGCGAAGCGCACGCGGGAGCCCGCTCCCGGCGAGGGCCGCTGTGTCGAGAGCCGCCCCACCATCTCCGAGCACGTCGGCTCGTGACCGACGACGAGCAGGGACCTCGTCCCGTCAGCCTCGCGGCGCAGGACGTCGAGCACGCGACCGGACCCGGCCAGGTAGAGCTCGTCGAGCACGTCCACATCGACGCTCCAGCCGCCCGCCTCGGTCGCCACCTCGAGAGTCTCGCGCGCGCGCCGCGCCGAGGAGCAGACCGCACGCTCCGGGACCTGCCCGCTGATCGCGAGGAAACGTCCCATGGCGCGCGCGGCTCGACGACCGCGATCGTTGATCGGCCGCTCGTGGTCACTCGAGACCGCCGCACCATGGTCGGACTTCGCGTGACGGAAGAAGATCACTCGTCTCATGACACGCTCTCTAGCCCGACGTCTTGCGCAGGAAGCGCCGCAGGTACGCAAGCAGACCGAGGGCGGCGAGACACGAGAGGACCGCGCCGGCCTCGATCGGCCAGGTCGCGGCGCCCTCGACCCTGCGGGGCCGCATCACGAGCACCAGGTAGACCGCGAAGCCGAACGCGAAAGCGATCGCGGCAGCGACCAGGACGACGTGAACGTTCCTCAGAGCCGACGATCCGTAGGGCGTCCTGTTGTCAGGATTCCGGTTCATCGCTCGGCCCCTCGCAGGCGATAGATCGCGGGGTGGCGTCCCTCGCTGACCGTGAAGAGTGCGTCCCCCGCCGCCGAGTAGCAGACCGCCTCGCTCTGCGGCTCCGTCGGCGCGACGATCCAGCTCGGCTTCTGCGACAGACGCTCCAGAACGTCGCCTCCACTCGCCGCACGCCACTCGCAGAGACCGGAGTAGAAGCGCAGCGCGAAGCGGGAGCCGTCCGGAGACAGACCCGCACCGGTGGCGAGGCTGCCGACCGCGAGCGTCGCGATCCGCGCCAGGACGACGGGGCGCGGCGATGGCCGCTCCACGTCGAGACGGTAGACGCCGACGCCAATCGACTCCTTGGTGAAGAGCCAGACCTCGGGTCGACGAGGATGGACCACCATGCCCTCGCAGTCGAACCGCCCCTCGGCGTACCGGAAGTGAAAGACCTCGGCAGGCTCCGAACGCAGCTTCTGCCCGAGTCGACGTGTTGTCGAGAGCCGGGGCTCGCGAACGCGGTAGATCGTCAGCTCCGCGCGACTGCGGTCATTGTTCCCGGTGTCGGCGATGTAGATCCGGGGATCGCGCGCCCTCCCGGAAGCCGGAGCTTCCTGGAGCCACCCCCCGGGACCGATCGCCAGATCCTCCCAATCCCTGTTCGCGGCTCCCCGGACCTCGAGCGTCGCGACGAGCCGCCCCCGCGTGTCGACGGCAAGGAGCCGCGACCGATCCCCGGAGTCGTTGGTGATCCAGAAGATCCCTGGCTGATGCCGGCCGGCGACGAGCCCGGAAGCCTCGACGACCACATCACTCGCGACCCGACACAGCACCTCGGGCCTCGCGTATCGGACTTCCCCCGCCTCCGACGTGACCGGTGTCAGGGGGGGGCTTGACGACTCCGACCCGGCCGTGAACAGTGCGAGGAGAACACCGACGAACCATGACATGTCGCTCACTATGCCGGGTTCGACGTGACCCGCAAACGTTTTCCAGCGGCGGATTCGACCGGGCTCACGAGATGCGCCAAGATACGCCAAGATGCGCCACGACCCCGGGTGCGCCACGGCGCACATCCGAACGCAGGCCGGAGGACGGCCGCCCCCTTCCGGAAGGGGGCCGGCTCACTTCCAGGAACGCCCGATCCGGGTTAAGATAAGGGACACAGCCGACGGCTCGGACGTCCAGCCGGCATCTCCAGGAAAGAATCAGTCCCATGCGAGAGCTTCCTTCGTTCCGTCCTCTCTACGATCCCACCGCCGTCGAGCCCATGCGTGAGGAGCTCAAGCGCGTCGGTGTCGTGGAGTTGCTCACCCCCGATGAGGTGGACGCGGCCCTCGGCGCCAGCGAAGGAGTGACGCTCCTCGTCGTCAACTCGGTCTGCGGTTGCGCTGCCGGCAACGCTCGGCCGGGGGTCATGCTGGCGCTGCAGAACGACGTCATCCCGGATCGCTTGACGACGGTCTTCGCCGGCCAGGATCGAGAAGCCACCGATCGAGCACGGGAGTATCTGGCTCCCTACCCGCCGTCATCTCCGTGCATCGCCGTCATCCGCAACGGCGAGGTCGAGACCATCCTCGAACGCCACCGCGTCGAGGGCCGCGGCCCCGGAGAGATCGCCCGGGACCTGATGGAAAGCTTCGACCGCTGTTGCACCCGCGCCGGCCCCTCGATCCCGAAGCAGGAGTTCGAGAAGATCGTGCCGGTGCACATCTGCGGATCGTCGATTCCGAAGAGCGACGGGTAGCGACCCGGAGCACCGCGCGTCGCGGCTCCCGATCCGCTTCCCGACCGTGGTTTTCTTGTAAGCCGCCGACCGCGTCGACGTCTACTCTCCCAGCATGGAGAATCGAACCACGAGCCGTCAGCAGCCGCTCTGCGCCGAGCGCCTGGAAGTCCTTCTGCGGCGGCATCTTCGATGGCTGCGCGGCTGGCTGGGCGCCCGTCTGCAGGGTGTCGAGCGACAGGACGTCGACGACCTCTGTCAGGAGGTGCTCCTGCGTGCGGTTCGGGGTGTCCGCGGCCTGCGCGACCCGGCCCGCTTCCCGTCCTGGATCTACCGCATCGCCGGCAATGTCCTCAGAGATCACGTGCGAAAGGTGGCACGCAAGCGCAGGGAGACACGGGGAGTCGAGCGCGAGCTTCTCGACCCGCGTGCCGGCACCGAACGTGTCGATCACCGTGACGAGCTCGAGCACGCCCTCGAGGCGGTCCTCACGTTGCCGGCTCGATACCGCGAGCCGATGCTACTGCGCCACGTGGACGACCTCTCGTACGAGGAGATCGGCGAGATCCTCGGCATCTCGTCGGGGGCGATCCACGTGCGGATCTCCAGAGCGCGAGAGAAGCTTCGACGTTCACCCGCCTACGGTCGCATCCGGGCCGCGAGTCCTGCCGGACCGACGGCCGGCATCGTCGACAACGGGTCACGGCGAGAGGCCGGTCACCACGACAAGGCGATACGCGTATCCAGGGAAGCGCTGCGCACATCCAGAGCCCCGGACCCGACGAGCGGCGGCGCACGAGGTTGAGCGACGATGATGAACACTTGCAGACGCTGGAGCTCGTTGATCTCGCGACAGGTCGACGATGAGCTGCCCCCGGGCCTCCGGAGCGGTCTCGCCGACCACCTGGAGGCGTGCGCTCGCTGCCGGGAGAGCCTGTGCCGGGAGAAGCGTGCTTCTCGGTCGCTACGCGAGAGGCTGACGGCGCCCCACGAGAGCCTCCTCGATCTCGAGAGCCGCGTCGTCGCATCCACGACGCTGATCGTCCGGGAGGGAGAGCAGAGC
>CAYMLL010000026.1:0-7398 GCA_964390645.1 uncultured Planctomycetia bacterium | reverse complement strand
GTTTTTGGGGGGGGGTGGTTTTGCGGCGGGGGGGGGGGGGGGGGGGGGGGGGGCCCCCGGGGGCAGCCGCTCTACGCCGGCGGCCTGGCAGCGGCCGCGGCCTTCGCCGTCGGCGCGCTGGCCTGGATCACGGTCTTCGAAGACGGCCTTCCGGACGGTTCGGCGCCGGGCGAGTCCCGGCGTGCTCCCGTGGACGGGGCGAACGCGACGACGGTCGTTGAACCGTCGGTCGCCGGCTCCCACGTCATCGAGCTTCGTCGGGACACGCGCAAGCTGTCGCCGATCCCGATTTTCGGTGCAACGACGCCCGGGGACACCGGAGCGCGAACAGACATGCCACGAATCGATCTGCCGCAGATAGGCCTGGAGACGCTGCGTACGCACAGCTGGATCATCGAGCCGCGCCCTTCGAGATCTTCCCCGCAGGCTTCCACACCGACCGGGCGCGAGCCGCGCTGGAGTATCGAGCTCGAGAAGGTTCGCACGCGCCTGGTTCGCTACGAAACGCGGCCCTGGTACTGAGGCCGGGCTCTACAGGCACCCTCCACACGGAACTCGCCCGCGAAACTCGACGCAGCACTCGACGGAGACTCGACATGCGCCACAAGACTCCTGTAGCAATCCTGCTCGGTCTGATCATCACCGCCCCGTCGCCCGCCTCCGCGGGGTTCCTCGGAGTCCGGCTCGCCGCGGAGATTCCCGAGGCCGTTCTCTCGCACCTCGAGATCGAGGGCGGAGCGATGATTCACGACGTGGTCCCGGGCAGCCCCGCGCAGGCGGCGGGGATCCAGCGACACGATGTGATCGTCGGCGTCGACGACGAAAAGGTCGACTCGGGCGAGTCGCTCCGCGAGACACTCGGCAAGCACGAAGCCGGATCCACGGTCCGGTTCCGCGTCCGCCGGGGTGCCCGGAAGCTGGATATTCCGGTCGAGCTCGGCGTCGCCGGTGGCGCCTCGGGTCTCGAAGAGCCGCCGGAGCCCGGCTTCCTCGGCGTGCAGTTCGATTCGATCTCGCCGGTCCTGGCGCACCATCTGGGACTCGACGCGAACAGGAGCGTGGTTCTCACCCGGGTGCTGAAGGGCTCACCGGCCGAGAAGGCCGGACTGAAGAGGTGGGACGTCATCGTCGAGGTCGCCGGCGAAGCGGTCACCGCTCCGCACCGACCGACGACCCTGGCCCCGGGCCTGTGGGTGCAAGGCGAACCCGGCAGCTTCGAGAGCATCCCGGTTCCGCACGGGGTGTTTCGCGCCAGCTGTTCGAGCTGTCACATCGAGTCCGACGACGCCAACACGGTGGTCACGGACACGCTCGAAGAGGCACACCCGGAGCTCGCCGCCAGGTGCTCGAGCTGTCACGTCGAGACCGACAGCGCCGATGCGGCGAACGCCGACACGCTCGAGGAGGCACACCCGGAGCTTGCCGCCGGGTGGAGGCCGACGCAGAACAACCTGCCGGCGATCATCAGCAAACACGTCGCCGGCGACACCGTGCAAATCGAGCTGATCCGTCGCGGCAAGAGAACGAGCGTGGCCGTGGTTCTAGACAAGCGTGCGGCAAACTCGACGGCGCCGGTGACTCCGCCTCCGAACGCCGATCAGTACCGGCCCCTGCTCGGACGTCCGGGCACGAAGCTCTGGAGCTTCCCCCGGGCGAGGATGCAGGGACAGATCCGCTGGCGCGACGCGGACGGCGAGGAGCACACGCTCGACCTGCCGTTCCCGAAGGTGGGGCCGGAGGGATCGTGGAGAGAGCGCCTCCACGATCTCCGCGACAAGAAGGTCCCGGAGGCCGCGATCGAGGAGCTCGAGAAGGCGATCGAGAAGCTCGAGGAGAAGATCGACGGACTCCAGGTCCCGAAGATCCCCCGGCTGTTCAAGGGCCTCGACCTGGAGATCCGCCCCGGCAGTGAGAAGCCGATCAAGTCGAGGTCGAAGACGACGTCCAGGTCCTACTCCTCGACTGGCGGCGGTCGCGAGTCGAGCTCGGAGGTGGTCACGAACGACGGCACCTGGGAGATCCGCGTCCGGAGCACGAACGGCAAGCGCACGATCTCCGTGAAGAAAAACGGCGAGCCCGTCGCGACCGACCTGCCCTGGGACAAGCTCGGCACCCTGCCCGAGGACCTGCGCGGGAAGGTCCGCAAGCTCGGCGCGGAGGCGGAGCCCGCAAAGCCCGCGGAGCCCACAAAGCCCACAAAGCCCGCGAAGCCCGCGAAGCCCGCGAAGCCCGCGAAACCCGCGGTCCTCGACAAGGCGACCGCCGGCAAGTCCGTCAGGACCTGAGCGACGATCGCGCAAGCCCGGGTTTGCCACGCCGCAGAGCACGGGCCGGGCTCGGTTTTTTTGGCTGCCGCACGCGGCGCATGTTCGTTATCCTCGTGAGCATGATGCGCTCGAGCGGCGTCCTGCACCTCGACGACTACGGCTTCGACGGCCTCGAGGAGCTCGGAAGTCCGAAGCTCCTCGTCTACGAGGCCCTCGTCGAGGAGAACCTGGATCGACTGCGAGACGAGCTCGAGGGCGTCGCTCCCGGCAGCGGCCTGCGCCACCTGCGGCCGCACGTCAAGACGCACAAGTCCTCTTGGACCGCGGGCCTTCAGCTTCGCGAGGGGGTGACGCGGTTCAAGTGCTCGCCGCACGAGCTCGACATGCTTCTCGAAGCGGGGGCGCTCGACATCTTCGTCGCCTACCCGCCGCTACGATCACTCGCGGAGACGATCGCAGAGCGCGTCGCGCGCTTTCCCGACGCGACGATTTCGAGCCAGATCGCGTCGACCGAGCACGCCGGCTACCTCGCCGCCGCCGCCGCTGCACGCAACGTACACATCGACGTCTGGGTCGACCTCGACGTGGGAGGTCACCGCACCGGCCTGCCGCCCGAGAAGGCGCCCGCGCTGTTGCGCGAGGTCACGTCGAGCGACGCAGCCGAACACGTGCGCGTCCTCGGCCTGCACGCGTACGACGGCCACAACAGCTCGCCCGACCCCGAGGCCCGCCGGGCATGCTCTCGCGAGACGATGCAGCGCGTCGTCTCGGCGATGAGGGAGATCGAGCGACACGGGGCGCCCATCCCGCACATCTGCGCCGGTGGCACTCCGGGCTTCCTCCCTTGCCTGGAGGAGCTCGTCGGACGCCATCGGGTCGACGCGTCCGTCGACGTTTCCCCGGGCACCTTCGTCTACTGGGACACGAAGTACGATGGGCTGATGCCGGGACGCTTCCGTATCGCCGCGCTCATCCTCGCCCGCGTCATCGACCGCTGCGGAGCGGACCTGATCACGCTCGACCTCGGCCACAAGCGCTGGGCGATCGACCAGGGCCCGGTCGAGCGCTTCTCCGTGCCGGGACTCGAGGTCGTCGCAACCACCGAGGAGCACACGGTCCTGCGGCACGACGGAGCACGGCGTTTCAAGATCGGCGAGCCGGTGCTGATCGCTCCACATCACATCTGTCCGACGGTGAACCTGTGGGAAAGCTTCCTGCGCGTCGATCGCGGCGGCCGTCTCCACGAGGAGCCGCTCGCCGTCGACGCGCGCAATCGTTGATCGCAAGAGGAGTCGCGTGACACGGATCATCGATCGCATCCCGGAGCCCGAGGTGATGGACGACGAGTCCGAAGCAGACGCCTACGAGGCCGGCGACTTTCGACGCGTCAACTCGGCGATCGCCAGGCGCCTGCAGCGCCTCGCGACGCGGCGAGAGGGCCGGGCCGTCGACCTCGGAACGGGTCCCGCCGACATCCCGATCCTCTTCTGTGCGCGCGCGCCGGGCTGGCACGTCACCGCGGTCGACGCGAGCCCGGCGATGCTCGACCTCGCCCGCAGGAAGGTGGGCGCCGCCGGACTCGCTCGCCGCATCCGTCTGGTGCAGGACGACGCGAAGAGGCTGCGCCGGCTGCGCTCCCGCTTCGACCTGGTCTTCTCGAACAGCCTGCTGCACCACCTGCTGGAGCCCCTGCCATTCTGGCGCCAGACGCGCCGGCTATGTCGCCCGGAAGGCGTCGTTTTCGTGCAGGATCTGCGCCGGCCACCGAGCCGAGCCGCGGCGCGAGCCATCGTACGCCGGCACTCCGCAAGGAGCGACTCGCCGCTGCTCCGGCAGCTCTTCTACCAGTCGCTGCTGGCCGCGTACACACCTGCCGAGGTGCGCGCTCAACTGCGCGAGACCGGACTCGAGCTCAACGTGCGCGCGACGACCGATCGACACCTGGTCGCTGTCGGCACGCCCGCGGGTTAGCCGCCGGTCGAAGAAGTCGATTTCGCCCGAAGGCGGCCATTTCGCCCGGACCCCGCGTTGCCAGAGCTCGGCAAGACGCGACATCGCCGGCGTTCTGCCGGACATCCCGGTCTCGGACCCGGTGACCCGCTGTTGCGTCCGAAGCAGCTCGTGAACAGGGTGCTGGCCGCCAGCCACCCGGCGGCCAGAGACTCCGAATCAGGAGCACCCGCTCGTCGTGCCACAGACGCGGCAGAGGTAGCACGAACCGTTACGGACCGTCGTGTTGCCGCACAAACTACAGGGTGGCGCATCGCCGCTCATGTCGTCGGTGGCGGGTTCGAACAGCGCAAGCCGACGCGAATCGGCGTTGGCATCGGGTCCGGAGACGATGATCCGGTCGACTTCAGGATCCGCGCCATGAATCGTATCGTGAGAGCCGTGGATCGTGTCGGCAGTGCCATCGAAAAGCAGCGTCCCGGTGCCGAGGTCGACGCTCGACTCCAGCTCGATCCCCAGCGGCTCCGGGCGCGAGTCGGCCAGGCCAAAGGAGGACAGCGAAGGTCCAGCCGCGTCACCTTCGGGGAACGCTGTCCCGCTACCGGAACTCGGGACCGGCGTGTCCGCGGACGACGACCCGCTCACCGGCAGCGTCGGACGGTCCTCATCGTCGGCAGCCCGCTCCGAAGGGTCCTCGCCCTTGCTCAACTGCTGAGGCTTCACCTGCACGAGATCGTCACGGTCGAGATACTCGAACGCGAGCAGGCGGAAGACGTAGTCGAGCACCGATGTCGCCACCTTGATGTTCGGATGACCGAAGACCATGCCCTGTGGCGCAAACCGCGTGAAAGAAAACGTGTCGACGAACTCCTCCAGCGGCACCCCGTATTGCAGTCCCTTGGAGATCGCCACAGCGAAGCAGTTCATGATGCCCCGGAAGGACGCGCCCTCCTTGTGCATGTCGATGAAGATCTCGCCGAGACTGCCGTCCTCGTACTCACCGGTCCGCAGGTAGATCTTGTGACCACCGACCTTCGCCTCCTGCGTGAAACCGCGACGCTTGGACGGCAGCGGGCGCCGCACCCGCTTCACCGGCGCCGGACCGCACACGGCCGCGGGTTTGGCAACGGACACCCTGTCGCCAGCCGTGGTCGTTGTCGCCGGCGCCTCGGGCTCCACCGCGGAAACCTGCGGCTCGACGGTCACGGCCTCTTCCACCTCGGCCTCGTTCTCCGAGCTCGTGTCCAAGCTCGTGTCCGAGCTCGTGTCCGAGCTCGTGTCCGAGCTCGCCGACAACGGCTGCGACAGCTTGCAGCCATCGCGGTACAGAGCAGTGGCCTTGAGCCCCAGCTTCCAGCCGAGGCGATACGCATCGCTGATCTCCTCGACCGTCGATTCCTTCGGCATGTTGATGGTCTTCGAGATCGCCCCGCTGATGAACGGCTGCGCCGCCGCCATCATCTTCAGGTGACCGTGCGGATGGATGTAGCGCTTGCCGCTGCGACCGCAGCGGTTGGCGCAATCGAAGACCGCGAGATGCTCATCTCTCAGATGGGGAGCGCCCTCGAGAGTCTGCCGTCCACAGACGTAGTCGTTGGCGTCGCGGATCTCCGCGGCCGTGAAGCCAAGCTCCGCCAGCAGGTTGAAGGTCCGTGAGCGGTAGCGTTCCGCCGGAATCCCGAGGCGCCTGACACAGTCTTCGCCGATGGTCCAGAGTCCGAAGGCGCCGGCGACGTCGAAGACCTCTTGCAGCGTTGCCTCGACCGCCTCGATCTCTTCACCACGTAGCCCCTTCTGCTCGAGGCTCTCGGGGTGGATGTGGGGGCAGCCCTTCAACGTGCCGGCGCCGACCAGGAAGGTCAGCATGTCCTGGATCTGCCCCTCGTCGTAGCCAAGGTTGCTCAGCGCCAGCTTCACCGAACGGTTGGGGATCTTGAAGTAACCGCCGCCAGCCAGCTTCTTGAACTTCACCAGGCTGAAGTCGGGCTCGATGCCAGTCGTATCGCAGTCCATCAGCAGTCCGATGGTCCCCGTCGGCGCGACGACCGTCGACTGCGCGTTGCGGTAACCGTGAAGCTCGCCGAGACCCACTGCGCGATCCCATCCATCACGAGCCGCGTGGAGCAATCCCTCGGGACAGAGCTCCGGATCGATGCCGCGAGGAGTGACGCTGAGATCCTCGTACTCGTCTTGCGGCACGTTGTAGGCCGCACGACGGTGGTTCCGCATGACGCGCAACATCGACTCGCGATTGTCCGCGAAACCGGGAAAAACGCCGAGCTTCTTGGCCATCTCGGCCGACGTCGCGAAGCTCTCCGCGGTCATGATCGCGGTCAGCGCACCGGCGATGGCGCGCCCCTCATCGCTGTCGTACGGGATGCCATCGATCATCAACAGCGTACCGATGTTCGCATAGCCGAGACCGAGAGTGCGGTAGCGGTAGCTCAGCTCAGCGATCTCCGGGCTCGGATACTGCGCCATCAGCACGCTGATCTCGAGCACCGTGGTCCACAGCCGGCACGCGTGGCGGAAGTCATCGACGCGGAAACGACGCATCTCCGTATCGTAGAACTTCACCAAATTGAGCGACGCCAGGTTGCACGCCGTGTTGTCGAGAAACATGTACTCGGAGCAAGGATTCGAGGCCTTGATCGGACCGCTACCCGGACAGGTGTGCCAGTTGTTGATGGTGCTGTCGTACTGCACCCCGGGGTCGGCGCAGACCCAGGCGGCCCGGCAGATCTGGTCCCACAGATCCCGGGCCTTCAGAGTCTCGCAGACCCGTCCGTCCGTTCTCCAGCGCAGCTGCCAGTCGCCATCGGTCTCGACGCACCGGAGGAAGTCCTCGGTGACGCGGATGGAGTTGTTGGAATTCTGTCCGGAGACGGTCTGATAGGCTTCGCCGTTGAAGTCCGCAGTGTAGCCCGCGCCGATCAGCGCAGCGACCTTACGCTCCTCCTCGGCCTTCCAGTTGACGAAACTGACCACATCAGGATGGTCGACATTGAGACAGACCATCTTCGCCGCGCGGCGCGTCGTGCCGCCGGACTTGATCGCGCCGGCCGCCCGGTCGCCGATCTTCAGAAACGACATCAGTCCCGAGGAGATGCCGCCGCCCGCCAGGGGCTCACCTTCGCCACGCAGCTCCGAGAAATTCGTTCCGGTACCGGAACCGTACTTG
>CAYMLL010000025.1:0-42076 GCA_964390645.1 uncultured Planctomycetia bacterium | reverse complement strand
CCCGTGCTGGAGCTGCTTCAAGCTGATCGTGAACTCGGGCATGCGGGCGATCTACTTCGGCGAGTTCTACCGCGATGAACGTATCTTTCGCGTTGCCGAGGAGCTCGGTGTCGAGCTGGTGAACCTGTCATCGACCCTGAAGAAACTGGCAGCGGACTCCGTCGAGGCATAGCAGCCTGACCTCGCCGGAACGTTGTGCCGTACGGCGATGCGGCGGACGGCAGGGGAGCGTCCTTATCTCAGGACCTCTCTGCGACTCGGTCTCGCTCTGGACTTGCGGGCTCGCTTGTCCGGTCGGTCAGGTCGCGGCCTCTTCGTCTTGCGCTCCCAGTCCCCCAGAGCGTCGAGGTTGGCCTCGATCTTCTCGAAGACATTCGCGAGTGCTCGCATGCGGCCGGGAGTACGTCGGATGTAGTTCCAGTCCATGTCCACCGCACGGCGGACCTTCTCCTCGCAGCCGGGGAGCTCGAGCGAGCGATACTTGACTCCCGCGGCGCGCAGCGGCCTGGTCCAGATCGTCTTGGGGCCCCGGTAGCCCGCGGTACGCAGCCGCTCCCACGACGGAATCGGTGACGGCACGTACGCGCCGACCTCGACACCCTCCGCCGCGAGCGCCTCGAGTACCGTGTTTCGGGAGACGCCGGCACCATCCTCGTCGAAGTTGAGACTGAGGGTGTAGTAGCTCGGTGTGCCGCGTCGGAACCGGGGCAACGAGAACGAGGCGGAGCCGCTCAAGCACTTCCGCAGCTGCTCGGCGTTGTAGCGGCGTCCGGCGATCTCGCGGTCAACCTTCTTCAGGCCTTCGGTCAGGAGCACCGCGGTGACGGGGGAGAGTCGGTAGCTGTAGACGAGCGAGTCGACGTAGGGTGCCAGCTCGGCCGGGAAGCCCCGATCCGGCGAGCGTCCCATGTGCTGGCAGCAGAGAGCGGCCTTCCAGTAGACGTCCTCGTGCGGTGTGATCAGGTAGCCGGCCTCCGTCGAGCCGAGCAGCTTGAAGCCCATGCAGCTGAAGCCGCCGGCATCTCCGAACCGACCGACCTTCTTGCCGCCGATCTCGGCGCCGTGAGCCTGGCTGCCATCCTCGATCACCGGGATTCCACGGCGACGGGCGATTCTCATGATCGCAGGCATGTCCGCCGGCTGTCCGTGGATGTGAACGACGAGGATCGCGCGGGTCCGCCGGGTGATGAGCTGCTCGATCGTGTCCGGGTCCATCAACCCGGTGTCCGGCAGCACGTCGGTAAAGACCGGTACGGCGCCGCAGTGGAGGATGCAGGAGACCGACGCACCCCAGGAGTAAGGCGTCGTGATCACCTCGTCACCCGGCTCGATTTCGAGTCCGACGAGCGACATCTGCAGGGAGGCATGGCCACTCGACAGGGTCAGGCAGTGCTCGACTCCTTGCCAGCGGGAGATCGCCTCCTCGGCCTCCTCGATGATCGGATGGTGCTTGCCGAGGCCGACGGTCATGCCTTTCTCGAGCAGACGCGTCGCCCGCGTCAGCGCGCGTTTGGAGAACGTCGGATGAGGATCCGGGGGCACTCCTCCGAGCGGCTTTCCCCCGAGCAGCGCGAGTTGAAGACTCTTCATCTCTTCGGATCTCCCTGGAGGATTCTCTCGACCTCGGCTCTGCCCAGTCTGGCGAGAGCGAGCAACCACGTCGAGAGCAAAGCGCAGACGAGCGTCTCGTCGAGCTCGGTCTTGATCGCGATGGGACCGGCGAGGCACGCGATGTAGACGGAGATGTTGGGTGCCAGCTCGGGCGACTCATCGGTCTTCTTGCCCCGGTGGTCGTCGCCGTCGTGGCATCCGAGCCCTAACAGCAGGGGCTCGAGCACCAGTGCTGCAAGATTGGCGTATGTTGCATCCAGGCGATCGGCGAACCCCGTGACGAGTCGCTCGGGCGCGTCCTCGAATCGATAGATCGGCGAGCTCAAGCCGCCCGCGGGGCCGGAAAGGAACTCCCGAATCGACGCGAGAATCTCCCGGACGTCGATCGATGGAGAGGCGGGCTGGTGCTCTTGATAGGCCTTGAGAATCCACTGACGGAGCGGCTCCTCGTCGATCTCGAAGGCTCCGGGGCGGTCGTTACTCATGGTCGCCTGCGGTGAGTTCCGTCAAAGACCCTCCCGGTGACACCGCATCGCGTATGCCCCCGAGCGATCTGTCGTCGGTTCGTAGCCGCCGAGTGGCAGCAGCTGCGTGTGGATGGCGTCGAGGATCCACTCCTCGTCGGGGAAGAAGAGGTCTTCGAGCTCGGCGCAGGGAGTGATCCAGTTCCGCGCGCCGACAACAGTGACAGGCCCGTCGAGATGGTCGAAGGCCAGTTGCTGGGCATTGGAGGCGAGCGTGTGGAGAAAGCTTCCGCGCTCGCATGCGTCGGACGTGACGAGCAGGCGTCCGGTCTTCTTCACCGACTCGATGACGGCGCTGTAGTCGAAGGGCACGAGGCTGCGCGCGTCGATGATTTCCGTGGAGACACCGAACTCGCTCTCGAGTCGTTCGGCTGCCGCGACCGCTCGATAGAGCATCGCTCCGATCGTCAGGATCGTGAGGTCGCTACCCTGGCGCTTGACGTCCGGGATCCCGATCGGAATCGTGTAGTCCCCGACCGGCACCTCGTCACGAAACTGCTCCGTTTCACCGTAGACTCGTTGACTCTCGAAGAAGATCACCGGGTCGTTGCCACGGAGCGCCGAGGTCATCAGTCCCTTGGCATCGTAGGGTGTCGCCGGGAAGACGACCTTGAGCCCCGGGATGTGAGCGCAAAGAGCGGTCCAGTCCTGCGAGTGCTGGGCGCCGTACTTGCTTCCTACCGACACGCGCAGGACGACGGGCATCTTGATCTCACCGCCCGACATGCCCTGCCATTTTGCAAGCTGGTTGAAGATCTCGTCGCCGGCGCGGCCGAGGAAATCGCAGTACATCAGCTCGATCAGGGCACGGCCGCCTTCCATCGCGTATCCGACTGCAGTGCCGACGATCGCGGCTTCGGAGATCGGCGAGTTGAAGAGGCGGTGATAGGGGAGTGCCTCGGTCATGCCGCGGTATACCGCGAACGCGCCGTCCCAGTCCCGGTTCTCCTCACCGTATGCGATCAGCCGTGAGTCGGCGTAGAAGTGTCTGATAATCGCCTCGAAGAGCGCGTCGCGGAGAGACACGGCCTTGCCCTCGGCGAGACGGGTGCCGGTGCGGGCGTCGCGGCCAGAGCGGCTCTTTTTCGCGATCGCCTGAACACGGGTGTTCTCCTCGAGCGGTTTCAGCACGTCGCTGTCACGCAGGTCGGGAAGCTCGTCGACGTTCTCCTCTTCATGGCAGAACATGAAGCGTGCGATCGGGCCTGCCTCGAGGCGGGGCGAAATCTCGAGGTCGACGGCCAGCTTGCACGCCTTCGTGACCTTCTCCGTGGCCCAGGTGCGACACGTCTCGAGCTCGCCCTCTGTCGCGGCGGCGCTTTCTACCAGTCGACGGCCGAACTCCGCGATCGGATCGATCTGGCGCCAGAGGTCGATCTCCTCGCGCTGGCGATAGGCGCTCGCGTCGCTCGGCGAGTGTCCACTCTGACGATAGGCGATGACCTCGAGCAGGACGGGGCCGTCGCCTGCTGCGATGATCTCCATCTTGCGCCGGAAGGCGTCGATGACGGCGAGCGGGTTGTTGCCGTCGATCGTCTCGGCATGGAGGTTGTGGAGGTTGACTCCGGCTCCGAGGCAGGCGAGCCGCTCGAAGCCCATCGTCTCTCCCTTGGTCTGCCCGCCCATGCCGTAGAAGTTGTTGATGAAGCAGAGCACGACCGGCAGACCGCCGTTGTAGCCCTTCGGCCAGAGATTCCACAGCTGACCCATGGTGGCGAAGTTCATGGCTTCCCAGACCGGGCCGCAGCCGCTCGATGCGTCACCGATGTTCGCGACCGCGATACCCGGTGCCGCTTGCACGCGCTTGTGGAGCGCGCAGCCGACCGCGATATCCGCGCTGCCGCCGACGATCGCGTTGTTGGGGAAGACGCCGAAGGGCAGGAAGAACGCGTGCATCGAGCCGCCGAGTCCGCGGTTGAAGCCCGGCGCGCGGCCGAAGATCTCGGCGAGGAGGCCGTAGAGGAGGAAGTCGACCGCGGTCTCCTCCGTCGTCGACGACGGATCGCGCTCGATAGCGCGCAGCGTGTTGCCATCGAGGTAGCCCTTCATCACGGTGTCGAGCGTCCGGTCGTCGAGCTTCTCGATGCAGCTGAGGCCCTTGGCGAGGAACTCCCCGTGGCTGCGGTGGCTGCCGAGGACGTGATCGTCGACGCCGAGCAGGAACGACTGGCCGACCGCTGCGGCCTCCTGGCCGATCGAGAGGTGCGCGGGACCCTTGTGGTCGTACGCGATGCCCTGGTAGCTCCCCGTCTTCTTGATCTGATCGAGCATCGATTCGAACTCACGAATCGTTGCCATGTCGCGGTAGATTCGCAGAGCGTTCGCCGCGGTCAGGCGTCCGTCGGAGATCTCTTCACCGAGTGTCCTGTGATAGGAGTTGACCGCAATCGATCCGAGCTGGATCGTCTCGCTGCGACGGACCTCCTCGGGGACGACCATCATCTGCTTGACCATGGGGGACGCTTCCTTCCGCGCGGGGAGCTCGAGAGAGAACCGAACGAGACACCGTAGCGTCTCGGATGGCCGATGGCAAGCCCATGTGTCGAAAGGACTTCCGGGAGGTCGGGGGAGATGCGGACGAGCTGCGGAAAGCCACGACCCGCGCGAGTTCTTCGCGGGGAGGCGCGGTCGGGTTCTTCCTCTTGCCGCTCCTCGTCAGCGCTTCAGGAAGCCGATGCTCGAGGCGAAGATCCGCTCCTTCGCCGCCACGCTGATTCCCCCGTCTGCGGCCTCGACATCCTCGAGGTGGGCGAGGCAATACTCGCAGCGGGTGACCTCGAGGTGGAAGCGGACGTAGTCGGTCCAGTCGTCTTCCAGGACATCGAGGGCGTAGCTGCCGAGGGTGCTGCGCTTGATGCAGCTGAAAAGGTTCTCGGTCCAGACGCTCTGCACGAGCTCCGAGACGTCGTCGCCGGTCGGCAGATCGGGGAGCGCGTCGGCCTTCGGATGACGGGAGACGATCTTCTGCAGCTCGCCGATGAGGAACGCGCGCGTGCGCGAGACCGTCGGTTCGCTGGTCTCTGCGAGCTTCGCGGCCTCCTTGCTGTTGACGCCGACCGAGAAGAGGAGCTCGAGGATCTTCAGGTCACGGAACTTGCCCTCGGACTTCAGTCGCGAAAGCAGGCCGTCGAGAGTGTCGGCCAGCACCTCCGGGCGCGCTCGGACGGCCTCGCCCCTTCGGGCGTAGGTGCTCGGGGTGCTCCCTGCAGAGGACGGCTCGTAGCCGACGGAGGCCTCGATGGCGTCCAGTGATACCGCGCGACCGGTCACCCCGCGTGCGCGTGCAAGGTCCGCGATGCGGCAGCGGAGGATCGTGAACAGGTAAGCCTGCAGCGATCGCACCTCTTCTATCTTCGAGAGGTTGCGCACGAGGGACAGGAAGGTCTCCTGGACGGCGTCGTCGGGGTCGAGACCGCTACCGGACAGCTGTCGGCTGGCGAACGCTCTCAGCCGTCCGCCGAACCGGTCGACGAGCTGCTGGAACGCGATCGACGAGCCCTTGAGGATCTCGTCGATGAGGAAACGATCCCCACTGTCCTGAACCTGTTCGTCTGCCATCGGACGGATCGGCCTGGTTGTTCCTCGGCGAAGCTTCCGGTGCGACCATCGTCGGATCGCTCCGGGAGATCTCGTGCGCGCTCGCCTGACGAGCCGCCGAGCCGGAGACGCTGCTCAGTTGTGAGCGGACATAAAAGACGGCTGCACAGAGCAGAAAGAACATCGCCGCCGAGAGGATCCGCAGGGGAACCGCGAAGTGCCCCTTGGTTCCGGCGTTCATGAAGGTGTAAAGCAAGAAGATGGCGAATGCAAGCGCGAGAACCGACGCGCCGGTCCAGAGCACCTCGCCGAGCTTCTGCTGCTGGGCGATCCAGCCCCGTTCAACCTCCTTGCGGACGTGGATCGCGAGGTCGCCGATGGCCTCATCCGGCGCCTCGACATGTACGGCCGCACGGAAGATGGGGCCGTAGTCCCGGTCCGCGACCTGCACGTGCTCGTCGCCGGCGTTGAAGCGAGGCTCGGTCCGGGACAGCTCGATCGCGAGTGGCAGGGCCGCCTCGATATCGAGCGACGGATCGGCGTACTTCAATCGCAGCAGCGCCAGTGTCCCGATCTTCTTCCGGACCGTCTCCAGCGCGTCGCTGAGCGCCTCCTCCCGGGACGCCGAGACGGACGAGTAGCCGACGAGGGAGCCGGTGGGGCCCGGCTCCCAGTAGACGAAGAGGGCGTCGGGGAGCGAGGTGTGGAGCCTCCGCGAGCCGCCCCCGTCGTCTGTCCAGGTCGGCGTCGAGGCGGTCGAGTCGCTGTTGACCGCCCGGAATCCCAGCGGAAGAGCCGCGGTCCAGGTCGCCAAGTCATCCGCCAGGACGATTCTCTGCGCCTCCGGAGGCGTCTCGGGCAGCGGGTCGTCGGATCCTTCCGGGTACGGAAGCCGGGTCCGGCTGACCCGAGTCGTGGCGACACCAGGCTCTCGGCCTGCGTCGTCGTCGACCTTCTCGTCGGCGGCTTCCTCCGCCGCGGTCGGTGCCTGCCCGTGCAGTGCCGTTTGACGAGGCACGGGCGCTCCGTTCGGAGCCTCGTCCGTGACTGTTAGCGGCTTCAATCGCGTCGTGTTCGATCGCGTCGTGTGATCATGGTTCGTCACTTTGCGGAAATCGAGGGACGTCTTCATCCAGTTGACGAAGATCAAGAGGATCACCAGCGCTCCTCCGACTCCCAGCGCCCTCTGCCACTGGCCGCGCGCCGTCAAGAACAGGGTCAGCAGGAGCGCGCCGCCGACGATCAGGATCACGAGCCACGAGACGGAGCTAAGCGGGTCTACTAGCACGGGTCTTGCGCCCATCGCATTACTCCTCCCGGGCGGAGCCGGGTTGGTTGCGGAAGCCGGCCCGGTGTCCGTGTTGGCGAGGTCGGGGGTACTCTGTCTCGGCCAGACGAGGCACATGGCGCCGACGAGGCCGACGACGACGGTCGTGTTGAGAAGGAACATCAGACGCCCTGGCGAGCCTTCGCCGTCGAAGACCGCACGTCCCGCGATGATCGACACGTTCAGCAGGTCGCCGATCTCGAGGAGGATCGCGCCGGTGGCGATCAGGCAGACCTGGCCGAGAAGCGCGCGTGTGACGTGCATCGCACCGTCGTCTCGCCGCCCGAGCAGCACGCAGAGGCTGGCGAGGATCGATCCGCCGAGCAGGAGCCACGACGAGTCCCCCAGGGCGTTCAGCGCATCGAAGCCGGCGCCGAGCTTCACCTCGCCCGCGAGAGCCGATCCGAGCCCGCAGCGCATCGCGGTGCTCGCGATGGCCAGGACCAGAGAGACGGTCCAGAGCAGCGTGCCGACGCCGCTCCAACCGCTGCCGCTGGCCTCGTGATCTCGGGGCTGACCGGGAGCCGTGTGCCACCAGAAGAGACGGCTGCGTGACAGCTCGCGTCCGGGACCGCGCACGAAGAACGCAAAGGTGCCGAAGACCGCGCAGATCACGGAAAGCACGACACAGAGCACCACCCAGTCGTCGTGGAACGGCGAATAATGATCGAGGCCTTGCTCGAGGCGATGGCCGCCCGGACCGTAAGTGTAGGAGCTGCTGACCCGGGTTACGGGACGCAAGACCAGAAACACCGAGCAGATGCCGATCGTCGCCGTGCTCGCTGCCAGGAGAAGCGGTCGCAGCGTCGACTCCCAGACGTGGCCGCGCCGGTAGCGCAGGGCTTGATGGGCGAAGAAGATCCCGCTGACGCCGGCCGCCACCGCGCCGCCGAGCATGGCGGCGAGGTCCCAGTTCGCCCCGTTGTCCGTGTGGAAAAAGAGCGCGACGATCAGCAGGCCGAGCGTCAGCGCGCCGCTGCTCGTTGCCACCAGCAGCTGGGCGAGGCTCACCAGGGCGTTCACCGGTCGCTCGGGTCGCGGCAGGTGGAACGTGTGCCGGAGCGTCCGTTCGTCGGACTTGAGAATACGCTCGATGCTGAGGAGTACCAGGAGTACGGCCAGGGCGCCGAGCGACATGAAGATCGAGATGACGGTCTCCTCACCGGTAAGTCTCCATGCTCCTTCCGTCGGGCCCATGACGACGAGGTACCCGCTGGTCGCCGAGAGGGTGCCGAGAGCGGTGAGGAGAAAGGGGCGTACGTTGCGTCCCCAGAACGAGGCCCTGCGCACCCAGAGGGCACGGTAAAGGCAGAAGCCGAGCAGGCCCATCGAGCCCAGGAAGGCACATGAGTACATCAGGCGCTCCTCGGGGTGCGGCACCTCGACTGTCGAGGGGATGATGAGACAGCAGAGGCCGCCGGCGAGGCATATGGCGCCAACGAAGAGCCAGAAGACCCGCCCGATGTGACCCGGCGGTCGCGGGGGCAGGTCGTGGATCGCTCGGCCGGTGGGTCGTCCGATGCGGGACCAGGCATCGTCCGACCGTCGCGCGGCGGAGCCGTGCTCGCGCAGGGACTCTCGATCCTCGCGCCACGTGTCGCCGACCGCTGCCTCGTCGCTCGTCGTCGGTCCCTCGCGTTCGCCGATATCGCGCACCCCACGCCAGCCCTGACGGCGGGAATCGTGAGGCACGAAGGGGGCGTAGGCATTGACCGCGAGCGACACCGTCGCGATCGCGATGGCGCCGACGAACGCGTCCCAGTCGCCCCACTCGAAGGCCAGCCCGAGGATAAATGCCAGCAGACCGGCGGTGAGAGCTTCACCCCAGATGAACCGCTCCTCTCGCGTCGGATCGAGCCGACGTGACCAGTCGACCAGCACGATCGACAGCAGGGTCGCGGTGACGACGACGTCCCAGCTGGAGCCGAGCCGGAGCAAGCTCGCGCTCGCACCGAGGGGTAGCAGCGCCAGCGCGCCGATGCACAGACGGCGTGGCAAGCCCTCGGCGATCTTGTAGCGCTTCGCGAGGAAGGTCTCCGTGGAGATCACCGCCACGGTGCTGCTCAGCGTCAGGATCAGGAAGCCGACGAAGAAGACGAGAGGAGGGGGGGTGAGAGGATCGAGACACGTGACTCCGACGGCGCTCGCGAGGATCGTGAAGGCCGCCCGCGCCAGCCGCTGCGAGTCGTCGAGAGGGTCGAGACGCTCGGGCTCCTCGGTGGGAGCCTTGAAGGGACCCGCGGGCGGCGTCGGCTTGCGGCTGGGGGACGCTCCCAGCCTTGTACCGAATCGGTCGACGAGCTTCTGGAACGTGACCGACTTTCTCTCGGGCGAGGGTCTCGCGCGGGGCTCGCCCGGCGTTGCGGTGGTGGGGCTCGCGGCGGTCGTTTCCTCGGGCCGAGGTCGCTTCCAGGGAGGCGGGAGCGCCCCGGGGGCATCCGCTTCGGGACTCGCCGTCGCATCGGAAGGCGATCGTGGGGGCCATCCCGACGGGACCCGTGCCGTCTGCGCCGGTCCCGGACCCTGCGCCCCGGGCAGGGGCGGCGGTGCGTCCGCGCTCGGCTTGCCGAGCGGCGTCGTCTCAGCGCCGGGAGAGACCGTCGGCCCCGTGGGCTGTGGTGCTTTGCGGCGTGCGGCGACGGTGAGGCTCTCGGGGTTGAAGAGATGGACGCTTTTCGTGATGTCGGTGCTCTGGAAGAGCTCGCGCGCCATCTCCTCGACCTTCTCGTAGCGCTCCTCGGGCTTCTTCTCCAGAGCCCGTGAGACGACAGAGCGAAACGGCTCCTCCAGGGCGCTGAGGTCCGGCTCGGCTGTCAGGTGCTTCATCAGGATCTCGCCGAAGCTGGCGCCGGTGAACGGGACCGTTCCGGTGAGAAGCTCGTGGAGAATGACGCCGAGCGCGTAGATGTCGATGGACTGGTTGTAGATCCCGGAGCCGATCTCCGGAGCCATGTAGTGAACGGTGCCGACGCTCATCGTCTGACCGCTCTGGTGCGACACACCGACGTGCTTGGACAGCCCGTAGTCGCAGATCTTGACGTAGCCGTCCTCGAAGAAGAGGTTCTCCGGCTTCAGGTCGCGGTGGACGATGCCGCGATCGTGCAGGTAGGTAAGGCCCTTGGCGATCTCCCGCTGGAAGTAGGCTGCGCGCTGCGTGCCGAGGCCGTTGGGGTGCTCGTGCAGGAGGTCGCGCAGCGAGGAGCCCGCGACGTACTCCATGATGACGACAGGCGTGCCGTCCTCGGACTTGCGCACGTCGAAGATCGAGACAAGGTGCGGGCTTTTGAGGTTGATGCAGTGCTGGATGCCGCGCAGCTCGATGTCCTGGTTCTGGAGGATCGCCTTGAGCGCGACCTCGCGTCCGCCGTCGCTGATTGCGTAGTACACCTCTCCGAAGGCGCCACGTCCGACCCCGCGCTGGATCGTGTACCCGTCGAGGAGGCGATCGCCGTGTCGGAAACGAAAGCTCATGCCTTGCCTCCTTTGCGCACAAGCGGCGTGATCGTGAACGTCAGGTCTCCCGCCTCGACGTGTGATCCCGGTGGCACCGGTGCGTTCGCTCCTCCCGAGTAGCCGTCGACGACGACACCTCCGTCGTGGCGACACCGGAACTCGCCGTTCTCGGTGCTGAGGATGACACGTTCGGGCGCGTGTGGCGTCTCGACATGGCACGCGGTCGTGGCGCCGAAGATCACGTGACCGTCCTCGAGAATGATCCGGCGGACGTCGTTCTCGAGCCGCTGGTCTCGCGGCAGCTCCAGCAGCGCCGTCGAGCTCATCGCGGACGGCAGCCGGAAGGTCAGTCGGAAGCGACCGGCGAGGTCGATCTCGTCCCCGTTGCTCAGCAGTCGACGCGTGACCGTCTGTCCTCCGACCTTCGTCCTGGCGCGCGGCACGAGGAAGTAGTCGTGGTCGACACGCAGGATCTCGGCGTGAACACCGTCGATATCCGCGGGCAGGGCGATGTCCGGGGCCGCAGAGGAGGCCTGCCTGCCGATGGTCGTACGCTCGCCCTGAACGAGAAGGAAGCTGCCGACGCCGTCGACCCAGAGAACGAACTGGCGCGCGTCGCAAGCGCGCTGCGGGTCGTTGGCGAGGGGGGACGGCGAGGACGTGGCGGTGACCAGCTGCGCGGCGATCGTCTCGAGCGTCGAGAAGGCCGCGGCGGGAGTGGCATCGTCGGCTTCCGTCGGTTCACCGGGAGCCGAGGACAGCGCGCCGAGTGGCCCGGTGCGGATATCGCGGACTGCGTCCTCGACGACACGGACGTCGTTCTCGGTCGCGACGAGCCACTGTGCGTCCGGCAAGAGCCGGCGCAGTCGCGCGACGTGGAGGCGGACCTTCGACCAGTCGCCCTGTGCGATGGCGGCAGCGGCCTTGTGACACTCGACCGAGACCTCTTTCCAGCGCTGGCAGTCGAACCCGGATACCTGGACTGCATCGATCTTGCGTAGCAGCGCAGCACCCCGGGCGATGGCGCCGTTCTCGAAGGCCTGTGACACGGCGTTCTCGCACTCCGTGGCTTTGTTCGCGTGGTTCACTGGTGTCGGGGGCTCGCCGGGTGCGAGCCCTCCCTGAATGGCGGCGCTGTCGAGCGCCGCGCCGACGTCGCCTTCGTCCAGCAGTCGACCGACTTGCAGGAGCGCCTGATCGACCTCGAAGCGACGACGCTTGAGCTCTCGCTCGAGCCCGGCCGTCTCGGAACTCGCAGTCGGGGATTGCTCGAGGCGACGGGCCCCCTCGGTAAGGCGACCGGCTTCGAGATGGCCGCGGACCGAGCGAGCGACCTCGTCGGTGTGGCGCCTGGCATCTCGTGCGCTCTTCTTGTGAGCCAGCACCTCCTCTCGCAGCGACGCGATCTCGGTCTGCTGACCGCCGGCTTCCCGCGCACGTGCGATGTCGGCGAGCGCGTCGTCGGGCCGCTGCGCCTCGAGGTGCGAGCGGGCCCGCTCTAGCAGGGCGGGCACGAGCTGGTCGAGAAGGTCCTGGCACTGCCGGTAGTCGCGGTGCGCCTCATCCGTGGCGATCTCCCAGGCCTCGTCGAGACGCCCCTTCTTCAGGGCGTTCCGGGCCTTCTTGAGCTGGACAAGGTGTGGAAGATCCCACATTTCCGCGGACCCACCGGTTGGCACGAATGGACAGGGGCAAGGATAGACGACCGTCGAGACAGAATCGAGGCCGGAGAGAAGAAGAGGGGAAGCGCGTTCCCCTTCCGCTGTCGGAAGGCTTCTGTTCTCCGGCCTCGTGAGGGCTCCAGCTCGCCCTGGCGCCCTGGAGCGTCGGACACTCGTTCGGGGCAAGGGCGTCTCGCAGACGGGTGTCTCAGAGACGGGCGGTGTCGGTGCCCCCGGCGAGGTACTCGTCGACGCGCTCGAGGATCGTGCTCTCGTCGATCTCCTCGTCGATCGGAATGTCCTCGGGGAAGTGCGCCTCGTGCTCGAGCACCTTGCGCGTGACCTCGAGCCGCTCCTCGAGCTCGCCGATGAGGCCCTGCACCTTCGAGAGAGTCGAGTCGTCGATGTCGGCGCCCGAGCCCTCGGTGTGCGCCTCGAGGCGACTGTGCTCCGATTCGAGAGCGTCGAGCCTGGCGGCGAGCTGCTCGCGCAGGTGACGCTTCTTGCGCACCTTCTCGCTGTTGGCGAGCAGGAGGCCACGGCGTGACTCGAGGTCCTTTCGCTTGCTGTCGAGCACCCGCTCGGCGTCCTCGAGACGTTCGCGGCAGCGATCGACCTCGGTGAGCATGCGCTCACGGGAGAAGCTGTGACCTGCGACCACGTAGCTGACCTGCTGCGTGTCGAGCTTCCCGCGTAGCGCCGTCAGCCGGCGACGTTCCTTGTCGACGGAAGAATCGTGGCGCTCGATATCGCGCTCGAGGCGTCCGAGCTCGACCTCGACGCGGGCCAGTTTGCGCACGTCGTCCCGAATCTCCGGTCGCAGCTTCTGCACCAGGTCGCGGCCTCGCTGGATCTCCAGCTCCACTGGCACGCTGCTCTTCACACGTTCCTTGACGGAGCCGAAGGCGCTCGTCAGATATCCCGGGAACTGTGTCCCGAAGACGACGAATCCGCAGACGCCGGTAATCGTGGCGGCGAGGATCCCGCGTTTGGTCCATTTCCACATGGTGCTAATCCCTCGAATTCCGGGTTGGGGGGCTCTGCCGCGGTCTCCGGCGGCCGCGGTACTCGGTGTTACAGGGGGGGAGTCGGCTGGCGTGGGGGGGAATTTCACGCCGCCGAGAAAAAAAGGTGTTCCGCCTCTCCGACCCGCCACACGGAGGATTCCGCCGCTGATTCTGCGCCCGGGGCGCTCTCAGGAACTCGCGTCCTCCTTCCCCCTCCGACCCTTCGGGGACCGCGAGGAGGGCGGCTCCCTTCCTCGCTCCTCCTCCCCGACGGTCTTGCGGTATCCCGTCGTCGTCGCTCCTCGGTCCCGGGCTCTCCGCGACCCCTGGCTCCCCGGAAGACGCCAAGGGTCCTGGCTAGTTCGGGGCTTGCTCTCGCGTCCCCGGCCGCGCCCGGGCCTCGTAGCCCGTCGGGTTCAGCGTGATCGGCTGTACCCTCTCTCCACCCGAGTAGAGGAAGGCGCGGGCCGTCCCGGGGTTCTCGAGGACCGCCTGGGCGTCCGCGTTGATGCTGATCGTTCGCACCGGACCGAGGCCGAGCTCCTTTTCCACTTTCTCGATCCTCAGCGAGAGAACTCGCGCGCTGCGCCAGTCGAAGAGGTCGGAGCGCGTCGTGAACAGGTCCGGGGGGATGAGACGGTCGTCGAGGCGCAGATTGTTGCCTCGCCCCTTGAGGTCGAGAGGGAACTCGACGTCGAGCCAGACTCCGCTCGGGCGACTCACGTAGTACGCGTTCACGCGGCCGTGGGGCGCGAAGAAGTTGGCGATCGGCGGGTAGATCGCGAGCGTCAGGAGAGGCATCTGGGCAAAGAACAGCAACAGAGAGCCGGGAAAGGCCACCCAGGCGAAGGCGTCGATCTCACCGGGGGGGCGATCTCGCTGCGCCTCGACGACGTTCCACAGCAGGCTCGCGATCAGACCGAGCGCCGCGGCGACGAGCAGAAACACGAACGAGCGCGCCGGCACGACGTCGAGGACGTAGAGCAGGGCGACGAGCAGCGCCGCGACGAGCAGCGTCGCGCGCACGAGCTTCGGAAGGACCTTTCGAGGCAGGCCGGGTGGCGCTCGGGGCTCATCCGGGTTCGGCGCGTCAGGCACGGAAGTCGGCGTCTCGGACTCGCTCATGCGGCCATTGTAGCGACACCAGCGAGCTTGGGAATGCCGGTCAGTCGCTGACTCTCTTCAACGACCAGCGACCCTCGATCGCCTCGTCGTCGAGCTTCATGCGTGCGAGGAACTTCCGGCCGATGATGTGCTCCTCGCTCTCGACGCGGCCGACCATCCGAAACTCCCAGCTGTTGTCGCTACCTCGGACCATGACCTCGCCGTCATCAGGGCGGATTTCACCGTAGAGCGGCGTCAGCTTGGCGTTGCTCTTGCGGCCGACCTGGGAGTGGCTCGAGATCGGACGAATCTCGATGACCTCGCCGGGCTGGTCCGTTCCCCATTCGACGAGGAGGGCGACCTGATGGACGCGTGTCTTGCTCGCGTCGAGATAGGGTTCGATCGACTCCTGCGTACGGCTGTCCTGTGCGTGAAACGTCAACATCCACGTGCCGTCGCGGACCGAGTGACTCTGGCAGCCGAGGCTCGCGAAGGTGAGCAGAACGATGGAGATCAGGGACAGGTGGTGTTTCATGACAGTCCTCCCGCACCTCTTATCGGGATCGAAAGAGGAAAACTACAGCAGCAGTTGTCCGAGTCACGTTCGGTCTTGAAGTGCTGTGGCGTCGTCGGCTTCCGTGAAAAATCCGTGCTCCGGCCGATGTGCCGCGTCTTGCGCGTGGGTGGCGGCGGTGAGACAATCTGCCGACCTCATGCCGGAGGATTCGGATGGACTCTCTCGTGCACCGTATGGAGATCGCAGCGGACGTCGCCTGGCGGGCCGGTAAGCTGACGCTGAGCTACTTCCAGACGGGTGTCGCTGTAGAGGCGAAGGCCGACTCGAGCCCCGTGACCGTCGCCGATCGCGCCGCCGAGGAGCTGTTGATCGAGCTCCTGTGGCGGGAGTTCCCCGACGACGGAATCATCGGCGTGGAGCTCGGCGAGCGGCCGGGGAGCTCGGGCTGGCGGTGGATTCTCGATCCGATCGACGGCACGAAGTCGTTCGTTCAGGGAGTGCCGCTGTATTCGGTGCTCGTCGCTCTGGAGGACGCCAGCAAGGAGTCCGTCGTCGGCGCGATCTGCTTTCCTGCGCTGTCGGAGATCGTCGTCGCCGCCAGAGGCGAGGGCTGTTACTGGAACGGGCGTCGCGCTCGCGTGTCCGAGGTCGACGATCTTTCACGGGCCTGTGTCGCCTACACAGGCGCCGAGGAGTTCGAGGAGTCGGAGACGGTCGACGCGCAGCAGCGAGTCAGGGACAGCGTGCGGATTGTGCGCGGCTGGGGCGATGCTTACGGGCACGTTCTGGTCGCCACCGGTCGCGCCGAGGCGATGCTCGATCCAGCGCTCAGCCTGTGGGACGTCGCGCCGCTGCTTCCGATCGTCGAGGAGTCCGGGGGAGTCTTCAGCGACTGGCAGGGCCGACGAACGATTCATGGCGGGAGCGCAGTGACGACGAACCGGGCGCTCGCCGAGCCCGTCCGCGCGCTTCTGCGCAGTGACGTTGGAACGTCTTGAGCCCTGCACTGCTCGCCTGGGCTCTGGCCGTTCTGCTGTTCTGGGGCGGCATTCTCCTGGACCGACCGCGTCGCTGGCCCGGACGCCTTGCGCTGCGGCCCGGCTCCGCAGACGTGGACGATGGCGGCCAGTGCGACGACGTGGCTGTCGCGATCCCGGCGCGTGATGAGGCGGATGTGCTCGAGCGATCGCTCGCTTCGTTGCTCGCGCAGGGCGACGACTTCGCCCACCTCGTTCTCGTCGACGATCGCTCCGGTGACGGCACGGGCGATGTCGCCCGAAGGCTCATCGAGGACGCTGCGCCACGCGGCCGAGCCGAGGTTCTGGAAGGCACATCGACCCCGGATGGGTGGTCGGGGAAGATCTGGGCGCTCCAGCGTGCCGTCGAGCACATCCTCGCGGGGCCCGAGGTGAAGCGGGTGCGGTGGATTCTCTTCACCGACGCTGATATCGAGCATCCGCCCGGGTCCATCCGTGCGCTGCGGCGACTTGCGCGCGACGAGGGGCGTGACCTCGTCTCGGTGATGGCGCGTCTGCGCGCAGTGACCTTCTGGGAGTGTCTCCTGATTCCCGCCTTCGTCTGGTTCTTCCAGCTGATGTTTCCGTTTCGTCGCGTACGCAAGGACCATTCGCGCGTCGCAGCCGCCGCGGGGGGGTGCGTGCTCGTGTCGCGGAAGATGCTCGAGGCGATCGGCGGGCTCGACTCGATTCGCGGTGCCGTGATCGACGACGTCAACCTCGCCCGGCGGGTGAAGACTCGGGGAGGCCGTCTGTGGCTGGGGCTTTGTTCGTCGATGGTGTCGATCCGCGGTTACGAGAGACTCGGCCAGATCCTCACGATGGTCTCGCGCACAGCCTTCGACCAGTTGCGCTACAGCTACGCGCTGCTCGTGCTGACCCTTCTCGCTCTTCTCGTGCTCTTCGTCTCGCCGCCGTTTCTCTGCGTCGTCGCGGCGGTGAAGGATGAACCACTCGTCGGCCTCGCGGCCTCGGTCGCATGGGCGATTCAGACCTGGCTGGTTCTACCGGCCGTCAGACACCACGGGGTGGCGCCGCGATACGCACTGCTCCTTCCGGTCGCGAGCGTCTTTTACATGTGGATGACCGTGCTCTCGGCGTGGAGCCACTTCCGGGGGAGAGGCCCGCTCTGGAAGGGGCGCGAGATCGGGCTCGGCGACTCGGGGGCTGACTGACCCGGTTCTTCCCGCGACGGGTGCAGGGGCTTCGGTGGGTGTCTCGGGGCGGCCTCGTGAGCGGATTCCGACGCTTTGCACGGGGACGCAAGGAGGCTCCGTCGCTTGCTCGCCGGCGTACGGTCGATCGTCGGTCGAAGAAAAGGCCCCTGACACCCTCTCGACGTTTGACGTAATCTCTGGTTCAGAATCGACGTCGAACGGTGACGTCAGCGGATTTCGCCAGGAGAGTCGAGCAGGAGACCGGACCGGATGTTCATCAAGAGGCTGAGTGATTGTGCGGAGATAACCGCCAACGACGGCTGTCGTCTGCAGGAGTCACTCCACCCCGATCGCGACGATGTCGTGCTGCCGTACTCGCTTGCACATGCCTGGGTCGACGCCGGTGGCGCGACCTTTCCCCATACGCTCGTGCGACAGACCGAGGTCTACGTGGTCCTGAGTGGAAGCGGCCGCATGCACATCGGAGAGGAGACGGAGGAGCTCGGAGAGGGGGACAGTGTCGTCATCCCTGCAGGGTCGACCCAGTGGATCGAGAACACGGGCACAGAGGCGCTCCATTTCATCGCCCTTGTCGATCCGCCGTGGCAGGCACAGGACGATGTGCGTGTGGGGTGACGGAGGGAATGTACCCCTCCCGATCAGGGCTGTCCCGGAAGGTGCAGGACTCGAGGTCAGCAGCCCGGTGAGAGGATGCGCGGGCGGACCCTGCGTGTTGTCGGGTTCGAGATCGAGTCGCCACCGCACAGAAGATGCGGTGCACGCCCGGTTCGGGCAACACGGGTCCTGGTGACGAGGCGTTCGGGCGCGATGGCTGTTCTCGCGCTGAGCCGACTCTTCCGAGGCAGGCCGGTGTGCAGAGCTTCGCAAGCACTCCCCGGAAGGTCGATCAAGGCAGACCGGGCCGGCGGACGATGGCGAGACTCGAGACTAGGGAAGCTCCTCGAAGGGCACGGGGTTCTCGTCCATGCGAGGGTCTTTCTCTTGCTCACGCTGGCACGCGATGCAGAGGCTGGCGAAGGGCAGATACTTCAGTCGTGCGCGGTGAATCGGCTCGGCGCAAGTCTCGCAGAAACCGTAGGATCCGTCACCGAGCTTCGTCAGAGCGCGGTCGATCAGGTCGATGGTGCTCGAGCTGATGTCCATGATCTCGCAGAGGGAGTCCGTGTCCGCGCTGTCTCCCATCTCCTCGAGGTCCGCGAGGTGGTGCCCCTGCGAGTTCTTGATCGCGTCGAGCTGGGAAGCCTGGCTCTGCGTCAGGGTCTCGCGCTTGTCGATCAGTGCCTTGCGGAACGACTTGAACTCCTCCGGGGAGTACTGCGAGTGAGTGTTGTTGGCGTTCATATATCTCGTTCGTTTACGCACGGCGACGCGATCGATCGACGCGTCAGGCATTGCGTCGCGAGTCGGTTTCGCCGGAGCCGCCCAGCTGTTCTCTCAACCTCTTGGAGACTACCACCCGTTCGCTCATATCGCACCCGGAGGTGGAGCGCGAGCGGATTATAGGGAGTCTCGTGCTCTGGCTCAAGGCACTGTCGCTCCGGACCTCTCAGCGGAACGTCCCTCGCCGTTCCGGGGCGGACACGGAGCCCGGTCGGGCTCGCGTTTACGGAACTTCTGCACCACCTTCTTTCTTGGCCGGGTGTTACGATACGCCCCGATGCGATCGCCTCGGCCATCCTCCACTCCTCCGGAGCCCAGGGACGACAGCTCCCTCCTGGGAGACGTCGCCGCCGGCATGCCTCTGGCCGCTCGAATGCGACCTCGCCGGCTCGGCGAGTACGTCGGGCAGAGCCACATCCTTGGCGAGGGAAAGCTGCTGCGGCGGGCGATCGAGGCGGACCGTATCACTTCGCTGCTCTTCTGGGGGCCGCCGGGTTCTGGTAAGACGACCCTGGCCCGGGTCATCGCCGGTTCGACCTGCTCGGCGTTCGAGACGCTCAACGCCGTTCTTGCGGGGGTCAAGGAGATTCGCGAGGTGGTCGCGCGCGCGAGAGAGAGGCTGCAGCCGAAGCTGATCGAGCCGTCGCGGCGGACGATTCTCTTCGTCGACGAGGTGCATCGATTCAACAAGGCGCAGCAGGACGCCCTCCTGCCGCACGTCGAGAACGGCACGATCACATTTATCGGGGCGACGACGGAGAACCCGTACTTCTCGGTCATCAAGGCGCTCGTCAGTCGATCGCGAGTCTTCGAGCTCAAGAGGCTCGAGGACGTCGACCTGCGGACCATTGTCGAACATGCACTCGATGACGAGGAGCGAGGCTACGGTAAGTTGAGCGTCGAGGTGCGCGACGATGCGATCGAGCACATCATCCGGCTGGCCGCCGGGGATGCGCGCAACGCTCTCAACGCTCTCGAGCTGGCGGTCGTGACGACCCCTGCAGGCGATGACGGTCGTACCGTCATCGACCTCACCGTCGCGGAGGAGTCAATCCAGCAACGCGCGCTGCTCTACGACAAGGACGGCGACGTCCACTACGACATGATCAGCGCGTTCATCAAGAGTCTTCGCGGCTCCGATCCCGATGCGTCTCTGTTCTGGCTCGCCCGCATGATCCGGGCGGGAGAGGATCCGGAGTTCATCGTACGCCGTCTGTTGATCTTTGCCAGCGAGGACGTCGGTATGGCGGATCCGATGGCGCTCGTCGTCGCGAATGCCGTGCAGGACGCCGTGCGCTTCGTCGGTCTTCCGGAATGCCAGTTCGCGCTGACGCAGGCCGTCCTGCACCTTTCGATGGCGCCGAAATCGAACAGCACGATGGGCTATTTCGAGGCGCTGCGAGCGGTCGATATGGGGGAAGACGACGAGGTTCCTGATCATCTCAAGGATCCGTCCCGGGACAAGAAGGGGCTGGGTCACGGAAAAGGGTACAAGTACCCGCACGCGTTCCGAGAACACTGGGTGTCGCAACAGTACCTCCCGAGCGGCCTTCAAGGTCGGTCGTTCTACACGCCCGGAGAGGAGGGCTACGAGAAGCGTTTGAAGGAGCGGCTGGAGTGGCTGCGGACGGAGCAGCGCAAGAGCTCGACCTGATTTGAAAGGAAGACGGATGTTGATCAAGAAGGCCGCCGTGATCGGGGCGGGGACGATGGGGGCGGGCATCGCGACGCACCTTGCGAATGCCGGAGTGTCTTGCGTGCTTCTCGACATCGTCCCCCCGGATCTCTCGCCGGAGGAGTGCAAGGATCCGAAGGCCCGATCTCGCTTCGCTTCCGGGGCGATTGCCAGGGCGATGAACTCGAAGCCGGCGGCTTTCATGCAGGAGACGAACGCGAATCTCGTCGAGATCGGCAACGTCGAGGACGATCTCGACAGGCTGGGCGAATGCGACTGGATCGTCGAGGCTGTTACCGAGGACCTCGACGTCAAGCGGTCACTCTACGAGAAGATCGCAGCGGCGCGACGCCCTGGATCGATCGTCTCTTCGAACACATCGGGTCTGGCGCTGAACCTGCTCGTCGATGGATTCGATGACGACTTTCGACGCCATTTCTTGATCACGCATTTCTTCAACCCTCCGCGCTACATGTTCCTCCTCGAGGTGGTGACAGGTCCCGAGACGCTCCCCGAGGTGTACGACACGATTCGCGAATTCTCGGAGGTTCGACTCGGAAAGGGTGTCGTCGATTGCAAGGACACGCCGAACTTCATCGCCAACCGCATCGGCGTCTTCTGTATGGGCGCGTCTTGCGCATTTCAGGCCGATTCGGGGCTGTCGATCGAGGAGATAGACGCGATCACCGGGCCGGTCATCGGGCGGCCCGCGACCGCGACCTTCAGGCTGCACGACCTTGTCGGTATCGATGTCGCGGTCATGGTGATGAAGAACTGTCATCGTCTGGTTCCGGACGATGAGAGTCGCGAATTCTTCACGCCGCCCGAGTGGCTCGAGCGCATGGTTGCCGAGGGCCGTCTTGGCCGGAAGTCCGGCGCGGGTTTCTACAGGAAGCAGGGTCGCGACATCTTGGTCCTCGACCTCGACGCTTTCGAGTACCGGGAGCAGAAGTCGGTCAGATTCGCGTCGCTCGACGCCGCGAAAAAGCAGCAGACTCTCGCTGCGAAGATCAAGACGCTCGTATCGGGCGACGACGCGGCGGCGACATACGTGTGGAAGGTGATCTCCACGACGCTCGTGTACAGCGCGAGGCGCGTGCCCGAAATCAGCGACGAGATCGTCTCGGTCGATCGGGCGATGCGCTGGGGCTTCAACTGGGAGCTCGGGCCCTTCGAGCTCTGGGACGCGCTCGGAGTGCGCGAGACCGCCGAACGCCTTCGCGGTGAGGGTGTCGACGTGCCGCCTCTCGTCGAGGAGCTCCTGGAGAGCGGGCACGAGTCGTTCTACGACCGAGTCGGTGACGGCGAGGAACGACGCGAGGTCGTCTTCAACGTCGCCAACGGAGACCGCAAGCCCGTTCCGGGGCGCAGGGGAGTGCTGCTTCTCGACGACGTTCGCGCACGCAGCAAGCCGCTGAGCTCGAATCGCTGCGCGACCATTCTGGACATCGGAGAAGGGGTCCTCTGCGTCGAGTTTCATTCGAAGATGAACAGCATCTCGGGTGAGACTCTCGACATGATCAGCGAGGCGTGCGACGTTGCCGAGTCCGGCAGCTGGGCCGGCGTCGTCATCGGGAATCAGGCGACAAACTTTTCTGTCGGGGCGAACCTCGTCGAACTCGCCGGCGCGGCCAAGGAGCAGAAGTGGACCGCAATCGACGCGTTGATCCGCAACTTTCACAGGACCGCCATGCGGATTCGATACGCAGGCAGGCCAATCGTCGCCGCGGTGCAAGGCATGGCGCTCGGCGGGGGATGCGAGATCCCTCTCGCGTGTGATCGCGTGCAGGCTGCCGCGGAGACGTACATCGGGCTCGTGGAGCTTGGAGTCGGCCTGATCCCTGCAGGCGGCGGAATACGTGAGATGGCATGTCGTGCGGGGGAGGCAGCGCCCGAGGGCGTTCCGGTCGACTCCTTCGGGTACGTGCGCCACTTCTTCGAGATCATCGCGACCGGAAAGATATCGACGAGCGCGGCGGAAGGTTTCGGGCTCGGTTTCCTGAGCTCACGGGATGCCGTGAGCATGAATCGAGATCGCACGCTCGGTGACGCAAAGCGACGCGTGCTCTCGCTTGCCGAGGACGGGTATTGCGCTCCTCGCGAGCGGGACGCGGTCACGGTTGCCGGAGCGCCCGGGATCGCAGAGATGCGGATCCTCCTGAGCCAGTACCGTGCTGGCGGATTCATCAGCGAGTATGACGAGTTCCTCGCGACGAAGCTCGCGTACGTTCTCTGTGGTGGCGATATCGACGCGGAGTTCAAGGTCACGGAGCAGCACCTGCTGGATCTCGAGCGGGAGGTGTTTCTCAGCCTTCTCGGAGAGGAGAAGACTCTCGAGCGGATCTCCCACATGCTGAAAACCGGCAAGCCGCTGCGGAACTGAGAGAACACGGAGAATCCGGAAGATGAAAGAAGCAGTGATCACCAGTGGCGTTCGTACGGCGATGGCGAAAGGCAAGAAGGGCACGCTGCGAACGGTGCGTCCTGACGACCTCGCCGCGCACGTCATCAGGGAGTCCGTAGCACGTTCGAAGGGGCTCGATCCCGCCGATGTGGACGACGTGCTCATCGGCTGCGCGATTCCGGAAGGCGAGCAGGGCATGAACGTTGCCCGCATCGCGACCTTGAAGGCCGATCTTCCGGTCACGACCTCCGCCGCGACGATCAATCGGTTCTGCTCATCGGGCCTGCAGACGATCTCGCAAGCGTTCGACGAGGTTCGATGTGGTCACGCCGACGTTGTTGTCGCCGGCGGGACCGAGAGTATGAGCCGGGTCGCGATGTTCAACCGTACCTACGGTAACCCTTGCTTCGCGGAAGGCTGGCCGGAGGTCTACCTCGGCATGGGCTTGACTGCGGAGAATCTGTCGAAGAAGTACGATATCTCTCGAACGGAGGCGGACCAGTTTGCCCTCGAGAGTCATCGGAAGGCGCTTGCGGCGATCGAGGCCGGCAAGTTCGAGCACGAGATCGCTCCGTACTCCTTCGACTTGAGGATGCCCGGAGAGAACGGCTCCGTCGAGTCGCGGAACGTGGAGTTCAAGGTGGACGAGTGTCCCCGCGCGGATACCTCTGTCGACGGACTCGGCAAGCTGCGTCCGGTCTTCGCAGCGCGGGGTACGGTGACCGCCGGCAATGCATCGCAGATGTCGGATGGCGCGGCAGCGGTCGTCGTCATGAGCGAAGAAAAGTCCGAGCAGCTGGGTCTCGAGCCGATCGCGACGCTACGCTCCTATGCGGTCGCAGGAGTTGCTCCCGAGATCATGGGGATCGGTCCGGTGGAGGCCGTGCCGAAGGCGCTCGCACAGGCGGGCGTGACGCTGGATGACATCGACATCATCGAGCTCAACGAGGCGTTCGCGGTGCAAGCCCTTGCGGTGATGCGTGAGCTGAATCTGCCGCCGGAGAAGGTGAACGTCAACGGCGGTGCCGTCGCCCTTGGTCACCCACTCGGATGTACGGGCGCACGTCTCGCCGTCACGGCTCTCGAGGAGCTCCGTCGTCGTGGTGGGCATCTCGCCCTGGTGACGATGTGCGTCGGTGGAGGCATGGGCGCGGCCGGAGTCTTCCAGTTGCGATGAACCTCGTGGCATGAAAGTCGTCGCGTACACGGGCAAGGGGCGAACATGTGTCGAGGTCCGCTCGCGACCCACTGTTGGAAAAGGTGAGATCCTGCTGCGGCTTCGAGTCTGCGGACTCTGCGGCACGGACCTCTTCAAGGTCGCGAATGACTCCGTCCAGCCGGGCACCGTTCTCGGGCATGAGATCGTCGGCATCGTGGAGGAACTCGGGAGCGGTGTGACGGGATTCTCGATCGGCGATCGTGTGGTCGCGCCGCATCACGTCGCGTGCGGAGAGTGCGATCTTTGCGACCGCGGCAGTCAGACGATGTGCGTGGCTTTTCGAGAGAATCTCATCGAGCCAGGTGGGTTCAGCGAGCTCGTGCTGATCCGAGAGCGTGCGGTGAGCAGGGCTGCTCGTGTTGTCCCGCAGGGGGTAGCCGACGAAGTTGCCGTGTTTCTCGAGCCGGCCTCGTGCGTCTTGCGAGGCGTCGAGCGGTCGGGGATCGGCGAGTCCGGAACCGCCGTCGTTCTCGGGGGCGGCAGCATGGGCTTGCTCCACGTGGTTGTGCTCCGTGCGGTCTTACCAGAGCTGCGCGTTGTCGTCATCGAGCCACGGGAGAGTCGCCGCGATCTGGCGACGAAGCTCGGCGCCTCTGCCGCGTTCGATCCGACGGAAGCTGTTGAAGCGGTTTCGCGCGTCACCTCTCTGGGCGCGGATGTCGTCTTCGATACGGTCGGAGGATCGCAGGCGCTCTCGACTTCGCTCCGGTTGACCAGAGCCGGTGGAAGTGTCGTACTCTTCGCACACGCTCCGGAAGGCGAGCTCGCGGGCGTCGAGCTCAATGACCTGTTCAAGAGCGAGCGTCGTGTGATCAGCACCTACTCAGGATCCCTCGGCGAGCAGGATCGCATCTGGGACCTGATCGTTGAAGACCGTTTTGCGACGTTACCGATCGTCACACATCGTTTCGTATTCGATGAGTTTGAAGAAGCCGTCAAACGTGTTCGCGAACGCAGAGGGCTCAAGGTCTTGCTGGAGCCGGGATGCTGAAGTGAGCGCTTCGTCGATTCCTCGAACTCAACGCGTCGCCTGTCTCATCGGCCCCGAGGCTGTCGAGGTCCGGGTGGTCGATGTCCCCGTCCCGAAGGCGGATGAGGTCCTCGTCCGCATCGGTGCGGCGACGACGTGTGGAACCGACGTGAAGGTCTTTCTTCGTGGCGGTCATCCGCGTATGTTGCGTCCGCCGTGTCCGTTCGGGCACGAGATGGCGGGCACGGTGGAGCTCTGCGGCGGCGAGGTTGACGCCTGGAGGGTGGGCGATCGTGTCACGGTGGCGAACTCGGCTGCCTGCGGCGCCTGCGAGTACTGCAAGAGCGACCGGGAGAATCTCTGTGTCGACCTGCAGTACCTGAACGGCGCGTTTGGTGAGCTGATCCTTCTGCCTGCTCGTTTTGTGGCGCGCAGTCTCTACGGGATCGCTGACGACCTGGAACTCGAGATCGCATCGCTTGCGGAGCCGCTTGCGTGCGTCGTGCACGGGGTGAATTCGTGTGAGATTCGTCGGCCGTCGAGCGTCGTGGTTTACGGTGCCGGCCCGATCGGACTCCTCTTTGTCGGCGTGCTCGCCTCGCGGGGGCACGGTGTCGTCGTCGCCGATCCCAACCCTCCTCGTCTTGATGTCGCGCGACAATTGGGTGCAGTCGATGCAATTCCGATCAGGCGCGGTGGTGGACAGTTTCGCGATGTGGTCGCAGCCAGCCCGGACGGCAAGGGATTCGATGTCGCGATCGACGCCAGCGGTGTTCCGGAAGGTTGGAGCGATGTGCTCCGGTCCGTGCGGGCTGGGGGGCTCGTGAGTCTCTTCGGCGGTTGCGCTCCCGGGACGACCGTGCCGCTCGACACACACGCGGTCCACTACGGGGAGATCACCGTGAAAGGTGTCTACCATCACCGTCCCGCGACGTTTCGCGAGGCGCTTGATCTCCTCTCTGGCCGGGCCTTCGATGCTCGATTGCTCTTATCGGCGGAACGGGAGCTCGTTGATATCGAGGCCGCGCTGCGCAGCATGATCCGGAGAGAGAGCCTGAAGGTAGTCATCCGGACATCTGGGGGAGAAACGCCGTAAAGTTCTTCGTTCGGCGTACCCGATTTGAAGGGGTACTGGAACATGGGAACAACATCGGCGTGCGGTTGTCGTCAATTCGCGCGCCCGGACACATTTCGAGCCAGCTCGCCATGCTCGGTTACCGCTTGTGCCGCAACCTGCTCGTCGCCTCTCTCTGTGTCGGTCTTCTCGGCTCCTGCCAGGCTGTTTCTCCCGGCGAGATCAACGAGAAGTACAAGGACGTCATCGACAAGCGCTTCGAGGATTATCAGCTGAAGGATGGCGACACGCTGTCGGTTTCCTTCTACGACGAGGAGGACAACGACCTCAGCCAGTCAAGTGTTCTCATTCTCCACGATGGAACCGTCGACATGTTTTTTCTCGATCACGTTCATGTCGAGGGAATGACGATTCCGGAGTTCCAGGAGAGTCTGCGCAGCGCGGTCAGGGACCAGACCGGAGGGCGCATACCGGAGATCAGCGTGCAGGTGACGCCACGCGATGAGCAGGTCACGCTCATCGGTGAGTTCGTGCGACCTGGGTCGCTTCCGCTGGAACAGCTGATGACCCTTCGTGACGCGATCGCCAGGGCCGGTGGTACCCGAATATCCGGAGCGCCCTGGGCCGCCACGCTCGTGCGTCGCTACACGAACCCGAGGCAGCCCGATGTGTTCACGATCGATCTCAACGATGGGTCCGAGGAGATCGTCCTGCTACCTGGAGACACGGTCGAGCTGGAGAAGAACGCAGCGAAGATGTTCATCGAGATCCTCGCGGAGTACGTCTTCGGAGTCATCCCGTCGCAGCTCTATTCCGGAGGTCTGGTGGCTGGCGGCGTGATTTGATCCCGGTCCTCCTCCGGGATCAATAGAAGAAGTCCTTCCAGACGGCCTTGCTCCAGAACGGCACTTTCTGCCGGTTGAGCACCACGCCGGTAATTTCGGACCCGGCCTGTTTCGTCAGGTCGATGCATCGATCGATGTCGCTGGCCGTCGTTTTGTGGACCGACGATACGAGGTAGAGCCGGTCGACGGTGGGGGCGAGAAAGACTCCGGACGTTCCGCTCAGGAGCGGCGGCGAATCGATGATCGTGAAGTCGAACTGCTGACGCAAATCGGCAAGGAAGAACTTCAGCTGCTTGTCGGAGAAAAACTCGACTTCCGGCTCGTCGCCGGCGCTGTTCAGGAAGTACAGGTTCGGCTGTGACTCGTTGTAGTAGCCGAGAATCTGACTCGCGCCCTTGTTGAGGCTTATCGAGTTTTTCGACAGGCCGAGGAGGTCGGACATGGCATTGAAGCGAGGACCGTTGAACCGTCCGTCGAGCAGCGCGACACGTCGGTTCGTGCAAGATCCGAGCGAGAGAGCCAGCATCAGCGAGACGAAGCTCACCCCTTCGCCACCGTTCGCTCCGGCGACGGCGATGGTCAGGCCATCTCCGGCCTGCTTTGCCTGGTCAGAGGCGTTGCCGATCGCAGAGAGGACCACCGCGTCACGGAAACGCTGCACCTGCTCCACCAGAGCCTTGTCCGCACAGGCACGCTGAAGAAACCGGAGGAACGGTCTCTGCTCCTTCAGCTCGCGTGGCAGGTTAACACGGCTGCTTGCCACGAATTCGAGGAGCGAGAATTGCTCGCGAGACGCCTGCGTGTGGCGAGTCGCGGGAAGGTTCGCCGAGCCGGTCTTCTTTACTACCACAGACGGGGCGGCAGCCGGCTGCTTCCTCGTCTTGGTTACTGCCTTGTTCGTCATGACTATCTCTTCGGGATCACCCCGACGACGGGTAGGCCGAACTCACTCGTGACGTCGTTTCGAAACCGGATTCTCGCAGACAGCACTTCGAGGAAAATGGCCACCATCAGGCCCAGGGTCAATCCGCCGACCGAGCCGAAAAGCACCTGCTTGTGGGGGTAACGGTTTGCTGGAGTCGTGGAAACCTCGGGGCGATCACTGACGCGAACGGAAAGCACCGCTGCCAGCTTGCCGCGATCTTCATCTTCGAGGCTGGTCGTCTTGTAGAACTTGACTCGCTCCCGGGCCTGGGAGTACTGGTTCTCGTACTGCTGAAGCTCCTCGAGTCTCTCGCGCAAGGAGCGCTCGCGGATCATCAGTTCCGCCAGTCTCCCGGTCGCCGTGTTCATCTGGTCCTCGAGTCGTTTCCGGCGTTTTTTTGCGACAGAACTGGTCGAGATCTCGCTGCTCGTCTCATCGACGTCCATGCTGGCGAGCCGAGCGTCCATGACTTCCTTGCGGTCCCTCAGATTCTGGACGACGCGGCTTTGGGGGCCTTTCGTCGCGGTCTTCTCGTCGATCTCGAGTTGCAGAGTATGGCTGCGGGTCTTGAGCCATGCGACTTCGGGGGCCATTGTCGAGCTCGTGGCGTTGGTCCTTGCCGCGACCGTTGGTTGGAGACTTTCGTCGAAGAAGTCGAGGCGGCGTTCCAGGTCGCTGCGCAGAAGGCGCCACTCGACGACTTGCTCGTGCAGGTGTTCTGTCTCTGTCTGCGAGACACGGGGGTTGGCCTTGCGATACTCGTTGAGGTCGATGCGCGCTGCCTCTGCGACTCTCTCGTAGTGGCCGATCCGATCGTTGAGGTACGCCTGGGTGCCCTCCTGGTGCATCTGTTTCACGCGACTCTTGTAGGCGCGGATCCAGGTCTCGATTTCACGACGGAGTATGTCGCGGTCGACGCCGTATGCGGAGAGGCGGATCGTGTTGTTTTTCCCGTTGACGGTGACGCGTGATCGTGACCGGAATCCCCGGATCGCCAGTTGTATCTGGCGCTCCTCCCCCCAGTCGTTGGACGTGGGGTTCTCGAGCCATTCGAGACTGTCGGCGATCTGCTTTCGTACACGGTTGGCGATCTCGCGAGCGCCTGTGTATTGCCGCTCCTCCGGGTTCATGCTCTGCTTGAGAACGCGGTCGACCTTCAGCTCCTTGACGAGATGGCGAAGCGTCGTCGAACCCAGCAGTATCGTCTGCTGTTCGTTCAGCCGACGTGAGACCTGATCCCGAGAATCGCGCAGCTGACCGCCCGCAACCGGGTCCTTCGTGTCGACGATAAGGGTCGCCGTTCCTTCGTAGTGCAGAGGGTCGGTCGCTACCTTTGCAGCGGTCACGATCACGCCGACAGAGAGGCAGGAAGCCAGGATCGCCCAGTGGCGGCCGAGCGCGTACAGAAGTTCCGGAGGCGTGGTGAGGATCCGCAGTGTCCGTTTCTTCAGGGAGTCGAGGTTCATCGAGTACTTATCTCCGTTGCGCCCCGACCGTACGAGGAGTCATTCGCGTCTTGCTACGCCTCGTGTGGACGTGCGTCTCGAGCCGGCGAGCGTCGGCTTCTTCCGGGAAAGGGAGCGGTGATTCAAACGCTTGACGCAGAGACCGGATCGCTTCGTCATATCGCTGCAGGGAAACGAGCACCTGGGCAAGGTGGTAGCGGTAGGTCGGTGTGTCAGCGTGTTTCAGCACGTTCTTGAGCCGAACCTCCGCCTCGGTGAACCGGCCGTTGCGGTAGAGCGCCCAGGCGAATGTGTCGTGGACGGTTGGGGCCTCGCGGTGGTCCGGAACCCGTTCGACAGCCATCGAGGCAATCTCGAGACCGCGCTGGCGTCGGGGCGCTTCGGTGGACTCCGCGAGGTACCAAGCGAGATTGTTCAACACGGTGATCGGGGCCTCCGCGCTCTCGGCCTCGTACGCAGCAAGGCTCTTCTCGTAGTGGGAGATCATGTCAGCATGGAGTTTCTCCGCTTGCCGTGGCAACGCGTTCGCCTTCTGAGCCTCGAGGATGTGGGCAAGGAAGAGGTGGCGAATGCCCTCGCTGTGGTCCGTCTGATCGAGCCTTCGACGGAGCACTCCGAGAAACGCGCGGTGTCGTGCCGGGGCACCGTCCCCCACTCTGGTGGTATTCAGGAGCCGACGGAAGTAGGACACTCTCAGGCTCGGAATACCACCGATGACTTCGATGCCCTTCACGATCGACTCGCCGAACGCCTGGTCGGAAGGCGGGAGGGGCGTTCGTTGCTTGTCGAGATCCCCGAAAACGAGTTCGGCGGCGTCAAAATCGCCGAGGTCGATGTAGACGCCGAGGAGGGACTGGTAGTGGCTCTGCGTCGGCTGTAGCAAGGTGACGACCTCCAGCAGTTCCACCGCCTCGCGCAGATACTCGGTGCGTTGCTCTTCTTCCTGATCGTCGGGGTTCGATGAGATCGCCCGTTGCAAGTAATGGGCGAGTTGGAGGAGGACCTTTTCGTCCTGGATCGGAACGCCACGCAGAACCGCGATAGCCCTGCCGTAATCTACTCTGAAGAGCTCGCGTTGTTTTCGGACAGTTCTGTCGAGTTCGCCTGTCGTGAACGACTTCGCGAAGGCGAGGTAGGACCGCGTGAACGTCGGCTTGTCGCGAATGAGCTTGCGGAGCGTCGATTGTAGACGCGACATGGTGTACGCGACTTCGGAGTTCTTCCGATTCTCGTCCCGGTACTCTGCCTGCACGCGTCTTTGCAGCGCTTCCGAAAGGAGCCACTTGGCAACGCTGCCGCTGTCGCTCTCCGACGCAAATTCGTGGAGATCGGTGAACAGCGCGTCGTCGACATCTTCACTCGGAGGCGTCTCTGCGAGCGCGAGGGCGAAGAGCTCGATGCGGTTTGCTGGAAATCTGGGGAACCTCGTGAACTGTTTCTTGGCGGCGGCGAAGGCCTCCGAACGATTGGCAGGTGTCGACGAGATGAGGATCGATTTGCCGCGAGCGAAGGAGAGGAATGCGGCTGTCTCGTCCGTTTCCTCGAGTTCGTCCAGCTCGTCGAGAACGGCCCTTCCGTCACCTCGAAAGAGGTGGGGGAGCGAACGTGTGATTTTCGCCCGCGTACTCACTGGCGTGGTGGAGTATTCTTCGCGGAGCGGGTCTTCTGTCTCGAGCGATCCGCCGAGTGTGTCGAGCGCACGTATCGTCCCGACAATCACCTGTCGTACTTCGTCGTCCGCTGAGGGGTCTCGAACGTAAAGCGCGAAGAGGGCTCCGAGGGACCGACGATAAAACTCGATCGCCTCCGCGGTTTCTCCACTCTCGACGAGATCGTGGGCGTGTCGACTGCGAGCCGAGAGGAGCGCGCGGTGGATCTGTTCGTTGCTTCCGAACTTCTCATGCGCCGTCTCGAGCCACGCCATGGACGCAGCGGCGTCCACGATCTTCTCGAGAACATGAGAGACGATCAGATGCTCCTGGGGTGAGGTTGCCTCCTCTCGGAGGTGCTGCGAGATCCCGGCGAGCAGGGCGGAAGCCCTGTTCGTGTTCGTCAGGTCCGTTCGAGCTCGGATCTTCGTCAACAGATTGACCCGGGGACCGATCCGCTCGAACGCGTTCCCGACGGTTTCTTCGAATCGATTCAGATAATCGAGCGGAACCGAGGAGTCGGGCAAGATGTCGTGAATACGCTCCGCGACCCGGAAGATCATGACGGCGCGCTCGTTTTCGGGGACGCCGCTGATGTACCCGTCGAATGCCTCCTTCGCGATGTCGACCTGGCCGACGCTGAGCAGCGCGAATCCCTCGAGGATCGTGAAGAGCCGGCGGACGGACGTTTCCTCGACGGCCTGGGTATCTATCAGTCGGCGTCGAATACCGAGGAACGCATCTTCCTCGAGAATTGCCTGCGGCATACCGACGCGCAGGTAGACGTTGACGATTGAGGCGAAAGCCTGAACGTACCTGCGGCGACGATCGATATCCGTACTGCCAACCTGGCGTTTCCCGAAGGGGCCGCGACCGGGCCGCTGGAGAATAGCCGGATCTGTCGTGGTATCGAAGGGGCCTTCGAGCAGGGATCGAGCCGCGTCCGGTGAGAGGCCGTCGAGAGCCTGCAGGAAGTTCTTCTCCGCTTTCTCGTTGTGCAGGGCGACGGCCGCCTCGTTTGTGTCCTTGAGATCTCCGCGTTCCTCGTGCGCTGTTCGCAGGTGCAACGCGCCTATACGAACGAGAAGCTCTGGCGAGAGATCTCCGAGCAGTCTGCGGTGGGACCGGACGAATTCCTCGACGCGCACAGATCCCGTGTAGCACGGGGTCTCGCCTTCACCGCGCACGTTTCCGAGCTTCAGGAAGAGGTTGGCGAGCAGTACGGCAGTCGACTGTGCCTGAGCCGTCTCCGTCGGGTCGCTCGACGCCAGGAGAACAACCGCAGAATTCAACTCCTCGGCTGCTCGAGTCTTGTATTTTTCCAGCCGGCGTTCGTGACGCTCCAGCTGGAGCTTCGCCTCTTTCTCCTCGAGGCCAGCGATGTCCGGTTTTGTGGAGTTCATTCGTCGTAGCAGGAGGAACGAATCAGCCAGCCCACGGTGGACTCTCGCGCGACTGTGGAGGTTCTGGCGGTCAGCGTACTTCAGCGCTCGTGTGTAGTAGTTCACCGCCAGTGAGGGATTCAGCGCCGCGTTCGCGGTCTCGGCCATGAACATCGTCGCCTGCAAGGGAAAACGGTCCATCACCGAGAGACAGGAGTTGTAGGCCTGGTAGTAGTGGCCGAGCGCTCGCATCGCCCGGGCCCTGTGCAGCGCCGCGACCTGTCCTCGTGGGTCCTCGCTCGCGAGGACGATATCGTACATCGCGACGGCTTCCTTGATTCCGGCCCGCGTGCCCTTGCGCATGCCGATCTCGGCCCGGACCATCTTGTCCTGGTCCGAGCCGCTGTACTTCAGGATCTCGTCCTGCCAGAACTCGGCATCTTCGAGCCGATCCTCCTCGAGGTAGTTCTGGACCAGATCGCGCCATCGACTGACTTTCTTCGCCGGTGTGTCTCGGAAGAAGTACCAGATGCCTCCGACAATAACGGTGATCAGGACAAGTACCGCAGCGATTCGTGCTATCATGACTGGCTCTTCTCGTTCACTTCTCGTTCACTTCTCGTTCCGGGAGATTGCTTGCTCGGGGGGCGAATCCGACGACCCTCATGGATGTCCGCATCGTCAGAGAAGAACACCTCAGCCGGGACCGAGCTTTTCGTGTTCTGCGGCGAATCGGCCAGGCCTGTCCTCCGAATTGACATCTGGACGCCCTGTCAAGACAGGCGATAGAGGCGCAGATCCCCAGTTTCAGACCGAACGTCCAGAGAAACATACAGAGCCTCGTCAGATGTGACAAGCTCCGGAGACGTTCCGGAACGGTCTGGACAGGTCACGCGTGATAACCGCATCTCGCGAGAGGCCTGGAGGCTGTTTCGGAACCCTAACCGGGCTTCGTCCGGCTACGGCGGCGCTAAGGCTTCGTCGCTCCTCCTTGACGATCGACCCCGTAAGATCGACTCGTCGGTACGGCTCGCCTCGCGCCGCTTGGCTCAGCCTCGGGCCACCGGAGCGGGTCTTGAAACAGCCTCTTAGTCCGGGAAATGCTCGAGAATAGCCGGAACGGATTGTCGGAGAACCTCGTAGTACTTCTCGCGTGTTTCTTTCTCGGTGCCGCTGAAGCTGCCCTGCAGGGTGATCACGGAGAAGTAGTTCGCACGCCAACCGTTCATGCGAACCCTGATCTCGCTCGGCTCGAAGATCCCGTTGTAGCAGAACGTCGATAAGGTGAAGACCAGGCGGGCGGTAATCGGGTCGCGCCACGTGTACTCGTTGAAGAGAAGGTCCGTGTCGAGGCCTTGCGCCGGGATCGTCACCGTGTTCTTCGCGACCAGTTCGTAGCCGCTTCCGGGGTTACAGACGTCGGGGTTGTGCACGGCATTGGACTTGAAGCCGATCACGTACCCGACGTAGAGGCCGAACCTCGCAGTTTTGCTCCAGTAGGCGTGCTTTGCATAGTCGTCGACTCCTGCGCGAGTCTCGACGGCCTCGCTCAGGGTGAGCTTCTCGCCCTCCCATCCTTGGCCCACAATATCGAGTGGGAGCTCACTCAGCGGCGTGACGGGCTGCGTTGGTTGGGCGCCGGGATGTGAACCGTCGTACACGATTCTGAGTCCGGCAGCGATCCAGAGGATCGTTGCGATGGCGTATATGCGGGTCATGCAGGCTCCTTCTCCGGTGTCCAGTGAAAGAGCCACTGGTAGAAGGCCCAGCTGGCGTAGAGTGCCAAGATACTGAGCCCGAAGACGATGAATCCGAGAGCCTCGTGTGGTGCCCCGGCTGTCAGGTCGACGTCGAGGAAAATTAGCGAGACCGCGACCGTGACGATCCGAAGCACGTTGATCAGGATCGTCACGGGAATGGCCGTGGCCACGAGAATCGAGCCCCGGAGAAAGCCGGCGCGGAAGAGGTACGCGAAGAGAGTCGCGGTAGCGATGATTGCCACCAGGGAACGAATTCCACTGCACGCATCGGCGACCTCGAGGCGAGCTCCTTCGGCGAGGAGCACGTTTCCTTGGGGCGATGCATCGACGCCGAATAGCCCGAGAACGTCCGCGGAGAGGACCGTGGCGTATCCCTTCAACTCGAGGCGGATCGAGTTGAGCAGTGCGTAGTGCGGCGGGATCGCCAGCAGCAAGTAGAGGAACGGGAACATGTTCGAGCGCAGGAGAAGGAAGCCGAATGCGGCCCAGCAACCACTGATGAGCGTGCCCCAGAGCGCTACGCGTTGAACGATGTTCGTACGAGTCAGATGACCGACAAAGAAGAGGCAGACGAAGAAGCCGACGGATATCAATCCGAGCATCGACGGCCTTGCCTTCAACTTCGCGATCTCTGCCCGTTTCCCCCAGAGTATCACGGCGCTGATGACGGGGATCAGATAGCCGTGCGAGAAGTCCGGATCTTCGGACCAGTAGGCGGCCAGATTCATGAGGGTCGGCCCGAACAGCACAAGGTAGGCCAGGGTCGCCAGAAAGAGAACGAAAGCGTTCTTTCGCAGTATCTCTGCCACGGTCGTCGTGGCGTATGGGTCCACTGCTTTTCCGGGACGTCGCTCTCCGGCCGGTCTTTCTGCCAGGGCTGTCTGTGTTCGCGGTTCCGGAGCCTCGTTTCCGGATTGTCGCCGCCCTGACTGGATGTGGCTGTCGATGGGTCGCACGTTTTTCAGATCCCGTACTTCGAAATCAGGTCGTAAAGAGTGGGACGGCTGATCCCTAGTTCGCGTGCGGTGCGCGAGATATTCCCGTCGTTCTCGGAGAGGCCTTTTGCGACCATTTCCCGCTCTAACAGTGCTTTGGCCTTCTTCAGCGACGCGTGGACGCTTACCCGAGCTGTCGGTCCGGTCGATTCGAGCTCGAGCTCTTCCGCTCCGATCGTCGCTCCGTCCGCGAGAACGACCGCTCGCTTCACTCGGTTCTGTAGCTCGCGAACGTTGCCGGGCCACGGGAACGCCCGCATCGCTGTTGCTGCCGCTCTCGAGAGCTTCTTCGGCGGTGTTTCCAGCTCCTTGCAGTAGAGCGAGACGAAGTGGTTAGCAAGGAGGACGACATCGTCCCCGCGTTCGCGCAGGGGCGGAAGCTCGATAGGAACGACGGCGAGGCGGAAGTAGAGATCTTCGCGGAATTTTCCCTGGGCGATGGCTTTGTGGAGGTCGACGTTGGTCGCCGCCACGACGCGTGTGTCAACGGAGATGGCCTGGCGACCGCCGACGCGTTCGATCGTACGATCTTGCAGGAACCGCAGCAACTTGACCTGTGAGGTGGTGTGCATCTCGGCCACCTCGTCGAGGAACAGCGTTCCTTCATTCGCACACTCCAGCTTGCCGGGCCGCTGGACGTCAGCGCCGGTGAACGCCCCCTTCTCGTGCCCGAAGAGCTCGCTTTCAAGCAGGCTTTCGGGGATTGCTCCGCAGTTGATCGCGACAAAGGGACCATTGCTGCGCGGGCTCAGACCGTGAACCGACCTCGCGAAGCACTCCTTGCCGGTGCCGCTCTCACCGGTGATCAGTACGGGGATGTCCTTGCAGGCGACTTTACCGACGGTGCGAAAGACCTCACGCATGCACGGGCTGTTCGCGAGAATAGACGCAAACTCCACGCCAGGATCCGGCACGGATTCCTCGTGTCTCTCGATCTCTACCTCGAGCTCGAGCTTGGTGTGTGCTCGTGCGAGTACCACCCTCAGCTGATCGAGGTCGATCGGCTTGGGGAACACGTCGTGAGCCCCTTGCCGGACTGCCGCGACCACGTTCTGCCGGTCGCTGTTGCCGGAGACGATGATGACCTTCGCCATCGGATTCGCATCGAGGATCTCGTCGAGCGCGGCGAGTCCCTCCGACGCTTCTCGGGGATGTGGGGGCAGGCCGAGGTCGAGGAGAATGACGGGGATCTCCTCCTGACGGCAGACGTTGATGGCCTGCGAGCGATCACTCGCCGCATAGACATCGTAGTCGTCCGCGAGCGCCCACTGGACCTGCTTGCGGATCTGCTCCTCGTCGTCGACGACGAGGACCTTGCGTGGAGCTTCGCAGCTCACGTCTGGATCGCACCTCCGTGAAGACACCGGGGGAGACGACCCGACTTACCCGCGGGTACGCTCCAGACAATACTACCTCATGAGGTGGTCTTCGGCTAACCGCTGCCGGAAGACGTCGATCGGTGGCGAGAGACCGATTAACTGGCGTCATTCATGCGACACGGCTGTGTGTACCTGGTCTGGACGGTCACGATCAGTGGTATCCCTGCTATCGATCGCAAGCGACACGCGCACCTTTGTTCCCTTCCCTTTCTCGCTTTCGATCGAGATGTTCCCGCCGTGGGCCTCGACGATCTTGCGGCATTGAAAGAGCCCGATGCCGAGTCCGGTAGACTTCGTGGTTCGAAACGGCGTGAAGACGCCATCTTCGAGGAACTCCGGTGAGATTCCGCAGCCTTGGTCGTGCAGCGTGATCTGGATCTCTCCGTCTCCGTGCGTGGTCTCGAGCAGGATATCGGCACCGGAGGACGAGGCCTCTGCGGCGTTGAGCACGAGGTTCTGGAGGACCTTGACGATTTCATCTTGGTCGACTCGGACCGTTGGCAGGTCACCGTGGCGGACGGTGACATTCTGTGCGAGCGCCTGACGCATCTCGTCGATCGTGTCGTCGATCAGTTGAGTGAGGTCGCTGGAGCGGCGGTCCTGTCCGGCGCTGGTGGAGAAGGTCCGGAGGCTTCCGCACAGGTGCTTCATCTTGCGTGCGGTGTCGACAATCGACGTGAATGCGTCCTCGATGAAGGCCGGATTGTCGGCGTGGCGGACTGCGTTCTCGGCGATCATCGACAGCGTCGACGAGTAGTTCTTCAGGTCGTGTAGAAGAAAGGTCGAGAACGTGCGAAAGACCTCGTCTTCCTTTGCCTGCACCAGCCCGTCGAGGAGCTTCCGCTTGTGGAACTCGCCGGCGGCGTGTCTCGTCAAGGCACGCAGGAACTCGCGGGAGTACCAATCGAACTCACGGCCGCTACGATTCCTGCCAACCGCCAGAAGACCGAGTGTCTCGTCGGCCGAGCGCATCGGGATGAGCAAGACGGTCCCGGTCTGGCGAAAGAACATGGTCAGCCTCGTGTCGGCAGCGGGGCGACCCGGAACATACGAGATTGGATCGACGTGGTCGCGAAGCGACTCGGCGACACCTTCGATGTGGTGAGGAAGGTCGTCAGCCGCAGGCCCTCGTGCACAGAATGGAGCGAGCGAGTCTCCTTCCCTGTCACACAACCACACGGAGACATCCCCGCACCCGACCGTGCGCTGGACGATCGCACAAAGGGCGTCGCCGGCGAGTTCCGGGGGGTCGTTGGCTCGAATCGTCCGGGACGCCTCCAGCCACGCTGCGCGGTAGTCGTAAGTTCCGGAGAACATGTGCAGGCGCACCCAATCGCGCAAACGGTGCCGCACGCGAGTGGTCAACAGCAGCGCGATGAGTGCCGTTGACAGCATGACCGTAACGAGTACGCGGGCGTTGGGTCCGACGCCGAGCAGGTTCGTCGTCCACGTTGCCATGGATCCAGCGCCGAGCAGGTAGATTCCGACGCCGACGAGCGTCACGGTGCTGTAGGTGAGCCCTTGTGAGATGCGCACGCCACCACGCCCCGTGCCGCGTTTCCAGCCGATCCAGATCATGCCACAGGCAGGCAGGAGAGACAGTGTCATCGTGGCCAGAGTGCCTGTGTGAAGACCTGGTCGTGAGAGGAGGCTCGTTCCCAGGTAGATGAGTGACACGAACGGGGTTCCGATACCCAGAACGACGAACTTGATCTCCCATCTCACGTGATCCTCGGCGGATCGGATCACTCGTTCGAGGGCCGCGAGGACGATTATTGCCGTGCTGACAAGGAAGAGTCCTGCCAGGTATCGAGTGCTTCGGACGTGGACTTGATTCAGGTCGTCCTCGACGCCTTCGGTGAGGGACAGGTCGAAGAGCATGGTCCCGATAACGATCGCCGAGATGGCTACCAGCGCATCCAGGAGACGAACCGCGAGCCGCCTCCGAGAGTCCTCCGATCTGCGGAGGCTGTTCGAGTACAGGAATGCGCCGGGCACTGCCAGGACGATCAGGGAGAGGGCTGCGTTCTTGGCGCTGGCCTCGCTCCACGTATGGAGGTAGTCACCGAGGGCCAGCGCGAGGCCGGAAAGCCCTGCGGGAACGAGAAACAGCGGTAGCAGCCATGACCGCGGCCCGAGTCTCCGGGTCAGCAATGCTGTGAGCGCGGTCGCGATGCAGGAGACCAGGCAGGCCAAGTGGAGTAAGTTGACGAGCTGGCTCATGTTTCGGGGCGCCGGGGTGAGTCCGGGTTACACAGAAAAACGTCCGTCGTGGAGGATCGAGCAGAAGCGAAGGCCCGGGCGTCGAGATGGAGACCACGGGCCCGGACGGTTCGCGAGTGCACCATCGCGAGAACGAATCGGAGAGGACCCGGGCAAGGTGCGAGGGCTGACTCGGCCGCAGGTGGGTGCTTCGACCGGTTGGAGCCCGAGATCTTGCCTCGACGTCGCCCAGGCGAAGAGGGCTCTCGTTCCTGGCAGATTGGTCATGGACAATCCGGGCCGGGGCTCCTGCTTGGATCTGGCATCCTCGTAGTATCGGCAGAAATAGGGCCTCGGCCGCATATGCTCGACGTCTTCTCGGCCTCGTTCCTCCTCACTTTGGTTCACTCTCTCCGTTTGATTCGACCGACAGATGAAGGGGAGGCGGTTCGCTGGCAGGTCGCCGGTTCGGCGACAGAATCACCGTCGGACGACCAGAGCCGGTAGAACGAGACTTGGAGTAGACGGCACGCATGGCGCTCACCCTGCACCAGGAACAATCGGAGTCGCGCTCCGGCGAAGGCCCTTCTCTCGATGGCGTGGAGTGTCGGCTTGTCGATTCGAGTGAAGGAGCCACGTGGAACGCATTCGTCGAGTCGTCCAAGCGGGCCAACCTCGGGCACCGATTCGAGTGGCGTGCAGCGTTCGAGGGCTCTTACCGGAAATCGTGCTACTATCTCGCTGCCTGTCGCGGCCAGGAGTGGCTCGGTGTTCTGCCGATGGTTCACATGCGAGGTCCTCTCGCTGACGGTCGGCTCGTGTCGTTGCCTTTTCTCGATCAGGCGGGCGTGCTCGCCGAGACTCCGGCGGTTGCGGGGAAGCTGACCGACGACGCGATTTCGCTTGCGCGCGAGATCAGCGCCACGGGTGTCGAGATTCGCTGTCTTGCCGCGGACGACGTTCGCGAATTGGAGCGCGTGACGCTCGTGCTCGATCTCCCGTCGACCACGGACGCGTTGTGGAAATCGTTCAAGCCGAAGGTCCGCAACCAGATCCGCAAATCGGAGAAGGGTGGCCTCAGCGCTCAGCGCTGCGGAACCGAACGACTCGGGGAGTTCTATCGCGTGTTCTCGGAGAACATGCGGGACCTCGGATCGCCCGTGCACGGCCGGCGCTTTCTCGACTCCGTCTTGACCGCCTTCGGCTCAAACAGCTCGCTCTACGTAATCGAAGAGCCCGGGGGAGGCGTTGTCGGAGGAGCCATCGCGCTCCGTGACGGGGAGCGGGTCACCGTGCCGTGGGCATCGTCGTTGCGCAGCGTGTTCACCTGGTGTCCGAATCACTGCCTTTACTGGCGAGTTCTCGCGGACTGCGTGGAGGACGGAATCAAGAGCTTCGACTTCGGTCGCTCCTGGGTTGGAGCGGGTACCCACCGGTTCAAGGTCCAGTGGGGAGCGAGGGAGCATGCGCTCGCCTGGTCCGCCATCGATGATTCCGGTCGATCGGTTGCCAGCGACGGCGTTCGTCCCACCGACCACTCGTTTGCGGTGCGAGTCTGGAGGCGACTGCCGCTCTCGATCACCAACAGCCTCGGTCCGGTCATCCGCCGGCAGATCTCGAACTGACAAGATGAGGGTACTCTACGTCTGCCAGCGCGTACCCTATCCGCCGAATCGAGGCGACAAGATCGCGTCGTACAATGCGATCTCTTTCCTGGCGCAGCGGCACGAGGTCACCGTAGGGTGTCTCGCCGACTCCGACGAGGAGCTTCAGCACGCGGAACAGCTGCGCCAACAAGGGCGAAGCGTCGAGGTCGTGAAGCTCTCCCCTGCACGCCAGAAGTGGAACGCTTTGACGGCCCTGATCACGGGCGAGCCGCTTTCCGTCGCGTTCTTTCGCTGCAAGGAGCTCGCTCGTCGATTGACGAAGTGTCACGAGGAGACGCCATTCGACGTCGTCATATCTTTTTGCTCGTCGATGGGCCAGTACGCCGAAGCTGTCCCTGACGCTCCGTTGATTGCGGACTTCGTCGATCTCGACTCGTTCAAGTGGAATCTCTACTGTCGTTTTCACGGCTGGCCGCGTCGATCCGTCTTTCGGGTCGAGGGTAAGCGTCTCCTCGCGTACGAGCAGATGCTGGCGAAAAAGGCGTACTGTACACTGTTGCGAACCGAGTCCGAACGTGAAGACTGCCTTCGTCTCATGCCGGACGCTCGTGTCGAGGTTCTGTCCAACGGCGTCGACCTCGACTACTTCCAGGTGAGTGACGAGGACCGCGACGCGAGGACGGGCCAGGACATCGTCTTCACGGGCGTCATGGACTATTTCCCGAACGTGCAAGGCGTCACCTTCTTCGCGAACGAGGTTCTTCCGCTCGTACGCCGTCGTCACCCGGACGCGACGTTCACGATCGTCGGAGCACATCCGTCGAAGCAGGTTGTGGGGCTCGGTGCGCTGCCTGGCGTGACCGTGACGGGACGCCAGGAAGACATTCGCCCATTTCTCGCGCGCGCGAGCGTCGCCGTGGCTCCGCTGTTCCTCGCGCGAGGAATACAGAACAAGGTCCTCGAAGCGATGTCCATGCGGCTGCCCGTTGTCGTGACTCCCGCCGCGTTTCGGGGTGTGGACGTCGACGAGGGGGACGGAGTCTACGTGGCCGAGACTCCGGACAGCTTCGCTCTCGAGGTCTCGAAGCTCCTCGATGATCCGTTGCAGGCTCGAGAGCTTCGCGCCCGAGGTCGTCGTCGGGTGGAGGAACGATATGTGTGGGATGAGCAGCTCGCGTTGCTGGAGAGCCTCGCAGAGGCGGCTGTTGGATCGTTTCAGACGGACGGGGGGTGTGTCGTCGATGGCGGAGACGGCTGACCTCGCGCGGGAGCCGCGACGATTGCAGGAGGGCTCGAGCCGTCGGGCGTTCGACACACCGAGAGAGCTGGTGATCTGAGAACGTGTTCTTTCGCGAGTCGTTGGCAGCATTCGCCGGTCTCGGAACATCCCCGAGCTCTGGCCGCTGATCCGGGTGGAGGGACTCGATCTGTCGCGTGTGCGTGACTCGTCCATCGCAGCGGGAGGATTCGAGTTCACTGTTCCGTCCGATTCCCTACAAGATCAACACGTCCTTCGAGCGAATGAGCCCGCACGGCGATCGTCGCTGCGACATCTCGAACGCTCCCACGAGACGTGGACGGGTGTTGCGGAAGTCGTGTAGGGCGCTTGCGGGAAAGCGGCGGACCGTCGCTCCTCGTGGCCGACACACCCTGGGTATCACATCGTCAGCGCCTCTCGATCCTGGTCACCCGGGCGATCCCGGCTTTCCGGGAAACGGTCCGAGCCGCGCTACCCGGAGGAAACCGTGCGCCGGATGACTGACGAGACACACGGTAGCGCCGTCAACCCTGCGCGTCTCTCCCAGGTGTCTCCATGGGTCGAGCTCTGGCAGCGAGACAACGTGGTAAAGGGTGTGATTGGATGAGCAGAGCGGTCGTCATCAGTGGACTGGTCGTCGTCACATCGTTTCTGTACGCCGATGAGAAGGACGTCGCCGGCGAGTGTGGGCGCTGCGGTTGGAAGCGGCCGAAGGCCGCCGCGGTTGTGAGGGTGGGCACGGCGAACTTGCTGCACAAGGCCGTCAAGCACGCGCGTCCGGACGGGACCATTCTGGTGGAGGATGGAAGATACGAGCTGTCCAGACAGCTCCACATCACGGCCAAGGGCGTGACCCTGCGTGGAATGAACGGGGGACGCTCCAGGGTCGTCATCGTTGGAGGGGGGATGGTGGATGATGACGTCGGCGTGGGCATCTCCGTGGCGGCTTC
>CAYMLL010000024.1:10847-42636 GCA_964390645.1 uncultured Planctomycetia bacterium | reverse complement strand
CATCGCCACCGCGGTGGCGGCGTCCGTGCCGTCCCCGGTCGAACCGGCCGCGCCTGTTGACAAGGATTCCGACGTCGCAGGTGACTCGCCCGAGCCGCTTTCCCCGGTGCTGGCCGTCGTCGAGGCGTCCTCGCCCGTCGGCCCGGTCTTCGAGCCACCCGTCACGAACATGACGACGAGGGCGATGACGACACCCAGGAAGATGACACCGAACGCGACCCCCACCCAGAGAGTCGTCGGATCCACCCTGCGCTTCGTGGGCTGCTCGTCACGGCCGGCGAATCCGCGCTTCGCGCGAGGCTCGCGCCTGCCGCCACGCGATGCGGTAGGAAGCGCCCTGGCTGACGGAACGCCGCCTCCCATGCGCTTGTCGACGGCCTCGTAAACCATCTGCACCTGCTGGCGCTGCAAGATGTTGTACTTCGAGAAGACCGCTCCGATGTGCGGACGCCGCCCACTTTCTTGCTCACGCTTGTTGACGATCGCAAGGCACTTCCTGGCGTGGTCCTCCGAGATCATGCCATTCGCCACGGCGATCTTGCAAAACATCAGGTCTTGCTGACGGCTCATGAGACTTCTTTCACGGGACGGGTTCTACGAGGCCAGAGTCTTCGGGAAAGCGGCTTCCGGGAAGCCGCTTCCGGAAAGCCACGATCAAGTGTAACGTCAGAGCGTCCCACCTCCAACTCCCGCGGCGCGTACTCCCACACCCGTACCCTCCCCGGTGGCCCGGAAGCCGCCGAGAGATCTCCATGTTAGGCGCTTCCCCCGAGGGCGTCAAGCCGCGGAGATCGGCAGGTCGACAACTGCCCGTCAAGGCCCGACCGCTCGGGCGCACCGAGACCGGCAGTCCGTCGAGGAGGCGCCGCGGACGAGAAGCGGCCACATTTGCACCGAATTGACTTTTTCGACGGGCTGCTATGATGTCGATCTCTCCAGACCCATGACCCGGAACGAGAACTCCATATTCAACGTCGTCGTCGGCACCGCGGGACACATCGACCACGGCAAGAGCAGCATGGTCCGGCGGTTGACCGGGATCGATCCGGATCGCCTCCCCGAGGAGAAGAACCGCGGACTGACGATCGACCTCGGCTTTGCGCCTCTGGAGCTTCGCGACGGCAAGCGCATCGGGATCGTCGACGTTCCCGGCCACGAGCGCCTGATCAAGAACATGGTCGCCGGAGCGACGGGAATCGACCTCGTCCTGCTCGTCGTCGCGGCCGACGACAGCGTCATGCCACAGACGCGCGAACACCTGACGATCATGCAGATCCTCGGGATCCGCCACGGCATCGTGGTCGTCAGCAAGATCGACCTCATCGAGCGCGAGATGGTCGAGCTCGTGCGGGAGGAGCTCGGCGAGTCGCTCGAGGGCACCTTCCTGGAAGACTCTCCGGTAGTCGAGATCTCGTCACAAACCGGGGAGGGCTTCGAAGCGCTCGTCGACACCCTCCACGCGGAGATCGAAAAGATCCAGCCTCGCGAGGAGAGCGGCATCTTCCGCATGCCGGTGCAGCGTGTGTTCTCGCCGAAGGGCTTCGGCACGGTCGTCACCGGCATCCCCGTCTCGGGAACCGCCGAGGTCGGCGCGACACTGGAGATCTCGCCACTCGGCAAGCAGGGGCGCATCCGCGGCATCCAGGCGTACAAGGAGGCAGCGAAGAGCGCGAGTGCGGGACACTCCTCGGCGATCAACCTCTCGGACATCGACTACCGCGACGTGCGTCGAGGCATGGTCGTCTCGGAGCCGGGGTACTTCTCGAGCTCGACGATGTTCGAGGCGCGCCTGCGCTACCTGCCCGACAACCACCGGCCGCTCCTGCACCAGACCGAGATCCGGCTTCATACCGGCACGGCCGAGGTGCTCGGGAAGGTCTATCTCCTGGACAGGAAGATCTTCGAACCCGGCGAGGACGGATTCGTGCAGTTTCGTCTCGTCGAGCCGGTCGTCGCGGCGCCCGGCGATCGCTACGTGCTACGGCTTCACTCCCCCATGCTGACGATCGGCGGCGGTGAGATCCTCGATCGCTCACGCTACCGGCTCAAGACCGGCAAGGACTACGTCATCGACGACCTGCGCGGCAAGCACGAGGTGCTCGGCGATACCGAGCGTTTCGTCCTCCACCAGCTCGAGGCCGCCGGCTTCGACGCGGTGACGGAGAAGGAGCTCGCACTGCGCACGGGCATCCCGCTCGAGGAAGCTCGCGAGCTCGTCGGACTGCTCGCCGACAAGAATCTCGCACGCCGCGCGAGCCGGGCGGGCCTGCTCTTCGCGACCGTCAAGCTCGACGACGGAGCGACCGCCGCACGCGAAGCGGCAGCGCGGTTCTTCGAGAAGAACCGCCGGAGCCTGCTTCACGACAAGTCGCAGCTCAAGCAGCAGCTCGCGTGCCACGATGTCTTCCTGGAGGATCTGCTGACGAGTCTCCAGGAGTCCGGCGAGATCGAGTCGGTCCGGTCAGGACGCATCCGCTGGCGCGACTTCGGCCCGACACTGACCGAGGCCGAGGAGTCGATGCGCGACGAGATTCTCCGCACGCTTCTCGAGAGCAACTTCCAGCCACCGACTCCGTCCGAGCTCGCGAGACAGCACTCCTGGGAGCAGGACACGGCAACGGAGATCTACGACCTCCTCGACGAGCGCGGCGATCTGCACAAGCTGTCGGAGGGGATCTACTTCCACAGCGAAGCGCTCGCGAAAGCACGCAGCTGCCTGCGCGAGCATCTGCTGGCCAACGGCGAGATGACGGCGTCAGACGCCAAGAACGTGCTCGAGTCGACGCGCAAGTACAGCATCCCCCTGCTGGAGCATCTCGACAAGGAGGGCTTCACCGTACGAGAAGGCGACGTCCGCCGGCTGGCGACCGGGAATGGCTGAGAGCTCGCCACAAACGAGGAAGAGACGCATGTCGAAGATCACTCGTCGGACCGTTCCAGGCCTCGTCGCGCTTACCATCGGATCGTGCCTGGCGCGACCCGACACGGCCGCCGGCGGCAGGACGGCCGAGGACACGGTCACCCGCGACAGGCCGGCCGGCGACAGGGTCGCGCTCGACTGGCCGCGCTGGCTCGGCCCCGACTACGACGGGGTATCGAAGGAGACCGGCTGGCTGAAGCAGTGGCCCGAGGACGGGCCGCCGCGGCTGTGGAGCCGGGAAATCGGACTCGGCTACAGCGGCATCATCGTCGTCAAGGGTCGGGTGGTGCTCTTCCACCGCATCGACGACGAGAATCATCTCGACTGCCTCGATGCGAAGACTGGCGAGCGCCGATGGCGCTACTCCTACGAGACCGACTACACGGATCGCTACGGATACAGCGCAGGGCCTCGCTGCTGTCCGGAGGTCCACGAAGACGTGGTCTACACGCTCGACCCGGACGGCGATCTCCATGCGATCGACTTCGAGACCGGCAAGCGTCGGTGGAACGTCGATCTGCGCAAGAGACACGGCATCCCGCAGAACTTCTTCGGCACCGGTGCCACCCCGCTTATCGACAAGGGCGTGATCTACTTCCACCTCGGCGGCGTCGGGTTCGTCCCTGGACGACGTGTCCGCGACGGCTTCGCCTTCGCGCTCGACGCCGGGACAGGCAAGACGATCTGGAAGACGCGAACCGATGGAGGCTCGTACTCGGCGCCGACGATCGCACGAATCGATGGAGCAAGACATCTTTTCGTCTTCCACCGCGGCGGCATGTCCGACCTCGACCCCCGCACGGGGAAGCAGCGCTGGAAGTACGACTGGCATTCACGTGTACACGAGTCGGTCAACGCCATGACTCCGCTCGTCGTCGACGACATCCTCTTCTTTTCAGCGACCTATCGCACCGGCAGTGTCTGCTTGAGAATCAAGAAGGACAGCTACGAGGAGCTCTGGAAGGACGACCTCACAAAGCGCGGCCGCATTCTCGACATACACTGGTCACCCGTCAGCTACCTCGACGGCCACATCTACGCCTTCAGCGGCCGCAACGAGCCCGACGCCGTCTTCAAGTGCGTCGAGCTCGCGACCGGCAAGGTGAAGTGGGAGTGGAGCAGCTATCTCCTGCGCGGCTCGATGATCTACTCCGATGGACACTTCATCGCCCTCGGCGAGTGGGGAGACCTGGCGCTTCTGAAGCTCGACCCCACGGGTCACACGGAGCTCGCCCGCTTGCGGAGAGTTCTGCGCAGGCCGGCGTGGACGGTGCCGACGCTCTCGGGCGGCCTGCTGTACCTGCGGGACGAGCATACGATTCTCTGCATGGACCTGCGCGGCAAGAAAGCGCCCGCGGACGTCGAGAAGCGCAGGTGACAAGGTGGATGCTCTCTCGTGCGAGAGGATCGCCGAGACGCGAGCATCCCCGGCTCCCCGGACATGAAGGCGCCCCGCGCCGACTCTCTCCTCGAGACCGACGCGGGGCTCTTCGACCGTCCTGGCGGCGCTCGGCCCGTGACGGAATCAGTCCGCCTTCGACGGCAGCTCCCGGACCAGCACGTTCCGCACGTCGACCTCGCTCCCCGGGTGGTGCTGCTGGAACGCAAAACGTCCCTTCGGAAAGTGCTTCTTGTAGTCGTAGGGGAACTTGCCTCTCACCGTGACCTTGCCGTTGACCTTGATCACGATGAACTCGTCACGGCAGATGATCTCCTGCGTGCCCCACTCCCCGACGGGAATCAGCTGCTCGAAGACCTTGACGAACTGGTAGAGGCTTCCCGTGCGCACCGGATCGCCGTGCGTGCTGTTGACCTGCGCCTCCATGCCGTCCGGCCAGCCCGGCTGCTTCGCGAGGTCCTCCTCGAGCTGGGTGCGGAAGTACATGCCGCTGTTCGAGTTCTCGCCGACGCGGATGTCCGCCCTGTAATGGAAGTTGACGTACTGCTTCGGGCTGAAGAGGTGGCCCTGAGGGCCGCGGCCGGAGAGGACCCCGTCCTCCAGGGTCCACCGCGCCTTTTTGTGCCTCGTCCAGCCGGCCAGCGACTCCGTCAGCAGCGGCTCGAACTTCGCCGGCGCCTTCGGAAGGCCAGGAGTCTCGTCGGCCTCGTAGCCGGAGATGCCCAGCGCGTAGAGAACGCCGCCCTCGATGTGCTTCTGGTAGACCGGGTTCGTCCAGACGTCGACGCGGTGACCGAGCGAAGTGTAGAAGACCTTGCCCTTGCCGAACGCGCGGCACCACGCGATCGGGTAGTCGCCATCCTTGCGCTTGCCCTTCCCCTTGACCGAGGCAGGGTTCATGCTCGCGATGATGTGGAGCCGATCACGCGAGTAGTTCTTGAACTGGTAGATCTCGTCCTTGATCTTCCACTGTGTATCGAGGTGCGTCACCGACGGGTGGGTCGGATCCTCGATGTCGACGATAATCTCCTCGTGCCATGGGTGGCCGTCGAAGCTGCCGCCGATCATTTCCCAGTACGGCTCCCAGTCCTTGTAGGTGTCGGTCGCGCTGTGGAAGCCGCCGAACGCATGACCGTCCTTGACCCACTGGATCATGTAGTCACGGTTCGCCTCGCTGAGCGGGAATCGTTTCAGATCTCCGGTGGTGTAGAAAAACAGCCCGTCGTAGCCTTCGAGTCCCGCGCGGGAAATCTGGTCGGTGTCGTTCGTCGCCGTGACCTCGAAGTAGCCCGAGTCGACACCGACCTTCGTCAGCACCTTGTGCGCGGTCGGAATCGACCCGTGGCGAAAGCCCGCCGAGTGGGTGACAAAGAGCAGCTTCTTCGGCAGGATCTCGTCGATCACGACGTCCTTGTAGGCGATCTCCATCGGCGGACCGGCGTGAAGTTGCAGGGCGATGTGCCCCTTCCGCGCGATGTTGTCGTCCTTCTCGGTGTAACGCACCGTGACGAGACCGTTGATGGTCTGCGTGACCTGATTACCGATCGCGCGGATCTCGTAGTCGTTCCACTTCTTGCCGTCGAGACGGATGAACTTCTTCACCCAGTCCGCTCGCGCCGCCTGCAGCATGCCACGACGCCTCTCGTCGTAGAGGCTACCGTGGTACCCGCTGCCGATATCGGCCTGGTAGCCCGCGATCGCGTGATCCTCGGGCTTGCCGACCCTGGCGCTGCGGAACTGGATGCCGCTGTTGCCGGTGCCATCGAACCTGAACTTGAGGCGCAGCACGAAGTTCTCGTACTCCTTCGCGCTGACGAGGAACGTGTTGCCCTTGATGCCGCCAGGCTTCGTCGATCCGACGATGGCGCCGTCCTTGACCGACCAGAGCCCGCTCTTGCCGGACCACCCATCGAGGGTCTTGCCGTCGAAGAGTGAGTGTGAATCCCCGTAGACGGCGGTCGACGCGCAAAGAGCGACCGCAAAGATCCCGACAAGAGTCCGTCGCAAAGACCTCATCCGTCCTCCCTTCTCGACAGTGATGTTCGTTCTGGATCTGTCCGAAAAAGCGGCTTTCAACTTACGCGAGGAGCCCCTCGATGCAAACGCTTTTCGGCGCTGTAACTCCGTGCCCCGACCGCCCCGACCCCGCAAGGCGAATCGACTACCCGACGACGTCGAAGTCGACCGCGAAGGCCTCATCGCCTGCCTTGCCTGCCTTGCCTGCCGAGACTCCTGCGAAGTCGACGTAGTCGACGGACTCGGCGAGCGTCTCGCCGCCGAGGTACGCCTCGTGCTGCGACAGCGCGGCTCGCAACGTGTCTCCGGCGGCGACGCGCAGACGAACTCGCGCCTGGTACGCGAGCCCGCGCTCGCCGCGTAGCGAGTTGACGCACGCGACAACCTCTCGAGCCCACCACTCCCCGCGCAGCTTGTCGTCGACGCTGGTGTCGAGCACGAGGACCATCCCGCGGCTCGAGCGCGCCGCGTAGCCCTCCTTCGGCTCCAGATGGACCTCGATCTCCTCCGGAGTCAGCTCCACCGCCTCGCCCTCGACATCGATGCGGCAAACGCCGCGCTCCTCGAGCTCCGCGCGCAGCGCCTTCGCGTCGGCGGCGGCGAGCACGCCCTTGAGCTTCTGGACAAGCTTGCCGAGTCGCGGACCGATCTTCTTGAAGTTCGGCCTGAGGATGTACTCGACGTAGCGGTCCGCATCGTCGGTGAAGCGGATCCTCTTGACGTTGAGCTCCTCCTCGACCAGGGGAAGGAGCTCCGTGGTGTCGTCGGCGACCGCCGCGTCGGCGCCGACGACGATCGCCTCGCCGAGCGGCTGGCGCACGCGCAATCTGACGCTGACGCGTGCAGCCCGGCCGAGCTCGACGATCTCGCGCGCCACGCCCATGCGACGGGACAGCGTCTCGTCGACGAGCGCCTCCGTCGACGACGGGTAATCACAGAGATGAACACTCTCGGGCTGCGAGCCCCCCCAGGGACCGACGACCAGATTGCGGTAGACGACCTCGGAAAAGAACGGAGTGAACGGGGCCACGAGTCGCGACACGTTCACCAGACACTCGTAGAGCGTCCAGTACGCGTCGAGCTTGTCCTCGGTCATTCCCTCACCCCAGAACCGTGCTCGGCTGCGCCGCACGTACCAGTTCGAGAGCCTGTCCACGAGGTCGAAGAGCGCGCGCGAAGCTCCCAGGATGTCGTACTTGTCGAGCGAGTCGCGAGCCGTACGCATCGCGAATTGCAGCTCGGAGAGGATCCAGCGGTCCATCAGCCCGCGCTCCGCCGCCGGACGGTAGCCCTCCCCCTGCGCGAGAGTCTCGGAGTCGACGTTCTTCGCGTGACCGAGGCCCGCGGCCGGATCGAAGCCGTCGATGTTCGCGTAGATCACGAAGAAGCTGTAGACATTCTGCAGTCGAATCAGGAAGTCCTTCTTCGCCTCACCGACGCGAGGGATACCGTAGCGCGCGTTCGTCCACGGGTGGCCCTGGCTGTAGAAGTACCACCGGATAGCGTCGGCGCCCTGCGCGTCGAGCGCCTCGCCAGGCGCCGTGTAGTTACCGAGCCGCTTCGACTCCTTGACGCCGTCCTTGTCACAGACGTGCCCGAGAACAACGCACGACCTGTACGGATGCGGCCCCTCACGTCCCTCGTGAAGAAGCGTGCTCTCCGCGAGCAGAGAGTAGAACCAGCCCCGTGTCTGGTCGATCGCCTCGGAGATAAAATCAGCGGGAAAGGCCGCGTCGAGCTTCTCCTTCGATCCCGGAGCGTGCGGATAACCCCACTGTGCGAAGGGCATCGCCCCGCTGTCGTACCAGCAGTCGATGACCTCCGTGACACGCCGCATGCGTGACGACGCATCCTCCGGGGAGTCGTAGGTGACCGCGTCGATGTAAGGCTTGTGGACCTTCAGGTGCTCGGAGAGACCGGGGTCCTCTTCCTTCGCGCGCTCCCAGACTTCGACTCCTTCGACTCCGGGCTTCGCCAGCAGCTCGTCGTAGGAGCCTATCGCCTCGACGTGCCCCGTCTTCTCGCACCTCCAGACCGGCAGCGGCGTTCCCCAGTAACGCTCCCGCGACAGCGCCCAGTCGACGTTGCCCTCGAGAAACTTTCCGAAGCGTCCGTCGCGGATGTGTCCGGGGATCCATGTCACCCTGCGGTTGTTCGCGACCAACGAGTCCTTGAACCGGCTGGTGGCGACGAACCAGGCCGGCCGCGCGAACTGGATCAGCGGGTCGTCCTTCGACCGCGGGCAGTACGGGTAATCGTGCCGGTAGACCTCCTCGCGCAGGAGCTTGCCTTCGGAGCGCAGGATCCGGATGAGTCCGCGGTCGGCGCTCTTGCAGAACTCGCCGGCGAGCTCGCCGCACTCCTGCGTCATCCTCCCCCTGTCGTCGACGAGCTGCAGGAAGCCGAGACCCTTCTCACGCGCAACGCGGTAGTCGTCCTCACCAAACGCCGGTGCGACGTGGACGATGCCGGTTCCGCAACCGTGCTCCTGCCCGCCGTCGATGACGACGAAGTCGGCGCCAACGATCTCGAAGGCCTTGCCGCCGGTCGGCTCCTTGAAAGGAAGCAGCTGCTCGTAGCGCCGGCCGACGAGGCTCTCGCCCCGGAATCGATCGGAGACCGAGATCCGGGGCTCTTCGCTCCCGTCGCCCTTCTTCTTGCCCTTCTTCTTCGGTCTGAAGATCGCGTCCACGAGGTCCGCCGCAACGACGAGCCTCTCGCTGCCGCCGTCCTCCGTCGGCGCGGTCACCTCGACGTACTCGCCGTCCGGCCGCACCGCGAGCGCCACGTTCGAGGGGAGCGTCCACGGTGTCGTCGTCCATGCGAGGTAGCTGAGGCCGGCGTCCTCGGCGTCGCGAAAGCGGACGAAGACGCTCGGGTCGTCGACCTCACGGTAGCCCTCACCCACCTCCGCGGCCGACAGTGTCGTGCCGCCTTGCGGCCACCACCAGACGATCTTGCGGTCCTGGTAGAGGAGCCCCCGGTCGAAGAGCGTCTTCAGTGACCACCAGACACTCTCGACGTAGCTCCGGTGGAACGTAACGTAGGCATCGGAGAGATCGACCCAGAATCCGATACGTTCGGTGAGCTCCTCCCACTCCTTCGTATACACGAACACGGACTCGAGACACTTCTTGACGAACGCCTCGACGCCGTAAGCGACGATTCCCTCCTTGCCCTGGATCTCCAGCGCCTTCTCGACCTCGATCTCGACTGGCAGCCCGTGAGTGTCCCAGCCCGCCTTGCGAGGCACCCTGTACCCTCGCATGGTCTTGTAGCGCGGGAAGAGGTCCTTGATGACGCGGGTCAGGACGTGGCCGTTGTGCGGACGCCCGTTCGCGGTCGGCGGACCCTCGTAGAAGACGAAGGCCGGCGCGTCCGCACGCTGCTCGAGGCTCTTGCGAAAGACCTCCCGGTCCTTCCAGAACACGAGGATGTCGCGCTCGTGGGCGGGAAAGTCGAAACGCTCGGGAACCGGCTCGAAGACAGGCATGACGGTCCGTGACGAGGGCGCTTGTTCGGGTCAAAAGCTTGAGAGTATATCGGCACGTCCCGGCCGCGAGGAGAGAAGAATCCGGCGATTTGCCGGCCTGTCGACGGATGTCCGGACTCCGGGTCGACGTCGTCGCGAAGCCCGTCGAACGACAGGCTTCGTCCTCGCCAATGCCGTACGTTGGAGGTCTAATGGATCATGACAGCCTCGGGAGGATCCGGGTCGAACGTGTCACACTCTCTCGGGATGACCGCCTCCGCCGGGGAGCCGCGGTATCGGCGGGCCGGGGGGCTCCTTGAACCGACAGCCGGCACTCGGGCGCCGTGATTCGCGATTGACGAGAGCTTCGAGCCACGAGGAGTACCGCGCCATGTTCCGTTCTTTCGCATTTCTCGTCACCCGCTGCCTCACCGTGACGATCGTCGCGGGGGGCCCCGCCGTCGCGGACATCGTGCACCACTGGGCGCTCGATGAGACATCGGGACTGACGACGACCGACCGCACCTGCAACTCGACCGGAGACCTGGTCAACTTCGAGAACCTCGACGACGGACAGTGGGTCGACGGCGTCCACCACGGCGCGCTCGATCTCGGCGCGGACGGCTTCGTGGACAACTTCGTCGCGGTCGACCTCGAGGCGATCGACGCGTCGGTGACGAGCGGCTTCACCGTCTGCATGTGGGTCAATCCCGGCGAGCAGATTCTGACGACCGGCGAGTACCAGCTCCTGCGGACGCCGGGTGACGCGGTCGGCTTCACGATCATGAACTTCGACGGCGAAGCGCGACATGACCGCGTGCTGCTCTTCTGGGATGGTGACATCAACAACCTGCACGTCGGCACGACGACGCTCGAGCCCGGCGACTGGTACCACGTCGCAATCACGTCTGCCGGCATCGGAGGCGAGAAGCTCTACTACATCGACGGTGAGCCCGATGACCAGACGCTCTTCCTGCCGTCTCGCGGCGGCACCGAGGGGGTGCACGACGGCTTCCGGGGCGGCTGGTCGGCCGGCCTCGGCGCCCTCGGAGCGCTCGAGAACGGCACGCGATCCCACGACTCGATCATCGACGATGTGCGAATCTACGACACCGCCCTCAGCGCCGAGGAGCTCCAGGACGTCATGGACGACACTCCCGCGCCCGGACCGCGCATCGTCGACATCAGCCCGGAGACAGGCAACGTGTCTCACGAGGCCGATGACGGCATCCAGTTCGACGTCGAGGCGGTCGCCGACGGCGCGATCATCGCCGTCGACGACATCCGGCTCTTCCTCAACGGCGACGACGTCAGCGGGGAGCTGACAGTCGGCGGCAGCCCGACGAACCGTGAGGTCGAGTACCTCGGGCTCGATGAGGAGTCCGCGTACTCGGCACGCATCGAGGTTTCCGACAGCAACGGGTCGCTGGCGTGCGCGGAGCTCTCGTTCGGCACGCTGACAGAGGTCGTCGACGGGCTCGTCCACCACTGGTCGATGGACCAGACGACCGGGCTCGTCGCTCTGGACACCGGCTCCGCGCGCAACGGCGCGCTGGTCGGTTTCGAGAATGACGACGACGCTCAGTGGGTGCGCGGCGTCTGCGACACGGGGCTCGACCTCGGCGCGGACGGCACGATCAACAACTACGTGGAGGCGAATATCGCGGCGCTCAGCGCCTCCGAGACCGGCGGCTTCACCGTTGCGATGTGGCTCAACCCCGGTGAGCAGATCCTCACACCCGGCGAGTACCAGCTGCTGAGCACACCGAACGACCTTGTCGGATTCACGCTCATGAACTTCACCGGTGAAGAGCGGCACGATCGTGTGCTCCTCTTCTGGGACGGCGTTCTCCCGGACCTCCACGTGGGCACGACGACCCTCGAGCCCGGCAACTGGTACCACGTCGCGATCACCTCGACGGGGTCCGGCGGCGACAAGCTCTACTACATCAACGGCGAGCTCGAGGAGCAGACTCTATTCCTCCCTTCCCGGGGCGGCGTCGAGGGCTTCCACCCCGGGTTCCGCGATGGATGGCCGGAGGGAATCGCACGCATCGGCGCCATCGGCGCAGGCGCTCGCACTCATGACTCGATCCTCGATGACGTCCGCATCTACGACCGAGCCCTCGAGGAGGACGAGATCACGGAGATCATGCAGGAGTGCGATCCCGTGATCTGCGAGCCGCTCGTGCTCGAGAACGTCAGCCCGCAGGATGGAGGCTCCTTTCACGATGCCGCGTCGGGGATCGGCTTCGATGTCAGCACGCCGAACGGTGAAGATGGCTTCACGTTGACACCCGAGAACATCACCCTCGTCCTCAACGGCGTCGACGTCAGTGGAGACCTCCGCGTCGCCGGCACGCCGGTCGCCCGCGAGATCGAGTACGAAGGACTCGAGGCCGACACGCTCTACACGGCGGAGATCTCGGTCACCGACGGCTGTGCGGTCGCCCAGCGGACCATCTCGTTCGACACCTTCGCCCGCTGCGACACCGACGCCGACGATCTGCGTCACCACTGGAAGCTCGACCACACGAACGGTCTGACGGCGGTCGACTGTGTCGGCAGCGCACACGGCAGCCTGGCCGGATTCGACGACAACGACGACAGGCAGTGGGTCGACGGGGTCGAGGAGGGTGGGCTCGACCTCGGTGCCGACGACACGACCGACAACTACTTCGAGATGACTCTGCCGCAGATGGATGCTGCCGAGACGGGAGGCTTCACGGTCGCGATGTGGATCAACCCGGGCGAGCAGATCCTGACGCCGGGTGAGTACCAGCTCCTGCGGGCGCCGAACGACGCCGTCGGCTTCACGATCATGAACGATAGCCGCGAGCTGGTGCACGACCGGGTTCTGCTGTTCTGGGACGGCGACCTCGCGAACCTGCACGTCGGCACAACGACTCTCGAGCCGGGCACCTGGTACCACGTGGCGATCACATCCGGTGGTGTCGGCCGTGAGAAGCGGTACTACGTCAACGGCGAGCTCGAGGATCAGACCCTCTTCGTGCCGTCACTCGGCGGCATCGAAGGGGTTCACGACGCCTTCCGAGATGGCTGGACGAGCGGCGCCGCCCGCGTCGGTGCGGTTCCGGGCCTCGTCGGCCGCTTTCACGACTCCATCCTCGACGACATCCGCATCTACGAGACCGCGCTCGAAGAGGACCGCGTCGCGGAGATCGCCGGCGAGCCGCCCCCCGTGCAAGGCCCCCTCTTCCATCGCGGTGACCCGAACGACGACGGCTTCATGCAGCTCTCCGACGCCATCTACGTGCTGAACTTCCTCTTCCTCGGCGGCCCTCCTCCGACCTGTGCCGACTCCGGGGACGCCGACGACAACGGCCGCCTCGAGCTGACCGACGGCGTCTTCATCCTCTCGTTCCTCTTCAGCGGGGGAGACGCGCCTCCCGACCCGGGGCTGCCGGAACCGGACTCCTGCGGTGTCGACCCGGCCGAGCCGGCGGACGAGCTCGGCTGCGAACTGTACTCCGGTTGCCCGGGCTGATCCCGCCGGCTGCTAGTCCGGACGCTCGCGTCGCCAGGCTTCGAGCTGCCCGGGAGTGTTGAGCGGGCGGAAGACGTGCTCGAAGCCCTCGTCGAGCACCACGGGGACCACCCCGTCGGCCCTCGCGAGGGCGTGGACACGTCCGTCGCCGCGATCCAGCATCTCGCGAACCAGTGGCAGCAACGCCCGGGAGTAGATGGCGAAGGTTCCCTGAACTCTACCGTGCCACAGCGGAACGGCCCCCGCGCGAGAGCCGGCCTCGGCTTCCAGACGCTCGACGAGCGCGAGGTCGACGACGGGGGTGTCGACAGCGACGAAGAGGGCGCGATCTCCGTCGAGCGCGTCGAGCCCGGCCTCGACGCCCGCGAGCGGACCCGACGAGCCCGGCCTCGAATCACGCACGAGGTCCACCCGGACGCCCCGCGGCAGCGCGTCCGGCGGCAGCGCGTCCGACGGCGCGGGGCCTCCCTCACCGCTGCCGCGCGAGACGATGATGCGCTCGACACGAGCCGCGAGCCGGCGAATCTGACGCGCCAGCATCGTCTCCCCGTCGACGACGATCAGCGCCTTGTCCATCCCCATGCGGGTGCTTCGCCCACCGGCGAGGACGACGGCCTCGCGCAGCTTCATCGCTCCGCGCCCGCGAGCCAGAACGCGTCCCGCACCTCTCCGGGAGCGATCAGACCACCGTCAGGAGGTAGCAGGATGATCGCGTTCGACCCGGCGAGCGATGCCAGGAAGCTGGAGTCCTGCTGCCCCGGCTTGACGACTCGATAGCCTCCGTCGAGGTCCGGCTCGATGCGCGCACGCAGCAGGAACACACGTCCCGACTTGTACCGATACTCGAACGGGAACCTGACCCCGAAGGTCTCCGGGAGCACTCGCTCGAAGCCGAGCATCTTGCGCAGAGCCGGGCGGACGAAGACCTCGAAGGAGATCGCCGCCGCCGCGGGATTGCCCGGCAACCCGAACAGCGGCACTCCGTCGAAGAGCCCGAAGACCTGTGGTTTTCCCGGTCGCATCGCGACCTTGAAGACGAAGCCCGGGCGCGCGTCCTCGCGAACGACGGCCTGCACGAAGTCGAAGTCGCCGGCGCTGACGCCACCGGTGGACACGAGACCGTCGAGACCCTCGGCGACGCCACGACGGATCACCCGCCGCAACACATCGAGGGAGTCCTCGACGATGCCGAGGCGGACGGGTGTCGCGCCGACCTCGAGCAAGGCCGCCGCGATCGACGGCTCGTTGGAGTTCCGGATCTTGCCGGGACCGGGCGTCTCGCTGATGTCCACCAGCTCATCGCCTGGCGAGATGATGCCGATTCGCGGTGACCGCGCCACCTCTACATCGGCGAATCCCAGCGCGCCGGCAATCGCGACTCCTGCAGAGTGAATGCGTCTACCGGCGGTGAACGGAACGTCGCCCGGCTTCACGTCACCGCCGGCTGGACGCACGTTCCGGGCTGCGAGCACCGGCTTGATGAAGGTGACGCTCTCGTCGGTGAAGGTCGTCAGCTCGTGCGGCACGACAGCCTCGGCCCCGGGTGGCATCGGCGCCCCGGTCATGATCCTCACGGAGGTGCCGGCGGCGAGGACACCGCCCTGCACATCGCCCGCCTGCACCGTGCCTCGCACCGGCAAGGTGACGGGGCGATCGTCCGACGCTCCGGCGAGGTCCCCGACCCGCACCGCGTAGCCGTCCATCGCCGAGTTGTCGAAGGGCGGCAAGAGATCCCTCGCGACGATATCCTGCCGCAGCACGCGCCCGTGCGCTTGACGCAGCGGACAGGTCTCGGCGGGAAGCGCATCGATGTGTGAGAGGATGGCCTCGCGGACCTCTTCCAGCGGCTGCAGCTCGTGACCGAGCTCTCGCATGATCGAACGCTCCTTTTCGCCGGGCCGCCGGGCCACCAGAGGGTCCCCGACACGCCCGGAGTGCCGACGAACCGGGGAAGAAAGTGCGCAAGACCGTCGCCGACCGGACGACTCAGCATCGAGTCGCGCTCCTCGAAGCCATCGACGAACCCGCCTGTGCAGGCTAACGTAACGGGGAGTCGACTGACAGGAAAGAGCGCATCGACGATGACCCGCCCCCGCAAACTCCGGATCCTGCTCGGTGTGGCCCTGTGGGTGTTTCTCGGCGTCCAGGTCGTGGAGCTCGCGACGCGCCGCAGCAAGTCCGGCGCCAGCACCTTCTCGAAGCTGTGTGAACACTACACCCGAGACCCGATCGAGATCACGGTGGCGTTCGATCGTCTCGCCTGGCTCGAGATCGGCGATCCCGTGCTCGTGGAAGGGAACGACACGTCCCCCGTCGGTGAGGTTCGAACGCTGCTCGACGACGACGGCCGACCGATCGCCGCGAGCTTCCGCCAGGTTCCGGCTGCGCGCGTCCTGCTCTTCGACAGGGATCATCCACGCGTCCACGACAACGCGCGCATGCGCCTCGCGGTCGTCCCCGCGACCGCCGGCGCCTGGGTCTGGAAGACCCTGATCAACGACGACACGCTGCCCCGTATCCGCGAAGTTTGGAGTCGCAACGACCTCCTGCCGCACCGGGACGAGATCGCGGCGATGGCGGTGCCGGTTCTCCAGGGAGTCCTCGCAGATTGCCGCGAGACGCTCGAGACCGAGGCCCGCCCCTTTCTCGACCGTCATCGCCCGGAGATTGACGCGCTGGTCGCCAAGGTCGAGGCCGAGCTGGGCAAGGAGGAGCTCGCCAGTCTCTTCGAGAGCGAGATCTGGCCGGTCCTGAGGACGCGGCTTCAACCGGTGCTCGATGAGATCGGCGCAAAGATCTGGGACAGGGTTCCGCTGTGGGCGTTCACCTGGCGCGCACTCTACCAGTCGCTGCCGCTGACCGCGGATGACCACTTCGAGCGGCGCTGGAACGCCTTCGTCGAGGAGGAGGTCGTTCCGATTCTCGAGGGTCACTCCGCCGACATGATCGAGGTCGCGCGGGGCGTCGCGAAGGAGACCCTCGAGAACCCGAAGGTAGGCGAGTACCTGAAGGAGTTCGTGCTGCGCATGGTCGGAGACCCGGGGTTTCATCGGCTCGGCTACACCCTGGCCGACGAGGTGTTCTTCCGGAACCCGGGCTTCCGCAAGCGCATCACCGCACGCTGGCGCTCCGAGGAGGTACAGGAGATCGTCGGCTTCGTGTCGAGAAAGCTCGAGCCGACGGTGCGGGAGATCGGCGACATCGTCCTCGGAACGAAACGGAGCGGCATCACACCCGAGTTCGCCCGTGTGCTCCGGACCCAGGTCCTCGAGCGCGACCGCCAGCGACTCTTCCTCGATCCCGGATCGGCCGACCGGCCACTCCTCGCTGGCGGAAGCCGTGTCGAGGCGCATGTCGAGACGGAGGCCCTGCGATGACGGAGATCGCCCGGGACCGTGAGCAGCCCGCCGGCGCCGACGAACCCACGTCCGCGAGTGTCGCCGGCATCCGCATCCGCGATCTCGACATCCGTGTCGCGGGACGGTCTCTGCTGGAGGGGGCGGAGGCGGAGTTCCCCGGCGGCGGTGTGACGCTGGTCGTCGGTGCGAGTGGCTCCGGCAAGACGGTGCTGATGAAAATCCTGGCGGGACTCGTCCGGCCCGGCCGGGACGGGTTCTCGATCGAAGGCTCCGTCGAGATCGATGGACGCGACGCCCTGAAGGTGCGGGAAGCAAAGACGGAGGTGGGCATCGTCTTCCAGAACTTCGCGCTCTTCGACGAGCTCTCGGCCGAGGAGAACATCCGATTCGCCGTCGACCATCGTCGTCGCCGGGTCGCGGACAGCGCCGGGCTCGATCCGTCATCACTTCTCGCGGAGTTCCGGATACCGGCTCGCACGCCGGTGCGCTCGCTCAGCGGCGGGCAGCAGCAGCGTCTCGCGATCGCGCGCACGATCGCATACGATCCGCCAGTCGTCGTCTACGACGAGCCGACCTCGGGGCTCGATCCGGCGAACGCCAAGCGTGTCGCCGGTCGCATCCGGGACACGTGTCGACGGCACGGCAAGACAACCGTGGTCGTCACCCACGATTATCAACACCTGCGCTCCATCGCGGACCGCGTGTACGTGCTCGACCCGCAGCGCAAGCGGCTGACCCGGGTCGAGGTCGAAGCGCTCGATCAGCTCGTCGACGATCTTCCGGGAAGCGAGGTCTTCGAGGACGGAGTGGAGGCGCCACCGCGGTCGGCGGGGCTACGGATGGCGTCGAGCGCACTGTCCTTCCTCGAGACCAGCGGCGCGGCCCTGGATCGAGCCGCGGCGACCACCTGGGCCCTCGTTCCACGCTGGCACAGCCTGCGCTGGGGACTCAGGTACTTCGTACACTACCTGCGGCTCATCGCGTCGTTCTCGTCGTGGGTCTACTTCGGCGCGGCAGGGATCATCGCCGGCTTCGTGGCGACCTACTTCTCCTACGAGTTCCTGCCACACCGCCAGTTCTCGGAGCCGCTGATCGGCGACGACCTGCTGCACGCGGTCGGTTTCGCGCTCTACCGTATTATCGTACCGGTCCTGGTGACGGTGCTCCTCGCAGCCCGCTGCGGGGCAGCGATCGCGTCGGACGTCGGTAACCGGGCCTACGGGCACCAGCTGGACGCCATGCGTTCGCTCGGGGCGTCGCCGGGCCGATACCTGCTGACGAACGTGGTCCTGGCCTTCCTCGTCGGCACGCCGGTCGTCACGGCAATCGGCTTCCTCTTCGCCCGATGGACGAGCCTGGTCGTCTTCATCTACCACCACGGCGACCTCCACACGAGCGTCTTCTGGGAACGCCACTTCGGCCGGGATCTGCTGCAGCCTGGCGATATTCTGCCCGTCGGAACCGGCTGGCTGCTCGCCAAGACGCTCCTCTGCGGGCTGGGGATCGGCGGCATCGCCTACTTCCGGGCGGTGCGACCGGCGGCCAGCGGTGTGGAGGTCTCCCGGGGCATCACCAGCACCGTCATCCGGGCGACGCTGTTCGTTCTGCTGGTGCATTTCTCCTTCGCGTTCGTCGAGTTCGACAACCGTGGTCTCTGATCACCAAGCCGCCGACATTTCACCGCCGCGACCGACGGACAAATCCCCTTGACTTCGTTCTGCCCACCAGTCATACACCCTGTCTCCCGGTAACCGTATTTCGCCCTCAAGAGGGGGTTCCGCACGGAGCGGACAAACGCCGAAGGATATAAGGAACCGCGATCGTCCGACATGAGGTGTGCCGGCCGCGCGAACTCCTGTTCTTCGGTAACGGACCCCCCGAGAGAGCGAAGTGATGAGCGGAGCCCTGGCTGGAACCATCCAAATGCCCACTGACTCCTCAGTATTGTGGGCGGCGTTCGCAGTCGCCCTGATATCGATCGGTTACGCGGTCGTTCGTCGGAAGTTCATTTACGGCCACGACCAGGGCACCGAGCAGATGCAGGAGATCGCCAAGGCGACGCAGGACGGCGCCATGGCGTTCCTCAAGCGGGAGTACACCGTCCTCTTCTTCTTCGTCGTGGTCGTCTTCCTCGCGATCGGCATCTTCCTGAAGGATGGCGGCGGCTGGTGGACGGCGCTCTGCTTCGTCTACGGCGCGTTCTCCAGCGCCCTGGCCGGATTCATCGGCATGCGCGTCGCGACTCGCTCTGCGGTTCGAACGACGGAGGCCGCGAAGACCGGCCTGGCGAGGGCGCTCACCGTCGCGTTCTCCTCCGGCGCGGTCATGGGCTTCACCGTCGTCGGCCTCGGGCTCCTCGGCGTCGTGCTGCTGTCGCTCCTGATGAGCAACCTCGAGGCCCTCGGCGTCGGTAGCGACCTCGCTATCGACAAGAGCAAGTGGATCGAACCGCTCTTCGGATTCTCCTTCGGTGCCTCGAGCATCGCACTCTTCGCACGCGTCGGCGGAGGCATCTTCACGAAGGCGGCCGACGTCGGCGCCGACCTCGTCGGCAAGGTCGAGTCGAACATGCCCGAGGATGACCCGCGCAACCCCGCGACGATCGCGGACAACGTCGGTGACAACGTCGGCGACGTCGCCGGAATGGGCGCCGATCTTTTCGAGTCCTACGTCGGCGCGATCATCGCCTCCATGGCGATCGGCTTCCCGACCTATCTCGCGAGCCAGGCGTCGGGGGGCGACGCGAATCTCGTTCCCGTGCTCTTCCCCGTCATGCTGGCGGGGATCGGCATCCTCGCGAGCCTGGTCGGCACCGTCGCTGTCAAGACGAACGACGAGTCCAAGGTCCACAGCGCGCTCTTCCGCGGCCTGCTGGTCGCCTCGGCGGTCTTCCTCGCCGGTGCGGCCGCCCTGACCGTCTACCTCGGTGACAGCCTCACGTACATGGTAGAGCCGGCAACAGACACTCTCGCCGCGGTTTACGCCACGGGCTGGAGCATCACGGCCGCGGTCTGCATCGGGCTCGTCCTCGGCGTGCTGATCGGCAAGATCACCGAGTACTACACGTCCGAGCAGGGTCGCCACGCGCAGGAGATCGCCCGTCAGGCGAAGACGGGCTCCGCGACGACGATAATCCACGGCCTCGCGGTCGGCATGGAGTCCTGCGCCGCACCGATGGTTCTCATCGGTCTCTCGATCCTCGCCACGCACCACCTCGCCGGGCTCTACGGAATCGCGATCGCCGCGGTGGGAATGCTCTCGACGCTCGGTATCTCGCTCGGCGTCGACGCTTACGGTCCGGTCGCCGACAACGCCGGTGGTATCGCGGAGATGTCGCATTGCGACCCGGAGGTCCGCCAGCGCACCGACAAGCTCGACGCGGTCGGCAACACGACCGCCGCGATGGGCAAGGGCTTCGCGATCGGCTCGGCGGCGCTGACGTCACTGGCGCTCTTCGTCGCCTTCCAGCAGGCCGTGGTCCTGAACGCCGAGATCGCCGGTAACGAGGCGCTCCGGAACTTCTCGATCGACTTGCTGAATCCGAAGGTGATCTTCGGGCTCCTTCTCGGCGGCACCTGCGCGCTCCTCTTCTCGTCGATGACGATGAAGGCGGTCGGCCGCGCCGCCATGAAGATGATCGAGGAGGTCCGCCGTCAGCTGCCGGCGATTCTCGATCGCGGCGAGAAGCCGGACTACGCTCGCTGCGTCGACATCTCGACGCAAGGGGCGCTCAGGGAGATGGTGCTCCCGGGCGTCCTCGCCATCGCCGTCCCCGTCGCCGTCGGATGCTACTCCGTCGAGGCCCTCGGCGGGCTGCTCGGCGGCGTTCTCGTCACCGGCGTCCTCTTCGCGATCTTCATGTCGAACTCGGGCGGCGCCTGGGACAACGCCAAGAAGTACATCGAGACCGGACAGCACGGCGGCAAGGGCTCCGACGCGCACAAGGCGGCCGTCGTCGGCGACACCGTCGGCGACCCCTTCAAGGACACCTCCGGCCCCTCGCTGAACATCCTCATCAAGCTCATGTGTATCGTGTCGCTCGTCTTCGTGCCGCTCTTCGTCTGAGCGGGCACGATCCGGGAGATAGCGGCGCTCATCGCCGCAAGCTGACGAGTTCGGGAGCTCGATCACCCTGCTCACGACGTGGAGCGGTCGATCGAGCTCCCGCCGCATCTCCTGCGGCTCTGCGAGCACACAGCGGCGGACCTTCCAGCCGTCGACGGGAAAGGCGCGGTGGATGCGGCCGGGGACCGGGGTGAGAGATTCGCGCAAGCCCCCCGGAGGCCTCGATCAGCCGAAGCTCCAGAGCCGGATCTCGCGCACGGTGGTGCTCGCGCAGAGCGCCGCCCTGAACCCGTCGCCGACGTCGAGGTCGACGAGGCACCAGCTCGCGCTGTCGTCGTCACCCTCGATGCGCAGCTTGACGACACCGCTGTCGAGGCGCTCGGAGACGTCGACCGTGTTCAGCGGCAGCGAGATGCCGATGCCACGCGCCTTGAGGTAGGACTCCTTGCGCGTCCAGACCGAGAAGAAGATCGACTCCCGCTGGCTCTCCTTCACGGCCCGCAAGCAGGCTATCTCCCGGGGCGAGAAGAAGCGATCCGCGATGCCCAGGAGGTCCCGACCCGACCGGACCGCCTCGACGTCGACGCCGAGCCCGTCGCCCACGGTGAACGCGAAGAGCCCGACGTCCGCCGAGTGCGAGAGGTTGAACTCCACCGCGGGCCGTGTCGACCCTTCGACGAGCTTCGGCTTGCCATGCTCGAGGCGACGGAAGCGCAGGACCGCGGGGTCAGCGTCGACGTAGCGACCGAGGATCGTCCGCAGCGTCCCGCGCGACGCGGTGAAGCGCTGACGGTCACGCTCGAGGTGGAACTTGCCGGCGCGCTCGCGCTCGTCCGGCGACAGCGTGCCCTTCAGATTGCGCAACGACGCCTCGTCCGGGGTCAGCGTGGCTCGCCAGACGTCCACCCGGAACGGCTCCAGCGTCAAGGCTCCTGCCGGAGGGTGGCCGGAGACCGACCGCTGCACGAGGATCGGCGGCTCGAGAGCCATGGGGAAAGCTCCTGCGTGGCGAGGCCGCGCCCGGTCCGTCCGTCGCGCCGTGCGATCACCGAGGAAACGAGCCGGGGTCCTCGCCGCACCGGAGATGGTCGCTGGACACACGGCAGAAGTAAACCGCCCGACGGCGAGCAAGCGCCCGCAAAGCCGGTGACAGCCGGCAGAAACAGCCCGCGGGAAGGCCCGGAGAAATCCCTTGATCCTCCGCGCTCAACGCGACTATTCTCAAAATCAGTATTACTGGAAAACGAGTGCGCGGACGGCGGTGGAGCCGGAGAAGGTGATCACAGGGCGCGCCATGGGATCGATGCTGGGGCTGGGCGCGTGCGTCGCGGTCGCTGCGTGGGCCGGAGGGGACAGAGACGACGGGCCGGCCGGCCCCCCCGGGATAATAGACGAAGGGTAGATACTGCGATCACTGCACCCTGACGTCAGGACCCTTGCAGCGGTGCTGGCTGACGACGACGCGGTGGCTGCTCTCTCGTCACTTCAACGCCGCTACTCCCTGCGGAAGGTCGCCGTCGTCGATCCGAGCGAGGACGAGCCACCCGCCTGCCTCGGCGGCAGCCCCGGGCTCATCAGCGTTTTCCATGACTTCCACTTCAAGCTCCCCGACTCGACGACGGAACGTAGCTTCCGGGTACGGTTCACCGTCTGCGAGGACGTCGAAGGACGGCTTCTGGTTCAGACCCTCAGCGGCGACACGAGAGATCTGCCCGAGCTACCGCTACGCGCCGCCCGCCGACCGGTTTGCCACACTTTCGAGGAGCTCATCGTTCTCGGAAGGTTCCTCCGCGACGACCTGGTTCGTCGACACCTGGCGGAGCTCCTGAGCACGGGGACGGCCGCCGACCTGGCGGTGCGCACACTCGACCCGGACGACCCGAGCACACTCTTCGAGGTCCGAGTCTGGGTGTCGTTGGCCGGCACCCTGCCGGCCGTCGAGCATGTGTTCGCCATCACGGTCGACGCGAGTCGCGAGATCGTCGAGGTCGACTACTCCACTCCTCGATAGACGACGCCGCAGAAGATCCAGCAAGGAAGAAAGCGTGGAGGAAGTCGAGCGGCTCCTGGTGCGAGGACGGGTCGACGAGGCGTGGACGCTCGTCGAGTCTCGCCTCAGTCGTATGGCCGGAGCACGAGCGGATCTCGACTTCCTCGTCGAGTGCTGGCTCCTGGCGTTCTACTACCGCTGCGAGTCCGACCGGATCGACTCGTGGCCCGACATCACCGAGCGGCGTCTTCGCGAGCGGCCGGTTCCCGACCCGAGAGGCCTGGCTGTCGCCGACGCGATTCGCCTGTCTTCTCTGTTGCGTCACGCATCGCTGCAATCGACCGGGTTCAGCTCCCGGCTCGATCTCGTCGACTGGGACCGGCTTCACGACTTCCCGGTCCTGCTCCACTACCGGGCACACACGCTGTTTCGGATCGACGGTCGCGTTGACGAGGCCACGCGACGACTCGACGAGGTGTCGTTCGCACGAGACGACTTTCTCGGTCGGGCCCACAATTTCGTGATCCGGGTGGAGCACTGCAGCTCGACCGGATCCGTCGAGGAGGCCGAGAGAATGGCGCAGCTGGCGAACTCTCACGCGGTCAGAGTCGAAGGGTTGATCGGGAGGATCTTCCCGTGCGTGGTCGCCGGGAAGCTCGCGATGATGCACACGGCGGTCGGCGACTACGGAGCCGCCGCCAGGAATCTGGAGAGCCTGGAGAGCATCTGCGACGCGTACAATCTCGTTCAGTGGCGAGCCCAGTTCGTCGAGCAGAAGGCATCCCTTCTGCTGGCATCAGGAAGACTGGACGATGCGCGGGATCTGCTCCGGAAGGACCCGCTGCCCATCGCGAAGAAGTGGCGTGAATCAGAGAGCAGGATCCAGCACCGTCTGATCAACCGTGGGTTCCTGTGGACCGAGCTGGGCGAGTGGACGCTCGCAGAGCGCGCACTTGCGCGGTGTTCACGCTCTCTGAAGTCGTCGCCTGACGACTTTCGTACGGCCCTTGTCACCCGCCATCGGGGGCGAATCTCGATACATCGTGGTCATCGAGGAGGACTCGCGCGGGGCGTAGCCCTTCTTCGAAGAGCCGAGGGTGAGCTGCGGCGGCTCGGACCGATGGCTCGCAACATGCTCGTCGCCACGCTCGCGGACCTCGCGGACGCCCACCTCCGCCGCGGCCACGTCGGCGACTCCGTGGAGTGCCTGCGCGAGTGTCTCCACCTCACCGACGATCTTCGTGACCTGGGCGTCAAGGCGCGCTGCGTCCTCCTGAAGAGCTACCTCCTGCTCGAGAGAGGCTACGACCACTCCAGGGAGGATCTCTACGAGGAGGTGCTGCGCGAGCTCGGCGTCATCCACAGCCCCGTCGTGCTCTTCGAGACCATCGCGAACCTCTACATGTTCAGCTGGGACCTCGGCGAGCGGCTCGATATCACGGAGCTCCACCACCGGCAGATCCAGAAGCTCCGCGAGGCGCTCGACGACGACGTCTTTGCGGACATGTATCAGAAGCACGTCCGTTGTCGCGTCATCCTCCGGGCGAAGAGGAAACCCCACGGACAGGATCCCGACCGCCGTACCTCCGACTAGCGGCCTGCTTCACGAATCTTCGCGACGCGATCGAGGCAGAACACGGGCTCATGGAGCCCGCAGCGCAGAGTGCTCAACGCCTGACGATCGACTGCGAGGCCGCGAACGACCCCGGGGATCCGCACGTCCAGGAGTCTGAACGACCCTGAGGACTCCGGAAGCGGCGGTCTTCCCGCAGCACTCTCGGAGACCGTCAATCCGACCGGCCCGAGCCGTGAGCGCCACCGGAATCCCGGCAGGTCACCGGCCGCAGAGAATACGCAGAGCCACGCCGGTGCTCTTGCCAACGCGAGGCTCTGGGGCGCATCCTAATGCCGGTAGAAGTCGACCCAGCTGAGCTTCATCTCCCTGACGTCGCCCGCCAGGAGAGCCGGCGGTACGCGTACCTCGTAGTAGCCCGGGCCGTCCAGGTACTTGCCGGGAAGCGTGTTGCCATCGGCATCGAGCATACGGATGTCCAGCTCGGCGTCGCGGCGCGGCAGCTTCCCGCCGACCGCCACCGACAGGCCCTCGAGACCCCTCAGGTGGAATCGCAGCAGCACCTCTTGCGGCCAGCTCCCCTTCAGCAGCCGGACCGTTGCAGCTCCGATGCCGAACCTGTCGGTGACGTCGAAGACAACGACGCGGTCCGCGAGGGTCGCCCGGATCTCCCGCGGCAGGTCATGGGCCCCCTTCTTCTCGTACACCAGCTCGAATCGCGGCGGCGCTGCCGGCACGCCGGCGTCAGCGCCGGGGCCCCCGCCGCCCGCCCGTGCCGGAACTCCGGTCAGCAGGATCACCGACACGGTTCTTCTCATTCTCCACATCCTGCCCGGGCCGGTGAGCTGACGGCTCCGCGCTGCACGGAGACACCGGCACCGATCGTCCACCGGCCTCTCTGAAGCGGCGGCGAACTCGCGAGGACGCTCGCGGACTGTCGCGTGGCGAGTTCCGACCCCGACCTCCGTCTCGGCAATCGGCTCGTCGGCGCAGGACGACGGTGATCGAGGAGAAATTGCGCGTACACCACGAGTGGCCTCCGGGCCCGCGTTCACCTCCGGACCGGCCCCCGGGCTCGACCGGTTCGTGATAGCCGGTCCCTTGCTCGCGCTGGCCGCTCTGCCGGCTGCCGTCTCATTCGTCGTGGACATGCGATCGCCGAAGCCGAGCTCCGCCGCGTCAGCTGCAGAAGCCCGGTGCCTCTGCCAGCAGCTGTTGTCGCCATGCCGCTTTCTGCTCGCCGATGGACATCGTCAGGCCGGCAGACGACCGAGGCCGATACTACCCGAAGAGAAGAAAAAGTGAATACACCGCGAAGAGTCAGCGGTCTCGTCACGAGCCGCACCTGAATCGCGAAGTTCCGGTCTCGGCACCGGACTCCAGAGCTCTGTTCGGTCTGCCGAAGCTCTGATGGAAACGGGTCATTCTCCTCGTTCAGCGGCGTCCTTCGTCACGTCGTCATCGCGCCGATTTCGCGGCAGATCCGCCCGGACTTCTTCTAGGACGGGCGAGTGCCGACGGGACCCCGTCCCGTTCCCTGACACTGGCCTCGAACGATGGTGTCGCCGCGAACGTCGAGCCGTTCCCGCGGCGTTCAGCACAATCGGGTGTGGGTCTCGTTCACTGTCAGCTTCAGCGTCCGCATCATGATCCGCGTCGCGCGCCTTGCCTTCCCGGCAACGCCGCGACATCAGATCATGAAGCCGGCTGTCGGACGAGCCGTTGACCCGCCGGGACTAGCGCCGGCGGCGGCCTCGCGGCCGTCCCCGCGATTCCTCGCGCCGGCGTCGTGGCACTCGTGTGTAGAGTTCCTCGAGCCTCTCGAGCGGCTCCGACAGACGCTTGCTGAACGCCGCGGTGAAGGTCATGCGCTTTCCCTTCGTCGGATGGCGCAGCGCCACGCGAGAGGCGTGGAGAAACATGTGCTTCAGACCGATCTTCTCGCGCAAGAAGCGGTTGGCGGTGAAGTCCCCGTAACGATCATCGCCGATGATCGGCACCTGGTGCCGTGACGCCTGCACGCGCAGCTGATGCGTACGCCCCGTGTGCGGCCTCAGCCTCGAGAGCGCCAGGCCGGTGCCGGGAAAGCTGCGCTCGAGCTCGTAGCTCGTCTCCGCGTTGACGTCGCCGCGCTCTCTCGTGCGCACCTCGACCCGTCCGCGCTTCGATTCCTTGACAAGGCAGTCGCGCCACTGGCCGAAAGGCGGCCTCGGCGCCTCCAGAAGCAGCGCTCGATACTCCTTCTCCAGCTCGCGGTTGTAGAGGTCCTGCTTGAGGATAGCAGCGGCCTCTCCCGAGAACGTGCAGAGGATGAGGCCACTGGTGTCCTGATCGAGCCGGTGAACGAGATGAACCCGGCGGTGGCCGACCAGGTAGCTCTCCGCCTCCCCGTCGTAGTCGACGCGCAGAAGCGCGTTCGCCGAACGCTTCGCCGGTGGGTTGGGATGTGACACAACGCCCGCGGGCTTGTCGAGCACCCAGAGCACATCATCGCGGTACACCTCACGAACACTCTTGTGGAGGTGCCGCCTGTAGTCAGTTCGCTCGTCCCCGGACATGGCCGACATGCTACCGGGCGAACGCCCATTTTCCCATCCTTCGCGACTCGCGTATAATGCGGCGCTTCGTTCGCGCCCGAGTGATCCGCCAGACCGGTCCTCCATTCATGATCGCAGTCATCGACTACAACGCCGGAAACCTCACCAGCGTCTGCTGTGCGGTGCGTCACCTCGGCCTCGAGCCGACCGTGACGCAGGATCCCGACGAGGTGCGCCGGGCCGATCATGTGATCTTCCCCGGAGTCGGCGCGGCCGGCGCGTCCATGGAGACCCTTCGAGCCCGTGGGCTCGATCAGGGACTCCACGACGCCCGTGCCGCCGGCAAGCCGATTCTCGGCATCTGCGTCGGCTGTCAGATCATCTTCACGTTCAGCGACGAGAATGGCGGCGTCGACTGCCTCGGTCTTCTCCCCGGAACGGTCGAGCGCTTTCGCTTCCCCGCGGGTGTGCACCGCAAGGTTCCCCACATGGGCTGGAACGAAGTGCGCCTCGATACCCAGCATCCCGTGCTCGACGGCGTGCCTGCACAGAGCCAGTTCTACTTCGTCCACAGCTACCACGTGCGTGCGGAAGATCCCGACTGCGTCATCGGCACGGCGACCTACGGCGAGGTCGACTTCACCGCAATCGTGGCGCGTGAGAGCCTCTTCGCGGTGCAGTTCCATGCCGAGAAAAGCGGGCCGCCGGGCTTGCGGCTGCTCGAGAACTTCCTGCGCTGGTCCCCCTGAGTCCCGGAGCGAGCGACTCCATGCTGTCGAAGCGAGTGATCATCTGCCTCGACGTCCGCGACGGCAAGACGACGAAGGGAGTCAAGTTCCAGGGCAACGTCGATATCGGCGACCCGGTCGAGATGGCCGCGGAGTACTACGAGCAGGGCGTCGACGAGCTCGTCTTCTACGACATCACCGCGAGCGCCGAAGACCGGCCGATCGACATCGAGATGGTGCGCGACGTCGCGGCCCGGATCTTCATCCCGTTCTCCGTGGGCGGTGGTGTGCGCAACCTCGACGACATGCGGGCGGTGCTGCTCGCGGGAGCCGAGAAAGTCAGCGTCAACTCCCTCGCGGTGCGCGACCCGCGGATCATCTCGGAGGGCGCGCGTGCGTTCGGAAACCAGTGCATCGTTCTCGGCATGGACGCGCTGAAGGTCGAGGTCAGCGACACGGTCCCGTCGGGCTACGAGATCGTCGTCAAGGGTGGCCGCGAGCGCACCGGCATCGACGCCCTGGACTGGGCGCAACGCGCCGAGGAGCTCGGTGCCGGCGAGATCTGCCTCAACTCCATCGACGCCGACGGCACTCAGGACGGCTACGAGCTGACACTGACGTCGATGGTCTCGCGCGCCGTCGACATCCCCGTCATCGCCAGCGGCGGCGCCGGCAAGACCACGCACCTCGTCGACGTCCTCACGAAGGGCGAGGCGGACGCGGCGCTCGTCGCCAGCATGGTCCACTTCGGCGGCTACACGGTTCCGGGCATCAAGGATGATCTGGCAGCTGCAGGTGTGAGAATCCGGCCGCGACCGGCAGCCTGACACCCTGTGGAGCCCCGTCGACCGCCTTGCCGGAGCCCCGATCCGGGGCCCTGCCTCGAGCGGTCCCCCGACACGAAAAAACTCCTGGGTCTCACCGCCGGTGAGCTCCAGGAGTCTCTCGTTCGCCGTACATCTGCTGCCTTCCACACAAGGCCCCGCAGGACTTCGTCGCTGCTTTTCTGCAAGCCCTTCCGGTGGGCGAGCTTCCAAGCTTGCACCGGTCGCCGGCCCGCAGCGCCCGTTTTCACCCCCGGGAAGCGGCCCTCGAGCCCTATAATAGGGCGTACGGGGCCCATCCAGGGGCGGATGTGCCCGGCTCGCCCTGCAATCCCCCTCGCCCTGCTGTCCCCCTCGCCCTTCGGGAAGAAGAGCCCGAAGCAATACCCCGGCAGCCCGATCAGCCGCGGAACACCAACCCGGAGAACGTCATCATGAAAGCGCTCCTCTTGTCGCTCCTGGCTCTCCTGCTCGTCACATCGGTGGCGTTCGAGTCTCTCCCCTTCGCGAAGGCCGACACCGTCTACCTGACGAACGGCGCCGTCATCCACGGCAAGGTCTCGGCCGACCCGAACCGTGCCGACGCATCGCGAGTCCGGTTCCGCAACGGCGGCCACCTTGTCCTGGAGAATTCGGCCATCAAGAAGACCGTCAAGAACGAGCTCGGAGCCTTTCGCAGTGGCTCTCAGGAAGCGGTAGCGGTCCCCGCGGCCAACACCGACAGCAAGACGGTCCGCGTCACGCTCAAGTCCGAGATGACCGCATTCTACGGTCGCGGCTCCTACGTCGGCCGGCCGCGCGACTCCGACGATGATACGGTCGTCGTTCTCGGCCTGCCCGGCGGCGGTGAGCTCCGCATCCCGAAGGCGGACATCGAGTCGACGGTCGGAGTCGATCTGCGAGAGGCGGGACTCGCCCCGGCTATCGAGCCTGAGGGCGGTCGAATCACGACGACACACGAGATCACGCTCGACAATGGCCGGGTGATCGTCGGCGACCTCGAGCCGGGCGACGACAACACGCAGCTGAAGATCCGTGTCGGTCAGCTGGGACTCCTGCGATTCGACCGCTCCGCGGTCAAGAAGATCCAGAGAATCAACGGCTCCTACCAGCTTCCCGAGGTCGACGATGCTCCGGGCACTCCCGAAAAGACGTACAACATTCCTCCGGAGCTGATCGAGGAGCTCAAGATCGACCTGCGACGCGAGATTCTGCGCGAGCTGATCGAAGGCGTCATCGACGACAAGATCGACGACTCCCTCGACGCGAAGCTCGGAAGCGCCGACCTCGGTGGCAGCGTTCGCCTGCCGGTCGAGGCCCTGCCCGCCGATGCGATCCTCGAGGTCCAGCACCTTGTCCGCGAACTCGGCCGTCAGAGGTCACGCAATCGTGTGCGCGCCGAGGCAGGGCTCAAGGACTTCGGTCCCGGCGTTCTCGAGTATCTCGACCAGGCCTCGGTTCACCCCTTCGAGCTCACGCGCCGAGCGGTGCAGCGTATCGTCCACGAGGTCGGTGACTTCCGGGGCGCTCCGCTATCCATCGACGGCCTCAACGACAAGGACGAGCACGTACGACGTCTCGCGCATCAGGCGCTGAAGCGCATCCTCGACGCGAACATCTCCTACAGCGCGACGGCGACCGAGGAGCAGCGCCTCGCGGCGCAGACGGGGTACCGGGAACTCTGGCTCGACATCGTGCGTGAGGAGGCCAGAGCAGAGCTGGCCGCGAAGACCCGGAAGCTGCTCGACGAGTGACCGCGCACGTCGCCCGTCAACCCGCGAGGGGATCGTCAGACCTCCGAGAGCACTCGACCGCGTCAGGCAGCGTGCCTGCCGCGGTTTTCCTCGATCCCGCGTGAAAAGACGTGCTGAAGCGCCGCCGGAGGGTACCATGGCTCTCGATATGAGGAACCGACTGCAGTCTTCCCTTGCCTCCGTCTGTATGGTTCTGGCCTTCCTCGCCGTCCCCACGCCAAGGACGACCACGGCCGAGAGCACGGTGGACCTCGCTCCACGGCAGGAACCGAAGACTCCGGAGTCTCCGAAGACTCTGAAGACTCTGAAGACTCCGGAGACTCCGCCGGGGGACGCCACCCCGGAGAATCCCGCGAGAGACACCGCCCGGGGCGAGAAGGAGACACCCGGGGCGACGGCTTCAATCGGAGCTCGACGCGTCGCCATCGGCGACATCCACGGCGACCACCACTCTTTTCGCAAGCTGCTGCGCAATCTCGAGCTCATCGACGACAGGGACCACTGGAGCGGCGGCAAGCAGCACCTCGTGCAGACCGGTGACATCGTCGATCGAGGTCCGGATTCGCGACGCAGCATCGACCTGTTGATACGGCTGCAGAAGGAGTCGCAGAGGGCCGGAGGCAGCACGACCGTCCTCCTCGGAAACCACGAGGTGATGAACCTCATCGGCGAGATGGCGTACGTCTCTCCCGGTGAGTACGCGGCCTTCGCCACGGAGGAGACTCCGGCGATGCGCGAGGACCGTCGCACACGCCTTCTGACCTTGATCGCGCAAGGCAGCCCGCTCCTGCGCTCGTCGTACTACCGAACGCTCGGGCGACATATTCATGCGAAGAACTTCGATCGCCGTTTCCCTCGCGGCTATTTCGCCCACCGCCGGGCGTTCTCCCGCAAGGGGGACATCGGCCGCTGGCTGCTCAAACGCGGGTTCGTCAAGAAGATCGACGACACGCTGTTTCTCCACGCGGGGATCAGCCCGCGCTACGCACAGTTGTCCGCCGAGCAGATCGATCGCAAGCTGCACGACGAGCTGAAGACTTTCCTCGACGCATTCGACGAGCTCTCCAAACGCGACGTCTTCGACCCGGACCTCGGATTCCCGGAACTCATGTTGCTGATTTCTTCCGAGCTCAGGGCAGGGGGGCCGGACCCGGCGATCGCGCCACTCTTCGCAAGGCTTTACGAGCTCTCCCGTTCCGGACTCCTGCTGGCGTCCGATGGACCGATCTGGTACCGTGGGCTGGCCCAAAACGACGAGCAGACCTTCGCGGCCTCCGTCGATCGAATCCTCGAGCTGCAGCAGGTGGAGCGCATCGTGGTCGGGCACACACAGCCGGAGTCCCTGCGGATCGAGGGGCGATTCGGAAACAGCGTGATTCTCATCGACACGGGAATGAACCACGAATCCTACGGTGGACTCCCGAGCGCGTTGATCTTCCAGCCCAGCGGCTCGGTGCAGGTCTTCGAGTAGACGCGCGGCGACCCGGAGACAATCCCCGTGGTGAGTAGCGAAGAGAAGGTTGGCCGGGACGGAGACATCGAGCTGACGGAGGCTGTTACGGGCAGCGAGTCCTCGACCGAAGAGGCTCCGACCGAAGAGGCTCCGACCGAAGAGGCTCCGACCGAAGAGGCTCCGACCGAAGA
>CAYMLL010000024.1:0-10747 GCA_964390645.1 uncultured Planctomycetia bacterium | reverse complement strand
GGCTCCGACCGAAGGCTCGCCGGGTGAACAGCCCTCGGACCCCGTCAAGCAGCGGGTCCTGTTTCTCTGCACCGGCAACTCCTGCCGCAGCCACATGAGCGAAGGGCTCCTGCGACACCTCGCCGGCGACCGATTCGAGAGCCTCTCCGCAGGGTCACGACCCGCCGGCTACGTCCATCCCTTTGCCGTTCGCGTCATGGAGGAGATCGGCGTCGACATCTCCGGGCAGCAGTCGAAGTCGATCGACCTGTTCGTTCCGCCGGCCGGTCAGGCCCCTGATCTCGTCATCAGCGTCTGCGACAACGCGGCCAAGGAATGCCCGACCTTCCCGGACAGTGTCGTGAGCATGCACCTCCCCTTCGACGATCCCGCCCAGGCCGACGGCAGCGAGGACGAGAAGCTCACCGTCTTCCGACACGTCCGCGACGAGATCAAGGAGGCGCTCGAGAGAGCGTTGGGACTCGTCGGCTAGGGGGCTGTTTCAAGACCCGCTCAGGGGAGGCGAGGCGGCGGCAAGACGGGCCGACGAGTCGATCTCACGGAGTCGATCTCACGGAATCGATTGTCGAGGAGGTCCGACCGAGCACTCGCGCCACCGTAGCCGGCCGAATCCCGGCCGGGATCTTGAGACAGCCTCTCGGCCGGAAAGTAGCCGAGCCCGGAAGGTCGGGGCCGCGGGGCCTCGACGATGTCTCCCGGTCACTCGATGCACTCTCGGCTGCAGCCACGACGCGGCACGAACTCCTGACAGGCCGGCCACGGCGCCGGCGGCGCCGGCGGCCCCGCCCCGAAGATCGGGCGGTCGAACAGGTAGCGCAGGACATACAGCGCGTCCGAGACATCTTGCAGATCGTCGCCGTTCGCATCACAGGCGTCCGCGCAATCACCTCCGGGCACGCCACCGAAGAGCCCGAGCAGATGTCGCACCGGGTCGGAGACGTCGATCCTCCCGTCACCGTTGCAGTCGCCACGCAGGAAGCCCGGGAGATCGACGACCACGCTCCGACGCCCGAACACGAGCAACCCCATCCGTGGCAGCGTGATGCACACCGAGTTCGGCAGCCCATCGCGAGCGCCGCCATCGGCAACGATCCGCCCGCCGTTCCCGGTGTTTCGTCCGCCGTAAATGCCGGCATCACTGTTGAAGATCTCCCGCCACTCTCCCGCAAGCGGCATGCCCAGACAGTAGCTGCCGATGTCACTGTTGTTGAAGCTTGCCACGATTACAACATCGTCGCCGAAGCTGGTCCAACGGTGCCACGCGACGACGTTGCCGGATTCGTTGACGTGGAAGATGTTCTGACGGCCGTCGCTTCGAAGCGACGGGATCGCGCGACGCAGACGAGTCATGTCACGACAGGCACGGAAGTAGTCGCCGTAATCATCCTTGTAGGACCACCGGATGCGATGGCCGCGTGAGTCGCCGAATCGGCGGTCCTCCATGAGCTCCTGACCCTGCAGGATCATGGGGATGCCCGCGGTGAACATGACGATCCCGTACGACAGCTTGCCGCGACCGTAAGCCCAGACTCCGTGCGGATCGCTGCTATCAGCCGCCTGTGTGACCCGGCCGTGCACGGCGGACTCGTCGTGGCTCTCGATGTAGTTCACCGCCTTCGTGCCGCTGAAGTCGAAGTGGTTCATGCCGCCGACCAGAGCTCCCATGTTCGGATCTCCGAACGCAGCTGCAACGATCGCTCCTCGCAGACTATCGTGGAATGCGTCGTTCCACTGCGCGTCCATCCCCGCTCCGGACGCGTCGATCGACGCCGTCACGGCCGGGTCGTTCGGCAGCTGCTCGCCGATGACGATGGCCTTGCGCGAGATCGTGTCGGTCGTCTGCACGATCTCCTTCAGCACGGACCAGCCGTCCGCATTGACCTTGACGAAGTCCGTGCCGTCGACGCGAAAACCGTCGAAATGGTACTCCTCGAGCCAGTAGCGGATCGTATCGCGGATGTACTGACGCACCTGTGTGCGTCCGTAGTCCGGCCGCGGTCCCCACGGTGTTTCCCGGTAGCCGTTCCCGTCGGGGTAGAAGTAGATCTCCTCCCCGTCGTAGTCGAGGAGGTTCCCGGCGAGGTCGGAGGCGCCCATGTGGTTGAAGACGACGTCGAGGATGACCGCAATGCCCTCCTGATGGCAGCGATCGACGAGATGCTTGACGTCGTCCGGCGAGCCGTAGGAGGACTCTGGCGCGAACTGAAACGAAGGGTTGTAGCCCCAGGACACGTCACCGGCGAACTCGCCGATCGGCATGAGCTCGACGACATTGACACCGAGCTCAACGAGATGGTCGAGGTGCAGATCGACGACGTCTCGGTAGCGGCCGGGATAGTGCGTCACGCCGTCGTCCTCGCCGCTGAAGGTACCAACGTGCAACTCGTAGATGATCATGTCCTCGAAGCGAGGAGTCACCCAGTCTTCGTCACCCCACTCGTGTTCCGATCTCCAGACGATCGAATCGCCGACCGAGCTCGTCTGTGCTCTGGCTCGTGGGTCCGTTCGCCACAGGAGCCTGCCGCCATTCTCGATCACGTACTTGTACCGGGCGCCATGACCGACCGATGGGACCCGAGCCTGCCAGATGCCGGCGACCTCGGTCATCCGCCGGGAAGACGTGCTCCAGTCGTTGAACGACCCGGCAACGGAGACCGCGTCAGCGTTCGGAGCCCAGACGCGAAAAACCGTGTCGACACCGTCAACCGTCGCGCCGAGCGGAAAAGATCCGAGTGACGTGGTATCGATCAGAAAGTCACCACTCGAAGGAGAGCTGCCCCACATGCCGAGCGAGTTGTAGTAGTCGACGTCAGCTCCGTCAGTGATCTCGAAGCGGTAGTAGAGAAAGTCCTCCTCGGTGCCCGCGACTGCGGCGCGCCAGATGTCGTGGTCACCGTCGTTGCGCACCCAGAACATGTCGAAACGGCGCGGCTCGCCGTCCCAGCTGCGCACCGTGGCACCGGTGATGTCGCCCCGGTAGACGCGCAGGTCGACGGTGAAGCCCTCGCCCCGCCCAGGGTGCAACGGACGGCGCCAGACCGGAGTCGAAAAGACGCCGTTCCACTCCACGTCATCGTCATTCGACGCCGCCGGCAGCACCGTGGTCGTCGCCAACACGACCGCTGTCACCACAAGTCCGCAGGCTCTTGAGACGAGATCGGGCATCGAAGGTCGAGGTCCTCGAGGGGCTTGAACACCACCTATTGTCGACCCTGCGTCTCGACGCTTCAACCGTTTCGGGCACGGCCCCGGCTCAGCGGGAGCGGTAGTCCCCACAGGCGGCCGCGTTCGGTCGATCGGGGAGGCGGCAGTCTCGCGCGCTGTTGTACCGACACGAGTCGCAGAGAAACTCGCCGCGCCTCACGTACCGATCGTCGTCGTCACCCGGGCCCCGCACGGCCGCGTTGCCCCGCGACAGCAACGCCACGACCCCTGCGACAAGAAGAGCGAGGAGCCAGTAGCCCGAAGCGCCGAGCCCGAGCCATGCCTGCAGCGGCCCACCGAGCGTCCAGTAAGTCACGGCCGCCACGACGAAAACAGCGACGAAGCTCCTGAGCCACCGCGAGCGCATTGCCGGCTCTCCGCGAGAAATGAAAGAGGGCCCGTCGCGGCGGCACACCGTCGTCCGCCCGCGACCGGCCTCCAGAAAAGCGCCTTCCCGGAAGCTTGACGAGAAAGGCCCGGGAGAGGAGCCGGTCGGCCTACATCGCCACCTGGAAACGTATCTCTGCGATGTGCAGGTTGCCGCCGCCTTCCGGATGCGCCCAGACGTAGTTGAACATCATCCGAAAGACCGGGTTCCAGTACCAGTTCAAGCCGGCCGTGACGTCGTGCATCGCCGACGGGCTGGCCGACAACGCCAGATCGTCCTCCATGTCGAGATCCGTGTAGCCGTAGCGTGCCGCGACCTCCCAGGCGCCGGAGCCGTCACCTCCGAGAAAGTTGTTGCCAGGCTTGACGCGCTTGAACGCGCCATTCTTGTCGTCGTAGGGGCGCGTCTCTCCGGTGAGGAAGTAGCTCGCCATGACATAGGCGGCCAGGCCTCTGACGTCCTGCTGACCGTCGATACCGTTCGCCGACATACTCATCGCCTCGCCCTGGAGGGAAAGCGGGCCCGAGACGGTGGCGAGCTCGACGCCAACACGCCGGTCGCCGTCGTCGGGCAGGGTGCCGAGGTCGACGAGACGGTCCGAGAGATGACCGGGGGGACGCTGGCGGTAGCGCTGCGAGTTGTCCGGCGCACCCCGCTGAGAAACCGCGAGCCCGAGGTGAACGACCCTCGCGCCCTCGTTCTCGTAAACGGGCGCGTAGGTGACGCGGCCCGTCGCCGAGTAGTCGCCGTCGCCCTGATCGAACGCGTTGTCATCGCTGGTCGTGCGAAAGACGCCGAGCGCCCACGTGCCGCTGCCGCCTCTCCACCGGTCGTTGGCCATGATCCCGGCGTTGCGCGCCGGCGTGAAGACGGACGTGCCCGAACGCTCCATGAACGTGATGTACTTCGAGCTCGTCAGCTCCTCGAGCCCGAAGGGCTCCTTGAAGTGTCCGGCGCGCACGGTGCCGACGTAGTCGAGGCCCTTGATGCCGCCGTAGACGTCCTTGAGGCCCGGCCGGTTGCCGGCGCCACCCGCGAAGTCGTACTGCATGCGCCAGAAGAACTGCTCCCAGAACGTGCCCTCGAAGAGGATCCGGGAGCGCCGGAACTCGAAACCGTCCGCCTGGTCTCCGTAGCTGGACTCGAAGTCGCCGTCCTCGGCGAAGAACGCCGTGTCGGCCTGAATGCGTCCCCCGAGCTTGAAGACGGCCTGCCCGTTATTCGACGTCAGGGAGAGGCCGTTGTTGAAGGTCGGTTTCAGCGCCCAGGGATCACCGTGACCGCTGTTCTCCACGGCCGCCTCGACCGCGGACAGCCGCGCCTCGACGTCGCCGCCATCCTGAGCGATCAACACTGTAGAACACACGCACACCAGCACGATGACCGGAGACGTCCCAATCCAACGATCCTGCATGCTCTGTTCCTCCGCTCAGAGTGCGTCCGAAGCCACCTCGATACACCTGGTCTCGACACGCGCGTCCGAGGACACCGACGGACAGTTTCATCGATTTCCACGCCGAGAACGTACGTCAGGCACGTGAGCTGAATGTAAAGATCGAGTAAGGATTGACGAGACCAGCGGGGGAGCCGACAACAGCCGAGAGCCGGAACCGAACCGGGGCGGCATCCTCGTGTCCAGACGCTCTCAGAGCCTCGAAGGGGCTGTCAGGACTTCGACGGTCCGTCCATGAGCGCACCACTGCGCGCGAGGTACTTGAGGAGGCCCCGGACGGAGACGAACCCGATCGGCACGCCCGCACGAACAAGGGGCACGTGGCGACAGCCGCCCACGGACATGCGGTGAAGAGCGTGGGCGATCGTCTCGTCCTCATCGAGCGTCAGGGGATCACGCGTCATGACATCCCCCAGACGGATCGAGCCCACCTCGTCCTCACGCTCCGCGCAGTGAGTCACCAGGTCGTGCTCGGTGAAGATGCCCGACAGCTTCTCGTCGTCGTCGACGATGAGCACGCTGCCGTAGCGCACGCGCCTCATGCGCTCCACGGCGAGGCCGACCGAGTCATCTTCGCGCAGGACCAGAGGATCGGGAGCGTTCAGGCGCGAGACGGGATCGGTGAGGATCATCTCGTGGAGACGTCCGCGCTCCGGCTCGAGCAGACCGAGATGGGTCAAACTCTCTCCACAGCCGGCGCACTCGTCATCTCCGAGCAGGATACGGTGATCACAATGGGGACACTTCATGGAATCGCCCTTCGTTCGCCGTCCTGTGTCGTTCGGTCGGCCGACGAAGCCCGACCGCGACCGTCAGCCTACTCGACAGTCCATGTGTCACCTGCGGAGAGCAAGGCCTGCAGATCGCCTGATCCGGGCTTGCTCTGCGCAGCTGTCACTTGCTCAGCCACCATCTCGTCGTAGCTTGGCCGCTCGATCGCTCGAAAAACTCCGAGCGGCACCGGCGTCGTCTCGTCTTTCTCCTCGAGCCGAGCGAGAAGATAGGCGAGCGTGGGGTCCGGATCCTTCTCGTCGTGGATGAGAAGATCGCCTTCCGAGACGCCAGCCCCGAGATCGACGACCTCGGGCCTGAGACCGTTGAGACGGATACCCTTGTCTCGCTCCTTGCCGAAGATCATCGGCGCGCCGTGCTCGATTTGAATCGAACGATCCGCACGCACCGACTTCTCCGCGAAGCTCTGGAACGCGCCATCATTGAAGATGTTGCAGTTCTGATAGATCTCGACGAAGGCCGTGCCCTTGTGCTCCGACGCACGATGCAGAACGTATTGCAGGTGTTTCGTGTCGGTATCGAGCGTTCGCGCGACGAACGTCGCTTCGGCCGCCAGCGCCAAGCAGAGGGCGTTGATCGGATAGTCCACCGAACCGTACGGCGTCGACTTCGTTCTCTTGCCCTGCTCCGAGGTCGGCGAGTACTGGCCCTTCGTGAGTCCGTAAATACGGTTGTTGAAGAGCAGCACCTTGACATCGACATTACGACGCAGGCAGTGGATCAGGTGGTTGCCCCCGATGCTGAGCCCGTCACCATCACCGGTGACGACCCAGACGTCGAGTTCCGGTCTCGCCACCTTGAGGCCCGTCGCGAAGGTCGGAGCACGGCCGTGGATGGAGTGGAAGCCATACGTATCCATGTAGTACGGAAAGCGGCTGGAGCAGCCGATTCCCGAGACGAACACGACATTTTCCCGCGGAATACCGCGCTTGGCACAGATGGTCGGCATGACCTTCTGCATCTGGGCGAGGATCGAGTAGTCCCCACAGCCCGGACACCAGCGAACGATCTGATCGGAGGTGAAATCTGCCTTCGTGTACCCCTCGATCTCCTCGAGCTTCTCCGGCGACAGCTTCGGGGAAGGATTGATCTCTACGGTCATGACTGCGCTCTCAAAGGAGCTCCTCGATTCTCTGCTCGATCTCTTGAATCTGGAAAGGCTGGCCCTCGACCTTGTTGAGGCCTAACGCGTCCACACAATACCGGCCACGCAAGAGGAGTCGTAGCTGACCCATGTTGAGTTCCGGCACGAGAACCTTGTCGAACTTCTTGAGAAGGTCCCCGAGATTCTTCGGAAACGGATTCAGATAACGCAAGTGTAGATGCGCGACTCGACCGCCTCGACGGTGCACTCGACTGACCGCCGAGCTGGCGGCGCCGTGAGTGCTCCCCCAGGTGACGACCAGCAAACCACCGGCGGTGGGTTCACCCTCGACCTCCGCGTCGGGAATATCCGCGGCGATGCGATCGGTCTTCTCCTGACGGATCTCGGTCATCCGGTGGTGGTTCTTCGGATCGTAGCTGACGTTGCCGGTGTTCTCCTCCTTCTCGATACCGCCGATGCGATGCTCGAGTCCGGGAGTTCCCGGCACGGCCCAGGGACGGGCGAAGGTCGCGGGATCGCGACGGTAGGGCTGAAAATCCGCGGCCCCGTCCGTACAGAAGCTCACCTTGATGTCGGCGAGCTCGGCGGCCTCCGGGATCTTCCAAGGCTCGGCCCCGTTGGCCAGATAGCCATCCGACAGAAAGAAGACCGGGACCATGAACTTCGTCGCGATCCTGATTGCCTCGAACGCGGCCGCAAAGCAGTCGGCCGGTGACTTCGGAGCCAGGATCGCCACCGGACATTCGCCGTTGCGTCCGAACATCGCCTGTAGCAAGTCGGACTGCTCGGTCTTCGTCGGCAAACCCGTGGAGGGCCCGCCGCGCTGAACGTTGACGACGACGATCGGTAACTCTGTCATCACCGCGAGCCCGATCCCCTCGCTCTTCAGCGCGACGCCGGGTCCGCTCGTGCCGGTCAAGGCAACCGCGCCACCGAACGCAGCGCCGATGGCCGCACCGATCGCGGCGATCTCGTCCTCGGCCTGGAAGGTCTTGACGCCGAACTCCTTGAACGCCGCAAGCCCTTCGAGAATCGGACTGGCCGGCGTGATCGGATAGCTGCCGTAAAAGAGCGGCAGGCCGCTCTTCTGCGCGGCCGCAACGAAACCCATCGCCGTCGCCTCGTTGCCGGTCAGCATGCGGTAGGTGCCGGGGTCCAGCTTCGCCCTGGCCACCCGGAACTGGCTGGGAAAGAGCTCCGCCGTCTCGGCGTAGTTGAAGCCGGCCTGAAGGGCTGCCTTGTTCGCGTCGGCAACCTCCTTCTTCTTCCCGAACTTCGTGTCGAGAACGCGAAAAGTCGACTCGAGCGGACGGTCGTACATCCACAAGGACATCCCGAGCGCGAACATGTTCTTGCAGCGCCCGATCATCTTGTGGCTGATCCCGGTGTCCTTGACCGCCTCGTGCGTGAGGCTGCCGATCGGCACGGAGATCACATGGTAACCCTTGAGCGAGTCTCCCTCGCGCGGGTCCGTGTGGTAGCCGGCCTTCACGAGGTTGTTCTTGCGGAAGGTGTCGGAGTTGATGATCACCATCCCACCCGCGATCAGATCATCGAGGTTGACCTTCAACGCTGCAGGGTTCATCGCCACGAGCACTGAAGGGGAGTCGCCCGGGGTGAGTATGTCACGGGAAGAGAAGTTCAGCTGGAAGCCCGACACACCAGGAAGCGTCCCGGCTGGCGCGCGAATCTCCGCCGGGAAATCGGGCAGCGTCGAGATGTCGTTTCCAACCAGCGCGCTGTTGTGGGTGAACATCGAGCCGGTGAGCTGCATGCCGTCACCGGAATCACCGGCGAAGCGGATGACCACGTTCTCCAGGTCGTTCGCGCCGGACCCGTCAGGGGTGTCGTCACGAAGCGGAGGTGCTTCCTTCAGTGCCATTTTCCTTCATACCTGCGCAAGAGCGGGTCCTCGTCAGCATTCGTCCGTTCGCAGCCTGCCGTCCTGCGGAACCCGGACTTTCACGCGCAATTCCTGCTACAATTCTAACTCCGGGAGCGTTTGTCCGCCGGTCCACGAGATACCCGGAAGTCCGCGCACGTGTACCTTGACATCGCCTAGCCCCCCTCCCTGGTCGGGATGGACTCGTTCTGGCTCAGGCGTGGCGGCAAATTGAGCACGTCGATCGGAAAGTAATCGGCGAGGTGCTCGATGATATCGCGGGTGGTCACGAGGCCGACAGGCGCACCTCGTTCGTCTGTTACCGGAAGGTGACGATAGCCGCCGTCCGTCATCCAACGAATCGCCGATTCGATCGTGTCGTTGGGCGAAAGGGTCGTGGGCGAAGGGGTCATGAAGCGGTCGATGGGCTCGTCGAGCTGGCCCGGGACGCCGGCGATCTTGTCGAGATAGTCGCGCTGGGTAAAGATCCCGACGACCGGCGCACCGCTGGAAGCCGACGAGACGACGACCACCACCCCGCCACGAGAGTTGCTTCCACGCAAGAGATCGAGCACATCGCGAAGCGGCGATCCGGCGACGGCGGAGACGGGAGGCCCGCTGCAAAGCGCTATCACCTTCTCACGAGCGAGAACCTGCTCGACCGAGGGGGACGAGCCGCTCCGAGGATGCATGTTCTCGTGCTTCGAGATCATGGCCCCGCTGGATTCCGAGGGGACCGTTGTGGAAAAACCATCTCGACGCTCTGGCGATCTGTTCGCCCCGGCGGACCGAACCATCCTCGAGCCAGCCGGTACAGCCCTACGGGCGGCAAAACCGAAGACATGACCAGGCGCTGGCTCGCGTCCTGCGTCGCACGTTTGGCGACGGCGTGAAACTACATCAAGGTTGTCCCTTCGTCCAACAATTCCATCAGCGGACCGGGTCTTTTTGGGCCCCCGAACAAGTCCCGTTCAGAGAGGCTCCGCAGAATCGCTCGTACCCCCGAGAACGGGCTCCTTCGCCCCGGAGGCGCCGCTGTTGATCGACACGGCATCGTGTCCCGGAGGGAGCCGGACACCGTGGTCGGTGACGTGCGACCCCGCGTGGGTGCCGGGACGTCCGCCGCGGACCCGAAGCCCGCTCTCCCGGAAGCTGCCGACGATCGGGTGGCGACCGACCCACGCGTCCTGCCGCGAGGACTCGACACCACGCCGGGACCCGATCGCGGGTGCGCGAGGAGTGGAGGTGGGAGCCGACCTCGACAGTGCCGACCGTCTTCGACCACCACACGGAGTGACGCACCGCCCATCCGAGGCGCTCCGGCCTGCGCTCGGAACTTCGCGATCTCCACTCGCGATCTCCATCGTCGGACCGGGACTTCGGGGCTCCTCGACCGGAACCGGTCATCCTCCTCCGACACGACGCGAGTTTTTCAGGGTGGTACGACGTTGACAAGCTTTCTCTCAGTCGTCAGATTGACCTGGAGGAGTTTGATGTGAAACGCTACTGCGCTCTCGCTCTCATCCTTCTCGGCGGTTGCCGTACTGACTTCCCGGACGCCAGCGAGCGATTGCGTGTAGTCGCGACCACCGGCATGATCGCCGACGCAGCACGCATCATCGGCGGTGACCATGTCTCCGTCAACGCGTTGATGGGCCCGGGTGTCGACCCGCACCTCTACGTCGCTTCGCGACGCGACCAGCAGCGTCTGCGCAAGGCCGAGCTGGTCCTCTACCACGGCCATCACCTCGAGGGGAAGATGGCCGACGCGCTCCGACGTCTCCGCGACGACAAGCGCAAGCAGCGCCTCGTCGTCGCGGTCGGCGAGGCAGTCCCGATCGAGGAGCACAGCCGTAACCACGCCCACGCCAGCTACCCCCACCCACACATCTGGTTAGACCAGACGCTCTGGAAACCGGTTGT
>CAYMLL010000023.1:40096-42932 GCA_964390645.1 uncultured Planctomycetia bacterium | reverse complement strand
CGGCTCGGGCTGTTGATGCGGACGGCCGGGTCGGTGGTCATGATCCGGCGCCGCAACCCGGCTTTCGCCTGAAGTGCCTGAGGCGGTTTGAGCGGTGGACCGGGAGAACCTCTCGACCGGTCCAAGGTCGACGCTCGATCGCGCGTCGACCAGCTCGCACCAGAAGGGCGGCGGGGGCCGAGAAAGCCACGGCCCCATCTTTCCGGACCCGAGAAGCCTGAATTCGACCGGGCGGAGGTCTCGGGACAACGAGCTGGCGGGCCCCCGGTAGACGACGTCGCAGGGCCGGCAGAACGATCGCACGGTCGCCCTGCAGGCCCGTCGAAGCCGCCCCCCCGTCGGGTGCCGCCGGACCTCCGCGCGGTGCCGGATCGAGGTACCGGATTGACGCGAGCTCGACGCGACGATCGACTCGGGGCCTTTTGGCTCAACCTGCCGCTCCCGACCGCCGATACCACTTTCACCGCGACGAAGAGATCACGGACCGGCAAGCCGGTCCCACGAACAAGACACTTCCACCAAGGGCCACGCTGGCGTATCCCCTCTCCGCCAGAGCGGTCCTTTTTTCGTCTCCCGATCGGGCTCCTCGGCTCTCCCCGACGCCCGGGACCTCCGCTTCCCGGGATTGCCCCACGTCGAAAGGCGATCGCCGCTACAATGGTCAGAGGGCCTGCGAGATCACCCTCAGGGGGGCCTGTGCGGGCCGCTTCCCTCCTCCGCACTCCATACGATCCGATGCGCCGTTCTCTTTCCGCCACGCTACTGCTGACCTTCCTGTCGCTCTGCGGCTGCGATACCCGGGTGACGACGGTCGAACGCAGCACGAGCCCTGCCGAGGTGCGATTCGTCGTCGAGACCGTTCGACCGGCTCCCGGTTCCCTCGAGGTGGGACCGCTCAGCACCTTCGAAGTCACGGTCTCGCGGCCCGTCGATGTCGACGCGAGCGACGACCGCACGATCCGCATGATCCGCATGCCCGAGAACCTGCGGAGCAGCGGCCACATCCACTTCGAGCCGACGCCCGTGACGACGGGCGAGCAGGACGTGGACGGCATCGACCGCACGATCGTCTGGACTCCCGACGAGGCGCTGATCCCGGGCCGCGTCTACCGCCTGGAGGTCTCGGAGGACATTTTCAGCGTCGACGGCGACCGCCTCGGGCCCGTGACGATGGCAGACGACGGCGCTTCCATCCCGGCGGTCTTCGAGACCTTCGCGAACCCACCTGTCCTCGACTCGCCGATCACCGCCCGCGCCGCGTCGAGCACCTCGATCGAAGTGCTCTGGAGCCCTGCAGTCGACGACGTGACCGCCCCCGACGGTCTCGTCTACGAGATCTTCGCCACGACGGTCGAACAGTCCTTCGATCTCTCGCGTCCCGCACTGCGCACGGCGCCCGGTACGCTCCGGGGACTCGTCGTCGGGCTCGAGGCGGGGACCGAGTACCGGATCGTCGTTCGACCGGTCGACGCCGTCGGCAACGCCGGCGAACCCTCCGAGGAGGTACGCGCGACGACCGAACGTATCCTCGACCTGGACGCTCCCTTGTTCGGTGGCATCGTCTCCCTGGAGCCCCTCTCCCCGACCGAGCTGCGTGCCTCCTGGAAAGCCGCGATGGACGCGGTCGACGGGAGCGAGCTTCTGCGTTACAACATCTACATGGCGGTCGACCCGGGAGGCCAGGACTTCGACGAACCGTGCGTGCCGTTGGCCGGCGGGTTCTGTCGAACCTCCGAGCCCGGCGCGACCGAGATGGTGATCGGCGAGCTGGAGCCCGATACGACATTTCACGTGGTGGCGCGAGCACAGGACACGGCCGGGAACGAGTCTGCGGACACCGTTGAGCTCTCCGCAACGACCCTGATCAGCTTCCAGGCACAGGTCTTGTCGATTCTGACGCATCCGGTACGCGGGTGTACGATCGGCAGCACATGCCACGCAGGGAACTCGCCTCGCGACGAGCTGAACCTCGAGACCTACGACGGACTGATGAGCGGAGGCGTCTCGCAGCGCCTCGGACGTCGACCGCCGATGATCGTCGCCGGCGAGGAGATCCGTGACGACATGCAGAGCTACCTCCTGTGGCGAACCGACACGACGAACACGAACTTCGAGGGGCCGCGCATGCCGCTCGGCCGCTCGCCGATCCCTGGCTCGCAGCTTGACACGATCAAGCGCTGGATCCTCCAGGGAGCCCTCGACAACTGAGACAAGACGCGTGGTGGTTCGGTGTCTCTGCGAGAAGCGGGGGCCGTATACGGATGACGCAGACGAGGAGAACAGCGGAGTGCCGCAGCTGATCCAAGCGGGAGCGATCCCGTTTCGAAGATCCAACGACCGCTGGGAGTTTCTCCTGGTCACGTCGCGCAAAGGCAACTGGATCTTCCCGAAGGGTATCTGCGACTACGAGGAACCTCCCGAGCTCGCGGCCCGACGCGAGTGTGAAGAGGAAGCCGGTGTACGCGGCGAGCTCCTCCCCGAGCCCGTCGGTAGCTACGACAACGAGAAGTGGCAGCAGCCGGGAGTCGTCGTGATGTTCCTGCTGCGCTTCGAGAGCGAGGTCGCATGGCAGGAGAGCGCCATCCGTCGCCGCGAGTGGGTCACGCCGGACGAGGCGTCCCGACGGCTCGAGAAGAGACCCCAGCTTCGAGAGCTCCTCGAACAGGCCCTCGAGCGACTCACGAACGTCGAACTCGCCAGATAGCAGCCGTCGGCAGGCTGTCAGCTCGGATCTCGCCGTCTTCCGGAGAGTCCGGGACCGCGGGAGTCGATCTCAATCGGCGCCCGACGTCGGAAGCATGTGCGTGAACGAGGCGAGCCCCCGTTGCACCGATGC
>CAYMLL010000023.1:25966-40086 GCA_964390645.1 uncultured Planctomycetia bacterium | reverse complement strand
CACGACGCGCTCGATCCCGAGCGTCGTGAACAGTCCCTCAATCGCGAGCAGCCCGGGCAACAGCAGCTTGCGTCGGTGAGGCTTGAGCTCGTCCTGGACCGAGCCGTGGATCTCACGGCGGATCAGATCGCGGACAGCATCCACCTCGAAGGAATCGCTCCCCGCACACCGACAGATCGCCCGCACCGAGCCACCGGTCCCGATCATCTGCGGTAACTGCGGCAACTCCCCGACAAGGTGCTCGCGCAGAGCTCGCTCGACGATGGACCGGCCCACCGTGACATACTCGAAGAGGTCGCGTGTTCGGCGCAGCTGACAGTGCAGGCGAATAGCGCCGACCGGTACGCTGGTCTTGCGAGTCGAGGAGGGACTCAGGTACTCGATGATCTCGTTGCTGCCTCCGCCGAGATCGAAGAGCGCCGTCGGGTAGGTCTCGACCATCTCCCGAAAACCGATCTCCAGGAGGAACGCCTCGATGCCACCCTCGATAATGTGAATTCGCAGTCCGAGCTCGTCGTTCAGCTGATCTTGCAGCAGCTCCGAGTTCTGGGCCTCTCGCAGGGCGGCCGTGCCCACTGCCGGAACGTCGCCGAAGCGCAGGTCCGAGAACTCCCTGCGGAACGTCTTCAGCGTCCGGACGCAATGGCTGATCGTGCGGGGACTGATCCGTCCGTGCTCGAAGACATCGTAGCCGAGCATCCACGGGACCTTGCGCTCGCGGTCGAGATCCCCGACACCATCACCGCCGTCGAGAACGACATAGAACTTGATCGACGTGGAGCCCAGTTCGAGATACGCGCTCCTGGGCGTCGAGCCGGTATAATCAGTCATGGTGAGATGCCGCCCGCCGCCCTGCTCTGCTCTGCCTCGCAGACATCTCCCGGATACCGCCCCGCGAGGGTGTCGCCACAGGCGGGACTGGAGCACGCCTCGGTTGGCGTGACCAATGTACATGCAGTCGATGTTCAGTGAAGTCTGAATGAAACGCTCGAGGTCCGCAACTCGCGACCCTGTCGGCAGGACCCACTGGCCGACGTTTCTGCTGCTGCTGACACTACTTACGTCCTGCCAGAAGACCCCGCAGGACGACCGACCCGCGCGCATCGACACGGTGCGGGGAGATCACCAGAGCGCCGTCCCCGGGTCGCTGCTCCGCGACCCTCTCGTCGTCCGCGTCCTCGGCCAGCGAAGCCGTGACTTCTTCGGTCGCAAGGGACCGCGTCAGCCGATGCGACGGATCCCGGTCGTCTTCGAGGTCGAGGGCATCCCCGAGGCCGATCGCGTGGCAGCGACGACGGACGACATCCTCCCCCCGTTCCCGACTCTCATCGATGACCAGCCCGGCCGTCCCCCGAGCGAGCGCTACCGGCTCGAGGTCACCACCGACGACTCCGGGCTCGCGAGCGTCCGCATCCGCCTCGGCACGGCGAATGGCGACTGGCGTATCCAGGCGTCGGTCCGCAGCGAGTCCCGAAGGAAGTCGCTGAAGGAGCACTTCCGTGTCGTCAGTGGCGTCGAGAAGCTCACTGACCGCATCGAGACCGGCGTCGGCAAGGACGTCGACCTGGAGATGCGACTCGTCAAGCTCGACCCGGACGGCAAGCTCGTGCCACTCGAAGACCGTCTGGTCTTCTTCCGCGTCGTCGGTCAACCCTCCGGCGACGGGGAGAAGGCCTCGCTCAAAAACCGCAAGGACGTGACGGGAAAGGACGGCGTCCGCCGGGACACCGACCTGACCCTCGGCGACGATCCCGGCATCTACCAGGTCCTCGCGGAAGTCGAGCCGAAGCAGGGAGAAAAGCCGATCCGAGGCATACTCTTCACCATCAAGGCGATCGACTGGTTGACCCTGTCCCTCGAGGTGCTCGCCGGTGCCGTGCTCTTTCTCGTCGGTGTACGCGTCCTCGCGACCGGCTTCCTGATCGTGCTGAGCCCCCACGTCCGGCTGGTCACCGGACGGCTTTCGACGAATCCGCTTCTCGGCTACGTGGGCGGTCTGCTGGCCGGCGCGGCGTTCCAGTCCGCGTCGACGGTCTCGTCGCACCTGGTGAGCTTCGCCAACGGCGGCCTGCTCAACGCGCGCGGAGCGCTCGCCCTGCTGCTCGGTGCGTCGCTCGGGGCAACCATTCTGCCGCAGGCGCTGTCGCTCGACCTGGACTTCCTCGTCGCGCCGCTGCTCAGCGCCGGTCTGCTCTTCCTGATCCTGCCGCGCGGCTCCGCGACGAGCCACTGGGCGGGCGTCTTCCTTGGAGCGGGGCTCGTGCTCGCCAGCTGGAGCACTCTCGGTGCCGCCCTCGACCTGCTCGCGCTCAGCGACCGATTCAAGAGCGAGATCCTGCCGGCGCAAGTGACCTTCCTCGGCGGCTATGGATCGATGCTTCTGAGCTTCTTCGAGTACCTGCTGATCGGCCTGCTGTTCGGGCTGGTCCTGCGCACGTCGAACCTCATGGTCATCGTCTGCATTCTCCTGGCGGTGCGAGGCGTGATCCTCCCCTTGACGACGATTCCGCTCATTGTAGGCGCCAACCTCGGATCAGGTCTGAACACCGTGGCACGCGCCACGGTGAAGGCGCGGGAAGCTCGCCGCGTGGGTACGCTGTTCTTCCTGCTGAACGCCGGCGGTGCGATGGTCTTCACGCTACTGTCTCTGATCCCTCTACGCGAGTCGTCGGTCCTCCTCTGGATCCTCGAGTGGGCGACCCCCGGTCCGCTGTTTCATCCCCTGGCAGAGAATCTCGAGTACCACGTGGCGATGGCGCACACGCTCTTCAACCTCGTCGGAGGCTTGACGGTATTTGCGGTCTCGAGGTGGTACTGGAGACGCAGCGACCGCACCCCGTCGACTCGCAGCGGGTCAGACGACCTCAAGCCTCACCGGCTCGACCATAACCTCATCCCCGTGCCGAGTCTGGCGCTGAGACAGGCGGTAGAGGAGACCGTCTACCTCAAGAAGCTCTGCCAGAAGAACGTCGCCGAGGCCTTCGACTCGTTCCGATACGGCAACCGCGACCTGGCGGAGCAGGTCGTCCGCCGGGGAGAGATCATCGCCGATGTCCACAGCGAGACCTCAGTCTATCTCGTGCTCGTCGGCGAGAACCAGCTCTCCCGAGGCGACGCCAGCGAACTCGAGTCCCTGCAGACCGCACTCGGCGGTTTCAGCCGTCTCGCCGAGTGCGCCGAGACACTACGTGAGCTGACGGCGCGACGGGTCGAGGAGCAGATCGACGGCATCGATGAGATCGACCGTGACCTCGGCGAGGTCTACGACCTGATCATGGCGCAGTTCGACAACATCGAGACCCTGCTGCGAAGAGGAGGAGGCCGCGACGAGGACAGCGCGATGAAGACGGTCGAGCGCCTCGCCAAGTTTCGGTCCCGTTTCGAGATCCAGTGGCGCCAGCGAGTCGAGCAGGCAGGCTCGGCGCCGACGGACGGAGCGGCGGTGCACCTGCAGGCGACCGTCTACCAGTCCGCGTTCGACGTGCTCTTTCAGGCGGCGTCGCACCTGGCTCATATCGCGGAGCGCATGCGGATTCTGGCGCCCAGGCGCACATAGGCCGCGGCAGACGAACACCCGGACGGGAAGCAGAGAGGAAACAACGCCTGCCCGGCTACTCCGCTCCGGCCAGGCGGTCGAGCTCGGCCTTCACCGCCACCCGGAGGACCTCGAAGGGCTGCGCTCCCTCGAGCACGAGGCCGTTGACGAAGAAGGTCGGCACACGCTCGATGCCGAGGTCGACGGCGTCAGCCTTGTCCTTCGCGATGCGCTCACGCACCTCCTTGCCACGGATGTCCTCGTCGTACTGCTCGAGATTGAGCCCGAGCATGCCTGCGTGCTTGCGCAGATCGGTCGTCGCGAGGTCGCTCTGATGAGCGAAAAGAAACTCGTACATCTGCCAGAAACGGCCCTGGAGCGAGGCCGCGGCGGAGGTCCTGTGCGCGTCGAACGCCAGCAGGTGGCTCGGCGCCGGGCAGTGCTTGAAGACGAGGCGCACTCCGCGAGGGAAAGCATCCAGGACGCGATCGAGAACCGGAGCCATCGTCGCGCAGTGTGGGCACTGGAAGTCCGAGAACGCGACGATCGTCACAGGAGCTTCCGCAGCTCCCAGGGATGGGGCTCCATCGACCGAGATCTCCGCCCGACGACGGGGAAGAGGAGAGCTGCTGCCGACCGTGAGGTCCTCCGTCGTGCCTCCGGCGCCCGGATGCGGAGGCCTCTCCTCGGCGAGTGCGGCCAGCAGCTCGCTCTGCCTCGCAAGCGCCTTCGACTGCGCGCGCAACATGGCCAGATGCTCGGTCCGATCCCGGTCCTGGTCGTCGAGACGCACCTCGATCTGCCCGAGCCGCTCGGTGGTGGGATCCGGCGCTCTGCGACCGCTCCCGGCCAGCCAGCCGAGCCCCGACGACACCACCGCGAGAAGGACGAGCGGTCCGGCTCTCGCCGCCGCCCGCTCGCTCACGGTGAGCCCTCCGGAGCGGAACCGGGCGACGCCGTCGGGGCCGGCTCCGACACCGTCCTGCTCTTCGTGACCTCGTCGAGCTGTCTCCTGAAGGCCGCAAGGTCCCTGGCGGGCAGTCGGCAGACCTGCTGACGACAGACGAAGGCGGTGGTGTTCCCGCCGATGGCGAGCTTCGCCTCCATGAGTGGAACGAGTGACTTATTTCCGTCCGCCGACTCCGCGTTGTCGGCGTGGACCACGACCTTGCCCGGCAGGAAGCGCCGGCGCAGCTCCGCGAGCATCGCCTTCGTGGCAGGGTCGTCGAGAGCGCCGACGATGACGATCTCCAGGGGACCGGAGAGGAGAAACTCGGCAGCACAGGCGAGCTGGGGGTGCATGTGCGGAGACTTCCGCAACAGTCCGCCGGCGATTTTCCTCAGGCGTGCGATCGGCTCGTCCAAGGCCCCGTCCTGCGTGAGCTCCTTCAGACGCAGCAGGTCGAGAAAGGCGACGGAGTTGCCGGACGGCAGCGCGCCGTCGTAGAACTCCTGTCGCCGCAGGATCAGCGCCTCGTGGTGCGCGGCGCTGGAATAGAACGCGCCGCTCTTCGGATCCCAGAAGAACGCCACCATGTCCTTGCCGAGCTTCCTGGCGAACTCGAGCCAGCGCCGATCGAAATCGGATTCGTAGAGGTCGAGGAGCCCGTCGATCAGGAACGCGTGGTCCTCGAAGAAGCCCTGGATCTTGACCTCCCCGTCCTTGTAGCGGCGCATCAGCTTGCCGTCGCGCACCATCTCCCTCGCGATAAACCCGGCGGCCTTCCTCGCGCCAACGAGGAAGCGCTCCTGCCCCGTCACCTGGTAAGCGTGAGCCATGGCGGAAATCATCAGGCCGTTCCACTCGACCAGAACCTTATCGTCGAGCAAGGGCTGCGGCTTACCCGCCCGCAGCGCCAGCAGCTTCGCACGGCTGTCGGCCAGCCGACGGCCGAGCTCGTCGGCGGGAATCCCCTTCTTCTTCGCGAAGGCCGCCTCTCCACCACCGATCGACTCCTTCGCCGCAACGTGCAGCACGTTCTGGTGATGCGGCGTGCGCGGATCGGGGCGCTCCTCCTTGAAGTTCCCCTCCGACCGCACGCCGTAGTACTCGCAGAACAGCTCCCCGTCCTTCGATCCGAGGTGTCCGAGCACCTCATCCCGTCCCCAGATGTACGTCAGGCCCTCGACGTGATCCGCATCGGCGTCCTCCGCGGAGCGAAAGCCGCCGCCCGGGTCCTGCATCCGCGTCAGCACGTAGTCGAGAGCCTCGACCGCGACGTCTCGATAGCGCTCGTTGCCACCGACCCGGTACGCGTCGAGAAGCGTACGAGAGATCAGCGCGTTGTCGTAGAGCATCTTCTCAAAGTGCGGCAGCAGCCAGACACGGTCCGTCGAGTAACGGTGGAAGCCCCCGGCAAGGTGATCCCGGATGCCACCAGCGATCATGTGGTCGAGCGTCGTGTAGACCATCTCCTCGGCGCGCTTCGTACCGGTGCGCTTGGCGTAACGCAGCAAGAAATCGAGGTTCGACGTGCGCGGAAACTTCGGCGCGAAACGTGGCGGTCCGCTGAACCCACCGTGCTCCGCGTCGTGCAGCTGGTCGAGATACGAGAACACTCCGTCGGTGGCGCGGGAGTCCAGCTCACCCTCTCCCCGTGAGCGCTGCTGCTGTGATCGCAGATGCTCGGAGATGCGGTCCGCCTGCTCGCGAATCGTCTCCTTCTTCTCGATCCAGACGCTGTGGACACTGTTGATCAGCTGAGTGAACTGCGCCGGCTGGAAGTAGGTGCCGCCGAAGAAAGGCTTGCCGTCGGGCATGAGAAACGCGGACAGCGGCCATCCGCCCCGACGGTTCATCGCCTGGACGAAGTCCATGTAGACGCCGTCGACGTCCGGACGCTCCTCGCGGTCGACCTTGATGCAAACGAAGTGCTCGTTGAGTATCGCGGCGATTGCAGCGTTCTCGAAGGACTCACGCTCCATGACGTGACACCAGTGACACGTCGAGTAGCCGATCGACAGGAAGACCGGCTTGTTCTCCTTGCGAGCCTTCTGGAACGCTGCCTTGCCCCACGGATACCAGTCGACCGGGTTGTACGCGTGCTGGAGCAGATACGGACTCTTCTCGTGAATCAGACGGTTGGGCTTGCGACCCTTGTCCCCCGCCGTCTCCTCGCCCTCGGCAATCGTGCGACTGGTCGGAGCCCCTGCCGCGACCATGAGCGCCACGCAGAGAGCTTGACCGAGTCCACGCGAGAGCGAAAAGATGCGCTGGGTTCGCGTCATGAGCTTCAGTCTCCGATTCGAAAGCCGCCGAGCCGCTCGAAGTTCTTGAACATCGCCTGCGTACCGAGGTCGCCCTCGCCGTGCGCCTCGTTGCCCCGGAAAATCTGGTGAGCGAGCGCAGTACCGGGTGCGGGCACGTCGAGCTCCTTGGCGGCATCGAGACAGATGTTGAGGTCCTTCTGGATCAGCTTGACCATGAAGCCGGGGTCGTAGTTGTTCTCGATGACCGCCTTGCCGAGGTTCTCGAGCGCCCAGGAAGCGGCTGCGCCGCCCGTGACGACGCGGTGCATCTTCTCGAGGTCGATTCCGGAGCGCTTCGCCAACGCGATCGCCTCGCAAACGCCGAGCATGTTGAGCGCGCAGAGGATCTGGTTGCAAGCCTTCGTCACCTGGCCGGCGCCGCAGTCACCGACGAGCGTGATGCGCGAGCCCATGCCCTCGAAAACCGGCACGACGCACTCGAAGACGTCGCCCTTGCCACCGACCATGATCGTCAGCGTACCCTTCTGGGCGCCGATGTCGCCGCCGGACACCGGAGCGTCCAGAAACCGGTGACCGGCCGCCTCGAGCTTCTGGCCGATATCCCGAGTGACGTCCGGAGAGATGGTGCTCATGTCGACGAAGATCGTGCCGGGGTCGGCGCCGCCGACAGCGCCGTTCTCACCGAAGAGGACCTCCTCGACATCGGGCGAGTCCGTGACGATGGAGATGACGATCTCCTTGCCCGCGGCGCACTCCCTCGGCGAGTCGGCCTTGCAGGCACCGGCGGCGACAGCCTCCTCGCAGCGCGAGGGGGTACGGTTGTAGACCGTCACCTCGTGCCCCGCCCTCAGCAGGTTCAGCGCCATCGGGCGCCCCATGATGCCCATGCCGATGAAACCGATCTTCGCGCTCATGCTCGGTGCTCCGTTGCGGAAATGCGTGCTCTCTCCCCGTCTGGACGGACAACGAGCGCATGGTAAGGGATTTGACCGGGAGCGTAAACGGGCGATCGATTCCTCACTCGACGAATCGGCACCAACCGTGATGCGTGTACGCGAGGCGCTCGAGAAATCGTAGCGGATCCTCGTCAACAACGGGATTTCTCTCGCCGTGACCGTAGGTGACGATGCGGACGCCACGCAGATAGTTGGAGACCAGGAGCTCGGCCTCGACGCGCCAGAAGTCGCCGCGCGCTCCGTCGGTCAACAGAACGATGGTCTCGACGTCGGACTGCTCGAGCGCCGCCGAGAACCCGACGTCATAGCGAGCCCGCCGAACCATATCACGTTCCTCGGGTCGCACCCTCTCCACGCGCGAGAGAAACGCGACAGCTCCCTTCCGGGTCGATGCATCGGCCGGCCGCAGCCCCTGCGCGAAGACCGACGCTCGGCCATGAAACTTGACGAGCCCGAGACGGTCCGCGGCCTTCAGCTTGCGAGAGGTCTGACCGATGAAGCGACGTGCCCAGGCGAGCCTCCGGGGCAGGACCTCCAGCGCCCCTCCGCGACGTGACTGCGCGCCGCGAGAGACGTCGACGGACACGTCGATGAGGAAGATCGTCGGACCGGACATCGCCTCCTCGAAGTACGTGACACCACGCGGATCCTCGAGTCGCCCGGTGAATGTGAAGGGCCTGCCGCGCTCCAGCCCGGGGCGCACCCCCGCCAGGAGTGTCAGTCCGGCCGGGTCGAGGGTTCGCACACTCGGCCCGAGGAGGCGCTGCAGATCCGTGCGCAGCTCGCGAACGAGCTCCGCCGATGCGTTGACCCCGCGGTCGAGCTGGCGTCCGAGTGCCCCGATCAGAGCGGCGGCGGAGCCCTTCCAGTTGCCCTGGGCGAGAACGCGCGAACCCCAGCGCGCGAGCCGCGGATCGCCGCGCCCGAGAGCGACCTCACAGAGCCGCACACGATCCGGGGCAGGCAGCCTGGCGAAGGGGTGGGCCACCGCGCGCAAGGCAACGAGCAGCACCGGCAGGTCGTCCGCTTCCCGAATCCACTCCTCGACGACGGGCTCGAGGTCGTCCACCCCGCCGCGCCGTTCGCCGAACGCGGCAAGCGCGAGCTCCTCGGCGAGCGCGAAGTGCAGCGCTGCACGTAGACGGGGGGACGCATGCCGGACGCGCTCGAGCTCCGCGTACTCCTCGATCGCGCGCACGAGATCGCGGCCACCTCGCGCGGCCCGACGCCTGCGATCGACGAGCTCCCTGCGCTCGCTGGCAAGCTCGAGCAGAAGGAGGAGATCCGGGGGACCCGGACGCGGCGGCAGCCCGGTGAGCCTGCGAAGGCCTGGCACAGGAACGCCCGGCGCCGCGAGCCCGATCTCGATCTCGTGATTCTGGCGGTAGTCGGACGGACTCTCGACGAGCTCGGCGAGCTCCTGATGATCGACGTAGTCTCCCGTCGCCTCGAGGCGACAGGCCGCAGGCAGTCCGTCCGCGCCGAGAAGCCACGCGAGAGTACCACCACCGATACCCTGCGCGCGGGTGGCGCCGAGCGGCGTGTGCGATCGCCGCAGCGGGATCTGCTCGCCGAGGGTGTCCGAGAAAAAACACGCCAGCTTCCGGAGCGGCTCGAGGTGGATCGTCCCCGACGTCCTTCCGTGCTTGCGCCACAGCGAGAGGTCCAGCGTGCCACGCAGCCCTGTCGGCTCGTCGTCTCCGCGCAGCAGCGGCCAGAATGACACGACCTGCGCTCGTTCCAGGTGACGACGCAGCCCGTCGAGTACCTCAGCGCGCAGCACGTCGGTGAGGCGACGCTGGCGCTGCGACTCCTCGAACCTCGCGACGACCGGCTTCCACGACCTCGCTTCGACCTGCAGCCGCGTTCTCCTCGACGTCAAGGTGAGCTCGAAGACGAGGGAGTCGAGGAATAGCCCGTAGACTTCCTCGAGCTCGAGGAAGCCCTGCCGGCGGATCTCGAAGCGGCCCTCCAGAACCTCGCCCCGTACGACGACACGCCGCTCGTCGAGCTTCATGAGCCGGAAGCGAACCCGTGCAGTCAACGCCGAGCTCCATGCCAGGCGGCGCTTGCCGGTCCAGTGCTCGATGACGCTCTGAGCTTCCCGGGACTCCAGTCGGCGCTCGAAGATCGCCCCCACCTTCGCCGCCGAGGGCGGATCAGCCGCCGGGAGAGCGGAAGAAAGCCCCCAAACGAGAAGGACCAGGAAAAGGCCGGGCCGGGAGCGGTTCACGATCGCACGAGCTCCGGAATGGGGAAAGCGGAGCCGGGAGCCCCGCAAGGGAAGGTTAGGCGTGGACGGGACGGGAGTCAAACCGGGGCTGGGGGTTCGGGGACGGACCCGGATCCGGCAGGCGGAAGAACCCCGGCATCGCCGCGCCCCACACGGTGACGGTATACTGCCTCGGTGCGGCCGACCGCCACCCGCCCCCTGCCGGAGAGTCCACCATGCAGCTCGCCACTCTGACGGTTCTCGCTCTCGGGGTCAGCGTCTCCTCGATCGTCGCTCAGCAGCGGGGCGACCCCGACTTCGTGCCGAAGGTGGCAAGGCCCGCCCACGGGCGCGGCAAGGGGCCCGTCGTCCTCATCGACGAGGGCCACCACAACTTCCACACCCGGACGGGCCGCTACGCCCCGTTCGCGAAGCTGCTGGAGGCTGACGGCTACCGGGTACGGTCGCACCCCGGAAAGCTCAGCCGCGAGTCGCTCGAGAAGGCAGACGTCCTGGTGCTCGCGAACGCGCTCCACCACAGAAACCGGCGCCTCTGGGAGCTGCCCACTCCGTCCGCGTTCACGGACGAGGAGATCGACGCGGTCGTCGGCTTCGTCCTGACCGGCGGCAGCCTCTTCCTGATCGCCGATCACATGCCGTTTCCCGGCGCCGCGGCGAAGCTGGCCGCTCGATTCGGGGTACGCTTCGAGAACGGCTTCGCGTTCGAGAAGCGCGCCGACGGTCAGAGAGTGCGAAGACCGATGGTCTTTCGTCGCGCGTCCGCAAGCGACGCGGTCCACCCGATCACTGCCGTGCACGCGATCACCGAGGGGAGCGATCCGTCCGAGAGGGTCCGCCAGGTGGCGACCTTCAGCGGCAGTGCCTTCCGGGTGACGCGGAAGGCCGCCCCCTTGCTGATCCTGGGGGAGAGTGCGACTCTGCTCAGCCCCCGGCGCGCCTGGAGCTTCGACGAGAAGACCCCCCGCAAGCAGATCTCCGGCTGGCTGCAGGGAGCTGCGATCCGCCACGGAGAGGGGCGTGTGGCGGTCTTCGCGGAGGCGGCGATGTTCTCGGCTCAGCGCAGCTCGCGCGGCTCCAGGATGGGAATGAACGCGCCCGAAGCGAAGGACAACCGGCAGCTGGCTCTCAACGTGCTGCACTGGCTCTCCTTCCGGCTCGGGGGCCGACCGACGACCGTCGCACCGGACGAAGCTGACGGATCGCGGGATCCCCGCGCTCTGTCGCTCGACCTCTCCGCCGGCTGGAGGGTGAAACAGGGAGACGACGTCCGCTGGTCCGATCCGTCCCTCGACGACTCCGGCTGGAAGAGTATCGCGGTCGGCACTGCCTGGGAGCAGGCCGGCCTCACCGACTACATCGACCACGACGGCTACGCGTGGTACCGGCTGAAATTCCGGGTGCCGCGGTCGTGGCGACAAGATCCCCGGCTCGAGCGACACCGGCGGCTGCGCCTCGACCTCGGACGGATCGACGACGTGGACGAGACCTGGCTCAACGGCAAGCCGGTCGGCAGCACCGGCTCCTTCCCGGACGACTACTCGCCGGCATGGAGCGATCGACGCCGCTACGTGTTCCCGGCCGGCTCGATCCGCTGGGACGGGGACAACGTCATCGCCGTGCGGGTCTACGACGGAGCCCGCCACGGCGGGCTGTACGAGGGTCCTTACACGCTGAAGGTCTGCTCCTGGCGCGATCTCGTCTCGCTGCGTCTGGCAGCGGGAAGCGGCGACGGGATCTACCCGCAGGGACAGCCGATGATGCTGCGAGCCGTCCTGAAAAGCGCCGCGGGGGTCCGGCTCGAGGGCGAGCTTCGCTGGAAGATCGAGACGGACGCGAAGGCGCCGGTCCTCGAGCGCTCACGCCCCTGGAGCGTCGAGAGCGGCGAGGTCCCTGTCGAGCTGGAGTTCGCCCCTGCGAAAGCGGGCTTCTACCGGGCGACCTGCAGCTTCGTTCGCGGCAAGGAGGAGCTCTCCCACTCGATGACTCTCGGCTACGCGCCCGAGAAGATCACGGCGCCGACGACGGCGCGGCCCGACCTGAAGACGTTCTGGAGCGAGGCCAGGAGCGAGCTGGCGAGAATCCGCCCGCGCTTCCGGACCACGCCACAACCGCAAGACAGCGACGAGCATCGGACCGTTCACCTGGTCGAGATGCGCAGTCTGGGTGACGTCCGTGTGCGAGGCTGGTACGAGGTTCCGAGGAAGCCCGGCAAGTACCCCGCGGTCCTGCGAGTCCCGGGCTACGGTCAGAACCTGCGCCCGATTCGACGCCACGACGACATGATCGTCTTCTCGTTCAACGTGCGAGGTCACGGGAACAGCCAGGACGACGTCAGCGGCAAGCCGACCGACTACTGGATCCGTGGACTCGACGACAAGCGGAACTACTACTACCGCGGCGCCTACATGGACTGTATTCGTGCGGTGGACTTCCTGGCATCGCGGGACGAGGTCGACAGGCAGCGCATCGCCATCACGGGAGGAAGTCAGGGCGGCGGGCTGAGCTTCGCCACCGCGGCGCTGGACGATCGGATCCGTCTGTGCGCGCCCGACATCCCCTTCCTGGCGGACTGGGTGACCTACTTCGAGCTCACGCAGTGGCCGGAGATGGACGACTGGATCGACGCCAGGGAGGAGAGAACCTGGGCTCGCACCCTCGAGACCCTGAGCTACTTCGACACCCTGAACATGGCGCCCTGGATCGAGTGCCCGGTCTTCATGGGAGTCGGTCTGCAGGATCCAATCTGCCCGCCCGCCACGGTCTTCGCGGTCTTCAATCGCCTGCGCGGACCGAGAGAGTACCGCGTCTATCCGCAAGCGCGTCACAACGTCGGCCCCGGACACCGGGACCGGGTCCACGCCTGGATGCGCGAGCGTTTCGGGTTGCACCGCGAGAACGAGTGAGGGGTGAGGGGGCGGACCGAAGGCGAACGTGGAAGACGAGCCGGGAACACGTCCGCGCTCGGAGCGCCACCAGTTCGTTCCCGGGCCCGCAGCTACGGCACTTCCTGACGCGGACCGGTGAGCGACGCTGGACGGCGCTCGACCGCCTCCCCCGCTTCGCCCAGCATCCCGTACCGGAGCGTGAAGCGGCTCGTCTCCGTGCCCTTGAAGACGCCGAGCGATGGGTTGTAGCTGAAGACCTCGATGCGGTCGTCGAGCGGATGGAATGTCATGTACCGCAACCATGACTCGCCACCATTGTGGAGGCCCTGGTAGTCGCAGAGAAGCTGGTGAACCTCGTTGCCGTGCCGGCCGGTCGACGTCAGCCGTCCCTCGCCGAGCACGTGGCCGCAGAGAACGAGGAAAAAGCTCTCGTGACGCGACACGAGCTTCTGCCAGATCTCCTCGCCACTGTTGCCCTCGACCGCGTAGCCGTCCGTCGTGGCGCGCTCGTTCTTGCCGTTCAGGTAGCTGTGCGTAACCAGGATCACCCGGTGGTCCGGATGCTCCGCGACGACCTGATTTGCCCACTGCAGCACGACGTCGCGCGGCTTGAACTCGAGCGCCAGGATCAGGAACTTCATCCCGGACTCCGTGAAGGTCACCCAGCTGTTGCCGCACGAGTGGTCGAAGGTGCCGCCGAACCACGGCTCGGGCGCAAACTTCTCACGGGGAAAGTACTCGTCAAAAAGCGTCGAGCGGTCGACCGCCGTGCTGTATTCGTACGGACCACCTTCCTTCTTGCGGTAGCCGATGTCGTGGTTGCCGAGGCAGAGGCAGTAGGGTACCACTCCATCGATGACACCCATCGCCTCCCGCGCGATCCGCCACTCCTGCGCGTCATCTGTCTGCGTGATATCTCCCTCGTGGACGACGAACGCGATGTCGAGCGCGTCGGCGCTGTCGCGAATCCAGCGCGTCTGGGCGAAGAAGTACTCGCGCAGGTCGCCATTGCCCCACCTCGCCGCCGACTGCGCCAGGCGCGTATCGCAGTAGCACTGCGTGTCGGGCAGGACGACGATCGTGAAGGGAGCCCCGACGGAGCGGCAGCCGGTCAGCAGCCAGCCACAGAGAGCGACAAGCGACAAGCCGACGGCGGTGTGAAACCCGGATCGACGAGGATGAAAAGGTGGGGGCAGACGTGATTTCACGGAGTGAGACTCCACAAGCATCAGAGTAGTTTGCTACAATCCCGCGGTCGTCTCAAGCACGAAAAGGCGTCCAGGCACTTCTGGTGAAAACTC
>CAYMLL010000023.1:0-25956 GCA_964390645.1 uncultured Planctomycetia bacterium | reverse complement strand
TTATAGCCACGGCGACTCGAGCCGCACGGCCAGGCTCCTGCCGCCGGTGTCTTCGGCGAGCCCGACCGGCTCCGCCGACTCAACCGGCAGAAGGCGAGAACCCGGCGGGAACTCGTGACCGGCGAGGACGTCCTCGACCTCGAACGCATCGACACCGCGGAGCTCTCACCCTTCAACTTCCACGCGGCGCTCGACCTCACCGACGTACACTTCGAGAGCGAGCAGAACTTCGACGAGTGCGAGAAGGAGGAGGTGCTGCCTCTGCACCCCATGTTGATGTTCGAATACCGCTTCGATCCACAGCTCCGGGCCTTCCTCGAAATCGAATGGGAGGGACACGAGGATATGTTCGAACTCGAGCAGGCCTGCGGGGGATGGTCCCCCCTCGAGGACCTGCTCCGTCTGTCGGTCGGCCCACGGTGCCTGCCCTCCGGCGTCTTTCGCTTTTTTCACTCTCCATCCGGCAACAACCTGGTCGATGAGCCCCCGCTCTTCCGCGCCGTATACCCGGAAGTGAACCCGGATCTCGGTATCGTCGCCGACGGCGAGTACGTCGCCGAGGAGTTCTCGATCGGCTACGAGGTGGCGTTGTCGAACGGCCTCCACGGTCCGTCCCGACAGGCCGCATGGGGAGACTTCTCCGACAACAACGACTCCGGGACACTGACGGGACGGATCTCCTTCGCACCGGCTGACAACCTCACCCTGGGAGCCTCCTCCTCGAGCGGACAGCACGGCAAGGATGACAAGCTGCTCGCCAACTTTCACGGCTTCGACGTACAGTACCGGCTCCACCGGATTCAAGTGCGAGCCGAATGGTGCGGTGGTCTCGTCGAGCGATCGAACGTCGCCGGAGGAGACCACCACCGTAAAGCGTGGTACGTGGAGCTGATGCGCCCCTGGCCGGTCGACCGGGAGTACCTTCTGGAAATCCAGACGGTCTTTCGCTACGACAACCTGGACGCGAACGACAAGACGCGAGACCACGTGGACGCGCCTTGCTACGCGTTCGGGATCAACTTCGTCCCCACCGATCACCTGCGGTGGAAGCTGCAATACCTGATCTCTGACGACCGATATGATGATGTCGCGAACGACGGCTTCGTGACACAGGTGGCATACCACTGGTGAACGACAGATCGAAGAGCCACCGGGACAGACCTACGAGGCCGCCTCGGTGACGCTGACGGCAACAGACGCGAAATCCTGAAGGGGACTCCGCCCTCGCCGTCGGGCTCCTTCCAGACACTCCTCGTCACGACCCATGGAACCTCGACGATGACCGCTTCGGACTGCTCATCGCTCGCTTCCAGCGTGTGCGACCTCGCGGCCCACTTCGAATCCCTGAAGCAACGCGCGACGGATCTCTCCGGGACCCTCACCGCCAGCAAACGAGGGTACTTCCAGCCCGGCGAGGAGGAGGAGGTTTCCCATCTCCTCGTGTCCTACTGGAAAGCCCGCGCGGCCCTCTTCGACGTCATCGCGACCTTTCGCGACGACGAGGAGACGTACGAGCGACCCGACGCCTTCCTCGTCGCTTTCACCGCGGCTCTCGTTCTGGTCGATGCCGCACGCTTCCTGCGAGAGTCGTTCGCGAATCGACCCGTCGTTCGACGCAAGCTCAACGAGGCAAACCCTGTCTTCGACATCCCCGCCGGTGTCTACGACTCGGTGCAGAAGTCGTTGACGGCTCCGGGCAACGCCCTCGAACTTCACCGGGCGACGAGCCACTTCGACAAGAGCCTGGACGCGATCCGTTCCGCGACGGAGGGGACTGAGCTCAGGTCACTGCTCGAAGTCGCGTCACGACTCGTCGATCGCACGCGCGTGTCCATCGCGAGCTACGCGAAGGCGCGAGCAGGAGTTCGCGCACGACAGGCCGCGACCGGCCTGCGAACCACCGTGCTCGGTGGTCTCCTCTTCGCGCTCGAGCGACTCGCAGGAGAGCTCTCGGCGCGATTCTCTCTGCGGCCGAGCCACCGTCCGGGTCTGCCGCCGGATGCGACCCGCCGGCTCGGCGCTGTTCTGGAGCCCGGTGACGTCCTGGTCACGCGCAAGGAGCACCTGATCACCAACTACTTCCTTCCGGGATGGTGGCCCCATGCGGCGCTCTACCTGGGCAAGGTGTCGGAGCTCGAGGCCCTCGGCGTCCACGAGACGGAGGCCGGACGACCCCGCTGGGATCACATCCAGAAGCTCGACGAGGATCCCCGGCGAGTGCTCGAATCGATGAAGGACGGGGTTCTCGTCCGTCCGATATCATCACCACTGTCGGTCGACTCGCTCGTCATCCTCCGTCCACGTTTGACCCGGCCCGATCTCGTCTCGGCCCTCCCGCGAGCATTGGCCCACGAAGGCAAGCGCTACGACTTCGACTTCGACTTCACCCGATCCGATCGTCTTGTCTGCACAGAGGTCATCTACCGCACTTACGACGGCATCGGCGACCTTCGCTTCGAGCTCGTGCGACGCGCCGGTCGCATGACCTTCTCGGCGACCGATCTGCTCGAGATGGCGATCGATGGGCGCGGATTCGACACCGTCGCCGTGTTCATTCCGGGAGACGCCGCGCGCGTGCAGCTCGGGGACGAAGCCGCGCGCACCGTTCGTGAGCGTCTCGGCTCTTAGAGGCTGCTTCAAGGCCCCGATCCGGACTTCGGCCGGCTACGGCGGCGCGAATGCTCCATCGGGCCTCCTCGACGATCGACTCCGCAAGATCGAGTCCACGGCCCGCCTTGCTGCCGACGCACCGTATCGCAGGCCCGCCCGACGAAGAACGCGCCGTGCTCCCGTCCCTGTCCGAGATCTCGACATTCCCGACCTCATCGGGCTCCGCACGCGGAGCCCTCGCCGGGTCGACCTCGCCGCGCAAGAACGGGGCCCGAACACCCGCCGCAGCGACAAGACCACTCCGTTTCGCCCATGCGTCCCGTCCGTCTCGGGCCGTCCCCCTCGGATCTGCAGTCCCGACGAGACTGGCCCGAAAGATGCTGAGAGACCGGGACCAGGACGGTCTCCCGGGGACCATCACACACCCCCCGCAAGTCCTCCGCTGCGGGAACTTCACGCCCGCGGCGCCACAAGACCCCAAGGACGACCTGTGCCGACGATGAACCACGAACACTACACTCCTCGAGCCCGCGACGTCTTTCACGCCGCCGAGACCAGAGCCCTGAAGATCGGCAACCCGGCACTCGAAATCGAGCACCTCTTCATCGCACTGCTCGAGGACGACGGAGGACCGGTTCCTCGTATCCTGGAGCAGCTCGGCGTACCGCTCCCGAAGTTCGAGGACATCGTCCGCAAGACGATGGCGGCACGCCCCGTCGTCCAGGGTGAGCGCGATCTCCTCCTGGCCACCGGACTCCGAGCGGCGCTTGAACGCGCCGAGGGGGAAGTACGATCGCTCGACGAGGAGCACGTCGACGTCGAGCACCTCCTCCTTGGCATCCTGCGATCGGCGTCCAGCCACCCGGCAGTGCTCTTTCTTGCCGATCTCGGCGTCGACGCCCGGCGCGTGCGTGAAGTTCTATCCGAGAGAGGTTCCGGATCCCGCTCGAAGAGGGAGGACTCCCCGTCGAGCCTGTATCGCTACGGCCGCGATCTCGTGAAGCTCGCACACAAGGGAAAGCTCGATCCGGTGATCGGCCGCGACGACGAGATCCGGCGTGTGATCCGGATCGTCTCTCGCCGCACGAAGAACAATCCCGTCCTCGTCGGCGAGCCGGGCGTCGGAAAGACCGCCATCATCGAAGGGCTCGCGCAGCGCATCGTCTGTGGCGACGTCCCCGAGAGCCTCCGGCACACGACGATCTTCTCGCTCGACCTCGGATCTCTGATCGCCGGCGCCAAGTTCCGCGGCGAGTTCGAGGAGCGGCTGAAGAGCGTGCTCGACCGGATTCAGGAAAGCGACGGGTCGATTCTCCTCTTCATCGACGAGATCCACACCATCGTCGGCGCCGGCAGCAGCGACGGCGCCATCGACGCCGCCAATCTCCTCAAACCACTGCTCGCTCGCGGCGAGCTACGCTGCATCGGCGCGACGACCATCGACGAGTACCGGCTCCATCTCGAGAAAGACTCCGCTCTGGAGCGCCGTTTCCAGCCGATTCTCGTCGAGTCGCCGTCCGTCACGGACTCCGTCGCCATCCTCCGTGGACTGCGCGAGCGGTTCGAGGTGCACCACGGTGTCCGCATCAAGGATGCTGCACTTGTCGCGGCCTCGGTCCTTGCAGACCGCTACATCAACGATCGGTGCCTTCCCGACAAGGCGATCGACCTCGTCGACGAGGCCGCCGCCGCCGTGCGTACGGAGATCGACAGCCTCCCGGGCGAACTCGACGGTCTCGTTCGCCGCCAGCTTCGCCTCGAAATCGAGCGCACCGCGCTGAAACGTGAAGACGATCACATCGCCGTCTCACGGCTCGAGGAGGTCGAAGCGGAGATCTCCCAGCTCGACGACCGGATCGGAAGTCTGAGCTTGAAGTGGGAGCTCGAGAAGAACGCCATAGACAAGGTGCGCCGGCTGCGTGAAAAGATCGAGACCACCCGCCAGGAGAGCGACGAGGCGGCCCGTCGCCACGACCTCGAGCACGCCGCACAGCTTCGCCACGGCAAGCTGCACGAGCTCGAGAAACAGCTCGCCGACGCGGAAAGCTGCGCCAAGCCGACTCTCCTCAGGGAGGAGGTCACCGCCGAGGAGATCGCCGAGGTCGTCGCACGCTGGACCCGAATCCCGGTGACCCGGATTGTCGAGACCGAGCGGGACAAGATCCTCAACCTGGGCGCCATCCTCCACCGCCGAGTCATCGGCCAGAGCGAGGCTGTCTCGGCTGTCGTGGACTCGGTTCTGCGTGCCCGATCGGGCCTTCGTGACCCCGACCGTCCGATCGGCTCCTTCTTCTTCCTCGGACCGACGGGCGTCGGCAAGACGGAGCTCGCAAAGGCGCTCGCGGAAGCGCTCTTCGACTCGGAGGACAGTATCGTCCGCCTCGATATGAGCGAGTACATGGAGAAGCACTCGGTCGCGCGCCTGATCGGAGCTCCCCCCGGATACGTCGGCTACGAGGAAGGAGGGCAGCTCACCGACATCATACGGCGCAAGCCCTATTCGCTGGTCCTCCTCGACGAGATCGAGAAAGCACACCCGGAGGTCCTCAATGCGCTGCTTTCGGTTCTCGATGATGGCCGCCTGGCGGACAATCGAGGACGCGTCGTCGACTTCAAGAACACGATCATCGTCATGACGTCCAACATCGGGAGCCACCTTCTGATGGACGGAATAGCCGGCGACGGCGGGATCGAACCCTCGGTCCAGCGAGCGGTTTGCGATCTGCTTCGCAGGGACTTTCGCCCGGAGTTCCTCAACCGCATCGACGAAACGGTGCTGTTCTCTCCACTGACGATCGCGGACATCGACCGCGTCGTCGAGCTGGAGCTGGAGCGAGTCGACCAGAGAATGCAGGAGCGACTTCTTCGTATCGACGTCTCCTCGAACGCCATCGACCAGATCGTCGCCGCTTCCTACACCCCTGCCTACGGTGCCCGGCCCGTGAAACGCTACGTGCAGAAGACCGTCGAGACGGAAATCGGCCGACTTGTCCTCTCGGGCGACGTGCCCGAAGGATCAACGGTCAACCTCACCGCCAAGAACGGACGCCTGCACTTCGACGTCCTGCCTCCGGAGGTCTCGGCCCCCACCTCGGCCGAAACCGCCCGTCTGGCGCCGTGACCGTACGAACCTCCCGGTGATCGTCCTCGGACGCATCAACACGAACCGCGACCGCCACGCACGAGGGCCAAACGGAAAGGCTCCGGACTGACGAGACGGCGCACCATCGGTTCCCGGGAACCGAATCTCGCCCTGGCTTCTGGCGCTCCACCCCAGTAAGGTGCTGGCGTGACGAAAGGAGCCGATCGTGAAGAGAACCCGGCTGACCATCCTCGGGCTGCTCGGATCCGCACTGGCTCTGCTGATCACGGCCTCTGCGGTCCACGCCGGTGAAGCGGGTGGGCAGGAGCAGGACCCGCCGCTCGTACACGACGATGCAGTGGTCCTGGGCCTCCTTCTCGCGATTCTCGCGTTCGTCTTCGGGACATCGACGAACGGCTCACCCGGGTGGAAGAGGTTCTACACCTTCGTGCCGCCGATCTTCGTCTGCTACTTCCTGCCATCGATCTTCACGTCGACGGGTGTCATCTCGCCGGACCACTCCAACCTCTATCCCGTCGCCCGCGACTATCTGCTGCCGACGAGCCTCGTCCTCCTGACCCTGAGCATCGACTTTCCCGCGGTGAAACGGCTCGGGCCGAAGGCGCTGACGCTCTTCCTCGTCGGGACCGCCAGCATCGTGCTCGGTGGGCCACTCGCGGTCGTCATCGTCGGTGTCTTTCAACCGCAATGGGTTGGCGGTGAGGGCTCGGAGTCCGTGTGGCGTGGATTGACGACCGTCGCTGGCAGCTGGATCGGCGGCGGCGCCAATCAGGCCGCCATGAAGGAGGTCTTCGCGGTCGGAGACATCTTCAGCCCGATGGTCGCAGTCGACGTCATCGTCGCGAACATCTGGTGCGCATGCCTGCTGATCATCGCCGGCAAGTCGAAGCAGATCGACGCGCGCCTGGGCGCGGACGTCGGTGCGATCGAGGACCTGAAGCGGCGCGTCGCGGACTACCAGGCGCAGGTCTCACGAATCCCTCGGACCGCCGACACGATGCTCGTGCTCGCCGTGGGGTTCGGAGCCACCGCCCTGTCTCACGTCGCGGCCGATATCCTGTCGCCGGCGTTCGCCGGCGCCAGGTGGGCCGCGCCGCTCAACCTGCACAGCAAGTTGTTCTGGATCGTCGTCACCGCCACCACCCTAGGCCTCGCGCTCTCGTTCTCACGCGTTCGCGCGCTCGAGGGCGTCGGCGCCTCCCGCCTGGGAACGGTCTGCCTTTACATCCTGGTCGTGACGATCGGCATGAAGATGGACGTGCGTGCGGTCGCCGCGCACCCGCACCTGTTCCTGATCGGCGGCGTATGGATGCTCTTTCACGCCGCCGCGATGATCATCACCTGTCGCCTCATCCGGGCGCCGGTGTTCTTCATGGCCGTCGGCAGCCAGGCCAACGTCGGAGGCGCGGCGTCAGCGCCGATCGTCGCGTCGGCATTCCACCCGTCCCTCGCCACCGTCGGCGTGCTCCTCGCCGTACTCGGCTACGCTCTGGGAACCTTCGGCGCCTATCTCTGCGGCAAGCTGATGGAAGCTGCCGTCAACGGGCTCGGATTCTGATCCGGGCGATCAGCCCCCGCTCTTGCCCGAGGCAGCCCCGCTCTTCCCCGATGCAGCCGGGGCTTTCCCAGCGGGCTTCTCGGCGACCTCGATGGTGACCTCCGCCTTGCGGATCGACAGGGGCTCGCTGGTCCTTCCAGTGGGCGATCCGGCCTTCTCCAGCTTGTCCAGGGCGTCCTTGCCCCCGACGATCTCGCCGAAAATCGTGTGCTTGTTGTCGAGCCACGGCGTCGGCACGAAGGTGAGAAAGAACTGGCTTCCATCGGTTCCCGCGCCGGCGTTGGCCATGCTGAGAAGCCCGGCGCGATCGTGCTTCACATCCGCCGCGAACTCGCCGCCGTACTGATACCCGGGACCACCCCGCCCGTCGCCATCCGGACATCCTCCCTGCGCCATGAAGCCGCTGATGACACGGTGGAAGCTCAAACCGTCGTAGAAGCCCAGGAGCGTCAGGTACATCGTCGACGCGACATGCTTCGGCGCGACGTCGGGCAAGAGCTTGATCCTGATGTCGCCCTTGTTCGTCTTCAGCGTCCAGTAGAACTGCTTGCTCCGATCGAAGATGGCCTTCGGGGGGCCCGAGAGGCTCTTCCTCCACGAAGGTTTCGTCTTGTCGACCTTCTGGGACTTGATGAACTTCTCGAAGGAGGCGATGTCCGCATTCACGCGACCCTCGACGCGAATCTCGCACTTGCGGATCGTCAGCGACTCTTGCACCCGACCCGACTGGGTGCCAGCCCGCTCCAGCAGTCGCAGGGTCGGGACTCCGCCGACCACCTCACCGAAGATCGTGTGCCTGTCGTCGAGATGCGGCGTCGGACCGAAGGTGATGAAGAACTGGCTGCCGTCGGTGCCCGGACCGGCGTTCGCCATGCTCAGCAGACCCGACTTGTCGTGGCGCAGGTTGGGGGAAAACTCGCCCGGGTACACGTAGCCGGGGCCGCTGCGTCCGGTGCCGTCCGGACAGCCCCCCTGCGCCATGAAGCGGGGAATGACACGGTGAAAGACAAGCCCGTCGTAGAAGCCGAGTCGTGTCAGGTAGATCGTCGACGACACGTGCATAGGGGCGCCCTCACGGCGCAACCGCGCCGCGATGAACCCCGTGTTAGTCTTCAGGACCCAGTAGTAGTCCTTGCCGGGGTCGAAGTCGGCCTGCGGAGGTTTCGAGAGGTTCTTCCTCCAGCCGTCCTTGCCGGTATCGATGCCCTTCGACTTGATGAAGGCTTCGATCGTGGCAATCGCGGAGTCGACCTCCGACGGCGCGGCGGCAGCGCCTTTCGCCGTTTTTCCGTCAACTTGCGCCCACCCCACCGAGGGACCGACGAGACAGAAGACGAGGAGCGAAATGCGGGAGAGATTCCGGCTGTAGATCACGGCTGATACCTCGTGACGCGGAGTGGTTCGGGTCTTCGGCCCAAACATACGCCGATCCGCCGCCCTGTCCAACGACATTCCCCGAGTTCCGAGAGCCTCCTGGCACAGTCCCCACGACGCAGTTATGCTGAGCCTTCGGATGTGGACCACCCGCACACCGAAGCACGGCTCTGGCCCGAGGCCACGGACACCGACGCTCGGCGTTCTGCTGTGTGCCTTGGCGTGGCCGACCGTCGCCCACGCCGACCCCGCCCGCTTCTTCGAGACGCGAGTGCGACCCGTTCTGATCGAGCGCTGCGGCGAGTGCCACGGCGAGAAGCGCCAGCGCGGCGGACTGCGCCTGGACTCGCGCGAGGCGCTGCTGCGCGGCGGAGAGTCCGGACCGGCCATCCTTGCGGGCGACCCGGACGCGAGCCTGCTGGTGCGTGCGGTCCGTCACCGCGAGAAGCCGGCGATGCCGCCCGAGACGAAGCTGCCCGGGCGCGAGATCTCCGACCTCACCACGTGGGTGAGAATGGGTGCGCCCTGGCCCCTCGAAAACCCCACGGCGACGCCGGAGAGCCGGGATCCTGCCGGGCCGGGGAATGCGCCTCGCACCACCGACGGGAATCGCGGCTTCTGGTCCTTCCGACCGGTCGTTTCGTACCCGCCACCGCCGGTCCGGAACACCGCCTGGTCGGGCTCGCCGCTCGACAGATTCGTGCTCGCGAAGCTCGAGGCGAAGTCGCTGCGGCCGGCTCCCCCAGCGTCCAGGCGCACACTGATCCGCCGGCTGAGCTTCGACCTGACCGGCCTCCCTCCGACGCCCGACGAGATCGCGGGGTTTCTCGAGGACGAGTCACCCGACGCCTGCGAGAAGGTCGTCGATCGACTGCTCGCCTCGCCTCGCCACGGGGAGCGCTGGGGACGGCACTGGCTGGATGTGGCGCGCTATGCCGACTCGAACGGCCTCGACGAGAATCTCGCCTACGTTCACGCGTGGCGCTACCGCGACTACGTACTGGGCGCGTTCAACAACGACACCTCCTTCGACGACTTCGTAAAGGAACAGCTCGCCGGCGATCTTCTTCCCGACAGCGGGAATCCGGACGACGATGTGCGATGGCGCATCGCCACGGGCTTTCTGTCGGTCGGCCCGAAGATGCTCGCGTGCGACGACGGTCGCAAGATGCAGCTCGACATCGTCGACGAGCAGGTCGACACGACCTCGCGCGCCTTCCTCGCTCTCACGGTCGGCTGCGCGCGCTGCCACGACCACAAGTTCGACCCGATCCCGATCGAAGACTACTACTCGCTCGCGGCGATCTTCAAGTCGACCAGGACGATGGAGAACTTCAAGGTCGTGGCGAAGTGGCGTGAACAGGACATCCGGACGCGCCGGTTCCGGACGGCCCTCGCCGCTCACACGCGCGAGATCGAGTCGTCGAGAAGGCGCCTGGGGACCTTGATGAGGGAAGCCGACGCAGCGGTGTTGCGGACGATCCGCCGGAACGCTCCGGCCTACCTAGACGCCGCGATCGAGCTCCATCGCTTTCCGCCTCCGCCCGCCCTGGTCACCGGGAAGCCCCTCGGCGGGACGCTCGATGCGAAGCAGCTGGCAGCCCGCGGAGCCGTGGTGATCGAGCTCGAGAAGTTCCAGCGCAAGGGCGGCGATCTGGTCGTCGACACGACCCACTACGGACAAGGGATCGGCGTCCTCCTCAGCGCCAGGAGCTGCCACTCGGAGTACGACATCAGCCTGACTCGCGGTGGTCCCTGGCAGCTCGAGATCCGGCATGCAGCGGCTGACTCGCGGCCGGTGCGCGTCGAGATCAACGGCAAGAACGTCACGGATCGGGCGGCGCACCAGGTCACTGGCTCCTGGTTCCCGGACCGGCAGCGGTGGTTCGTCGTCGGCGCCTATCCGTTTCTCGAAGGCAAGAACGTGCTGCGCATCTCGAGGAGTGGCGGACCGGTCCCCCACCTCGACAAGCTCACGCTCGTGCCGATAGATCCGCCGAAGGCCCCGACCGCCCGCAAGTGGGGCAAGACCACCGAGACGCTCGCCCGGGAGCGAAAGCTCCACCCAGGCGTCCTGCGCGAGTTTCACTCATGGCTCGCGGGCCGCGTCGAGCTCCCGGGCGATCACGAGGAAGCCCTCGCCGCCGCTCTCGCCGATGCGAAGAGTCCGGCGAACGCCGTCACGATGCCGGGCCTCTACCACGATGACGAGACGAAGGCCCGAGTCGACCGCCTCCGCAAGCAGACCGAGGAGATCGACCGGAAGAAGCCGACGCCGCCGCGGGCCATGGGAGTGGCCGAGGGTGAGATCAACAACATGCGCGTGCACTTGCGCGGAAACTACCTGACACTCGGGGAGGAAGTGCCGCGTCGCTTCCCGAGAGCCATCGCCGGCGAGGAACAGGAGCCGATCGACTCGACCCGCAGCGGACGGCTCGAGCTGGCCCGCTGGATCACATCCGACAGCCATCCACTGACGAGCCGTGTTATCGTCAACCGCATCTGGCGCTGGCACTTCGGCGCGGGAATCGTACCGACCCCGGACAACTTCGGACGCCTCGGCGGACGACCGAGCCATCCGGAGCTCCTCGACTGGCTGGCAAGCCGCTTCGTCCAAAGCGGCTGGTCGATGAAGGCGCTCCACCGCGAGATCGTCCTGTCGACCACCTATCGCATGAGCTCGCGCTTCGATCCGGACGCTCACGCGAAGGATCCCGCGAACCGTCTCCTCTGGCGACGTGATCGCAGACGCCTGGAAGCGGAAGCGTTGCGCGACGCCGTGCTGGCGATCAGCGGCCGGCTCGACCGCGCCATCGGCGGACAGCTTCTGACCGCGGCGGATCGCGCCTACGTGACCGGCACGGCCTCGAAGCGGAACACCTACGACTCGACCCGACGTTCCGTCTACCTCCCGGTGCTGCGTAGCGCCGTCTACCAGGTGCTCCAGGTTTTCGATTTTCCCGATCCGGCAGTGCTCACAGGCGATCGACCGACAACGACCGTCGCCCCGCAGGCGCTCTTGCTGATGAACAGCCAGTTCGTCGCTGCGGAGCTCCGAGCGCTCGCCGAGAACCTCCTCGCACGCGAGGATCTTGACGAGAGCGGACGACTAGATTTCCTCTTCCTGCGCGTGCTCGGTCGTCCCGCCACCAGCGAGGAACGCGAGCGCGCGTCGCGCTTTCTCCACGATTGCGAGGCGGACTACACGAGGACCAGGACGGATGCAACCGAGGTGCGAACCGGTGCGTGGCGAAGCCTCGCCCGCACGCTGCTCGCCACCAACGAGTTCGCGTACACGGAGTGACACGAAACGTGCCGAGGAGACACCGCATCCCCGACGCGAGCTGGCGACACTGGAGTCCGCCGGGTAATCGACCGGGATCGCGTCGCGAGATGCTGCGCACGAGCTGCGCGGGCTTCGGCGGCCTGGCCCTGTCATGGATGCTCGCGCAACAGGAGACCCGCGCTGCGACCGGACCGCTGGCCCCGCGGCAGAGCCATCACCGGACCCGGGCCAGGCGCATCATCTTCCTCTTCATGCACGGCGGTCCCTCACAGGTCGACACGTTCGATCACAAGCCACTGCTTCAGCGCGACGACGGCAAGAAGCTCCCGTTCGCGAAGCCCCGCATCGTCTCCGGCAAGACCGGCAACCTGCTGAGGTCCCCGTTCACCTTCCGACGCCACGGCGAGAGCGGCATCCACGTCAGCGAGCTCTTCCCGAATATAGGCCGGCGAATCGACGACATCTGCCTGATCAATTCGGTCCACGGCTCGAACTCCCGCCACGGCGGCGCGCTGCTCGAGCTGCACACCGGTAGCGACACCTTCGTGCGCCCGAGCATGGGTTCGTGGATCACCTACGGCCTGGGCAGCGAGAACGTCAACCTTCCCGGGTTCATCACGATCTGCCCGACCCTCGGTCACGGCGGTGTTAACGCATGGAGTTCGGCCTTTCTGCCGGCGCACTACCAGGGCACGCCGATCGGCTTCACGAACGTGCCGGCGAAGAAGGCGAAGATCCCCTTCATCGAGAACCACGATACGCCACCCGCGGTCCAGCGCCGCGAGCTGGACCTCCTGCGCGAGCTGAACCTCGAGCACCTCGCGGGTCTCGGCCCGGACAGCGATCTCGAGAGCCGCATCGAGTCCTTCGAGCTCGCGTATCGCATGCAGACCGAGGCGCCCGAGGTCCAGGATCTCTCCAGCGAGACGAAAGCGACCCTCCGTCTCTACGGTATCGACGACGATCGCACCGAGAACTTCGGCCGCCAGTGTCTGATGGCGCGGCGCTTCGCGGAGGCCGGCGTGCGCTTCGTGCAGTGCACTCACAGCTACAAGTGGGATCAGCACGGCAGCCTGCGTCGCGATCATGCCCGGAACGCTGCGGAGGTCGACAAGCCGATCGCCGGGTTGCTCGCGGACCTGAAGTCACGCGGCCTTCTCGACGACACGCTCGTCCTCTGGGGAGGCGAGTTCGGCCGCACACCCACCGAGCAAGGCAATCGCGACGGCCGCGACCACAGCCCTCACGGCTACACGATGTGGCTCGCCGGAGGAGGTGTTCGCGGCGGCATCCGCTATGGAGCGACCGATGATTACGGCTACTACGCAGTCGAGAACAAGGTTCACCTCCACGATCTCCACGCGACGGTCCTCGCGCTCATGGGACTGGATCACGAGAAGCTGACCCACCGCTACGCGGGACGTGACTTCCGTCTGACAGACGTCCACGGCCGCGTCGTCAGAGACATCTTCGCGTGAGCACGACCGCGGGCAGGTACGGCCGGCTCCGGGCGTCCGCGGTGGCGCGAACGAGGGTTTCGGGATGACAATCCACCGCGCTGCGATTGTAATCGAGGCTCGGGAAGAACGGACGTGACTCACGAGGAACCCCGCGACACGCATTCGACGCATTCCATGAAGCCCACGCATTCCACGAAGTCCATGAAGGCCATGAAGTCCATGAAGTCCACGAAACGCATGAAGCCCGCGAAAGGTCCGGCCATCTTCCTGTCGACAACCCTGCTGATCGGGGCGCTGGTCGCGGTCGAGAACCGGGCCGTCGAGAGTCGGTCCGCGAGAGAGAAGCCCACGGCGCCACCGCGCGTGATCGACGCCGGCGACTCGACGAAGCCCCCGTCGGACGCGATCGTCCTCTTCGACGGCAAGGACCTCGCGAAGGAGTTCACGAACGGCAAGGGAGGCGCGCCCGGCTGGATCGTAGAGAACGGTGTCGCGACGGTACAGGGCGGCTCGATCCACTCCAGGCGCAAGTTCGGGGACATCCAGATGCACCTCGAGTTCCGCACGCCCGCCGGATCGACGAAGGGTGGCGAGAGCCGCGGCAACAGCGGCATCAAGTTCCACGAAGCCTACGAGATCCAGGTGCTCGACAACTACAAGCACCAGTCGAGCATCATGGGGCAGTGCGCCTCGGTCTACAAGCAGCACCCACCCCTGGTCAACGCGTGCCGTCCCCCGGGCGAGTGGCAGACCTACGACATCATCTTCCGCGCGCCGTACTTCGACGAGAAGGGCAAGGAGATCCGCTTCGGCACCTTCACCGTCCTGCACAACGGCGTTCTGGTTCAGGACAACGCCGAGATCTGGGACGGACGAACAAACTCCAGGAGGCCGGTGTCCGCGGACTACAAGCAGCCCTTCTTCATCCAGGACCACGGCTCGAAGGTGAGCTACCGCAACATCTGGGTGCGAGAGATCGAGCGCAAGCCGCTGCGCGAGAAGTGAGCAGCTCCGGGCGCGGAGACGACCCGGCAAGCAAACCGGACGAAGACGCGGGAGACCTGCGTCGAACCATCGAGACGGTACTTCCGGGGGACCTCCCACGACGCGAGCACGTCGTCAACCTGACCGCACGGCACGGGGACCGGCTGCTCGAGGTCAACCGGGTGATGAACCTGACGTCGATCACGGCGACCCGGGAAGTCGCGATCAAGCACGTCCTCGACAGCCTCGCTCCCTGGCGCGTTTTCGATGGCTCCCGGAGCCTCCTCGAAATCGGCACGGGTGGCGGCTACCCCGGCATTCCCCTCGCCGTGGTCTACCCGGAGAAGCTCTTCATTCTCAGCGAATCCACGCGCAAGAAGGCCGCATTCGTCGCCGAAGTCGCACGGAGCCTCGACCTCGAGAACGTTGCCGTCGTGGCCGATCGCGCCGAGTCGGTGCTGGCTGAGGAGCACGTCGACACGGTATTCGGTCGCGCGGTGGGGTCCGTGGCGAAGGTCCTCCGCCTCCTCTCTCCGGTGCACGATCGATTCGAGCGTCTCCTGCTCTACAAGGGCCCCAATGCCCGCGCCGAGCTCGAAGAAGCGTCTGTCAAGGCGTTTCGAGACGGCTTCGCAGGACGGGTCGCCCTGGAGTACGAGCTGCCGCAGAGTCTCGGACGACGGGCCATGCTCGAGTACACACGTCGGGACTGACCTTCCTCGCCATCGACCCCTTCCCAGATCGCCATGGAGTGTGTACGATGATCGGCTTTGCGTTTCCTACCCGGTAGAAGAACAACAAGCGGGAGTCCCGACGCGTGGAAAAGATCAAGGTCAAGGCGCCGATCGTCGAGCTCGACGGTGACGAGATGACTCGAATCATCTGGGCGAAGATCAAGGAGAAGCTCCTTCTGCCCTACCTCGACATCGATCTCCTCTACTACGATCTGTCCATCCAGAAGCGCGACGAGACCGACGACAGAATCACACTGGATGCCGCGAAGGCGATCGAGGAGCACAAGGTCGGCGTCAAGTGCGCGACCATCACTCCCGACGAGGACCGCGTCGAAGAATTCGGGCTCAAGAAGATGTGGCGCAGCCCGAACGGCACCATCCGGAACTACCTCGGTGGCACCGTGTTCCGCGCACCGATAGTGTGCGAGAACATTCCCCGGCTCGTCCCCGCGTGGACGAAGCCGATCGTAGTGGGTCGTCACGCTCACGCGGACCAGTACCGCTCGACCGACGTCAAGATCCGGGGCAAGGGCGTGCTCAAGATGTCCTTCGAACCCGAGGGCGGAGGCGACACACAGGAGTGGACGGTCCACGACTTCGAGGGGCCCGGTATCGCCATGGGCATGTACAACACGGATGAGTCCATCGCCAGCTTCGCCCGCTCGTGCATGAGCTACGGCCTGCGGCTCGGCTACCCGGTCTACCTGTCGACGAAGAACACGATCCTCAAGACGTACGACGGTCGCTTTCGCGATATTTTTTCCGAGATCTTCGAGTCCGAGTACAAGGATCGCTTCGACGAGAACGGCCTGACCTACGAGCACCGGCTCATCGACGACATGGTCGCCCAGGTCCTCAAGTCCGAAGGTGGCATCGTCAGGGCCTGCAAGAACTACGACGGGGATGTACAGTCCGACACCGTCGCGCAGGGTTTCGGCTCGTTAGGGCTCATGACCTCCGTGCTGATCTGTCCGGACGGTGAGACGATCGAGGCCGAAGCCGCCCACGGCACCGTGACCCGTCACTACCGCGAGCACCAGAAGGGCAACAAGACCAGCACGAACCCGGTAGCGAGCATCTTCGCGTGGACATGCGGACTGGCGCACCGCGCTCGACTGGACGGCACTCCCGAACTCGGAGAGTTCGCGACCGCCGTCGAGCGGGCCTGCATCGACACGATCCAGGGCGGTACCGTCACCAAGGACCTCGCCGTCGCGATCCACCGGACGACGCGTCCGCCCGAGGAGTCGTTTGTCCATACCGACGAGTTCCTCGACTCGATCGAGGCGACCCTGGCCGAGATCCTCGACGGCTGATCACCGGGGTCAACACATGGCCGAGGCGCACCGCGGAGCAGTTTGCCGATGGACGGCCGAGTTCCTCCTGCGCCGACCCGAGTCTGGTCGTCTTCCACCGACCGGGACAGACGACGTCCGTGTCGACGCTCCGCTCCTCGACGTCTCGAGCCCACGCCCGCCGTTCCCTTCGCGGTCCAGCGGCCGCCGTACGTCGCGACGCTGCCCCGGAGGGAACTACGGGTTAGTCGCCGCAAGTCGACTGCGCGCAGGAGGGGCTCCCGGGGCCGCAGTCGCCCGGCCCCGGAGGCGGGATCACGTCCGCGCCTCGACCGAAGATGAAGTTCAGCAGGAAGACCGCATCGCTGAGGTTGACGTCGACAGTGCCGTCGACGTCGCAGGCGTCCTCGCAGGCAACCTCACCTCCACGGAAGAGATAGAGCAGCAACGCCACGGCGTCGGTGACGTTGAGACGGCCGTCAGCCGCACAGTCGCCACGGCTGAAGCGATTCGGCTGGAAGGTCACTCCCTGGATACTCCCCGGACTGCCGCCGAGCTCCAGGGAGCTGCGCCAGTTGCTGCTGACGTCGTTGTCTCGCTCCGGTGTGACACCGGTGAGCTCGAGACTGAACCCGAGTCCACCGGCACGGCGCGGCCACGGGTGACTGCTCGAGTAGCGTAGCCACTCGACTGTCGCGGGGTGCCCCGGACCCGCATCCTTGATACGCAGCACCTCCCCGTCATTCGATAGCTGACCCGAATAGGGCCCGAAGACCCGCACGCGGTCACCGTGCTCGATGCGAAAACCGACCGGATCCTTGGCGACGACGATGACCTCGTTCTGCGCCACGATCGTCGCGCCCGGGAAGTAGAAGTCATCGCGGCTGCCATCTTCGCGGCGCTCTCCGATGCCCTCGATTCGCCATCCCGAGATGTTGACGTCCTGACCGCCGGGATTCCAGAGCTCGAGGAACTCCGCCTCCTGGCCTCCGTCGGCAGGGTCGTACATCAGCTCGGTGATCTTCAGACGCGGCAGGTCCGTGAACTGGTGCCGAGATCGCAGAAAGTTCAGCAGATAGAGGCGGCGTTGCCGGATATGCGAGCGCACCCGGTCCAGGTTGGGATCGAACTCACGGGGAGCCCGTGGATCGTTCGCGGACGCCCGCGATCGGCCCCACTCCTCGATGTCGATGGCCTGCTCCTCGAGGAGTAGCTCTCGCAACTCGAGAATTTGCTCACCATAAACCTCGTTGGTGTACTTCTCCTGCAGCGTCCCCCAGAGTCGCGCCAGGTAGGCCCTGCGATAATGAGGGCCCGCGTTGGTGAAGAAACGATCGAGAAGGTGGTTGCCGGTGCCGCCGCCCGCGACGCGCGTCGTGTACCATGGCGTGATGCCGGGGTTGTCCATCGCGTCGTTCAGGACGCCCTCGAACGAGCCGTCCCAACGCTTGCCGTAGGTCAAGTCCATGTCCCACGTCAGCGGCATCCACTTGCCGGTGTCGGTATCGTGGTAGAGGTAGTGGTTCTTGTGCGGGTAGTCGCGGTTGTTCGGCAGCACCTGCGCGACCTGGTAGTCGATGATGGCGTCCTCGTCCGTTCTCTCCGAGAAGAACTCGACAAGGGCCGCGCCGTTCGTACTGTGAAGCCCGTTGAGAAACGATCGCAGGTCGCTGAAGTCGCCATCCTCGTTCGTCTTCTTCTCGTAGACACCGTTGCGCTCCTCACGCGACGCGGTCGCCTTGTAGAGGTTGCCGTCCTCGTTGAGATCGTTGCGCTCCAGGAAGCGCTTACCCGGGTGCTCGAGCTCCGCGTAGAGCCCGAAGTACTCTCCGTTGATGTGGAGTCTCACGAACTCGTGCGTGCAATAGGGGTTGCCGATGGACTCGAAATTCGCCCAGGCCATGTGCTCTCGAATCAGCGACTTGTCCGTCCACAGGCTCTGCAAGTTGATCTTGCGAACGCCGTGAAAGTCGTGCCCCGGAGGAAAGCGGATCTTGAGGAACTTCTTGATCACGTCCGAATCACCACAGACCGACTGCCCCCGTCGACGGATGCCGCAGCCCGTCCACAGGTCGCCCTGCACCGCGAAGGAGCAAGGCCGGTAGGTTCCGCAATTGAGCGCGGCGATCAGGCTGCGAGCAGACTGCGGACTCCCGGGCTGGTAGATCACCGTGTAGACCGGGAGGTTCGTGTCGGGCTGAAGGTCGTTCACGTAGTAGCCGTGGACCGGCACCGGATCGGACGCCGGCGGAAAGAGGCGTGACGATGACCGAGACGACCTCGAACGGGCGCGAAAGGTGACCTGCGAGCCATGCGGCTGCGGAGGAACGGCAACTCCCCAGATCCCGTCGCCCGCCGCGCCGTCGCCGGCCAGCCCGTCGTCCATCATCTCGAGCTCGAGAGACTCGCCGTCGACGATGTCGACCAGGAGCGTCACACCCTCGACGTCGGTACCGCGCACGCGAGCGGTGATCTCCACGGGGTCTTCCGAGGTCGGCTGACGCGGCACGCGGCCGAAGCGCTCGACGAATGGAGGCAACCACTCCCGCACGTTCCCGTTCGTCTCGCCGGGACTCGCGATGATGCCGGAACCGTAGCGCCAGAAGACACCGGTACGGGTGCTCCCTCCGGAGAGCCGCATCGTCAGCTCGATCTCTCCCGACACGTGTCGCCAGTCGATACGCAGGCGGTAGGTGAGGTCCGGAGAGCGGTCGAGTCCCGGCTCGATCTCGAGAGAGATGCCTTGTGTGCGCCCGGTGCCACGTCCGGTCGAAATCAACCGCAACGCGCCGCCACCGTCCCGACCGGCCTCGGCGTCCCAGGTGCTGTTCTCGTGGCTGCCCCGCGGCAGCCAACCCTCGATGCCCTCGTCGAAGCTGCCGTTCGGGACCAGCTCGATGTCCGGTTGATCGAGGCGCACGAGCGAGATGTTGTCGATCACGAACTCACCCGCGCTCGCGTTGTAGAGCAGCAGACGGTCGGACGTCGCCCGACCCGACGCCTCCTGCGTGTTCCACTCCTGCGGTCCGCCGACAACAGCCTCGTTCCAGCTGCCGGGATCATCGGAGGGTGCCGCCGGCTGCATTTTCTCGAGACTGACACCACCGCCATCGGCGACGATCGGCCAATCATCGCTCTCGCCGTATCGGACCGAATCGACGAACTCTCCGCTGCTGTCGTAGAGAGTCACCCGCTCCCCATCGTTCGACAGCTGCCCGGTGAAGTTCCCGACGATGTTCTCCGCCCCGAAGCGAGCGCGCACGGCTTCCCGGTTCCGACAGACCGCGACGTGCCCACCCGGAGCGACCGTGGTGTCGTCCTCGAAGATGTAGTCGATACCGTCGATGAAGAACCAGCCTCGCAGGTTGACCGGTTCCTGCGACACGTTGACGAGCTCGACGAACTCGAGATCGGCGTCCAGATCGCCCGGCGCGTGGTAGAGGATCTCGTTGATCGCCACGCGCGGGGCGGCCGCGAGTACCGGAGGACACGCGATGGAATTGTTCGGCCCGAGCGGCGTCGGCGGACCGTCCTCCGCGGCCCGCCAGTTCGCCGGGTGCGCGGGGTCGAACGAGTCGCAGACACGCTCGAGCGAGCTCCCGAGCCCGTCGGCCGCGCTGTCCCAGGGAGCGCGATCGTCGTAGTCGAGCTCGTCGATGACCCGCCCGACCGCATCCACGAGCGTCAACTTCTCCCCGCCGTTACCGAGGTTCCCGAGGTAGTCGCCGTGAAGATCTTCAACCGCGATGTCGAAGCGCCGCGAGACGCCGACGCGATTGCGACAAACGACCACGAAACCACGCCCGGCGATCGAATCGCCCGGCGCGAACTCGAAGTCGACGCCACGCGTGAAGCCCCAGCCGCCGAGATCGACTTCGAGCCCTGACGGATTGAAGAGCTCGATGAACTCGACGTTCGAGCCCTCGACAGGATGGTAGTGGATCTCGTTGATGACGACCGCGCCGGAGCGTGTCGTGCTTAGAAGCAGAAACGCGGCAACGAGGGCGACTCGTAGACCTGGACCCATTCCGTTCCCTCTCAGTGACGCTGCCACGGCGAAAGGACCGTCCGTCCGCCAGACCTCATTATGCGGCCGGCCGGCCCGCCGGTCCATGAAGGAGCGCTCGGGTCGAGGGCTCTTTCTCCGCACGTGCCGGTTGCGAAGTCCGGCCCCTGTTCGTGTCCAGACCCGAGCCCCGCTCTTCTCTCCCCCCTCGCGTCTCCCCGCGAGCGGGTCCCTTTCTTCCCTCCCTCAAAGCCCCGAAGCGACCTCACCGGGACGCAGGACTCCGAGGTCGATGACGCTCCCCCTGATGACGACGTCGCGGGTGAACAGCTCGCGATCGTGCCGACACACGACAAGGGTGCCGCTGCCGCGAGGAAGCCCGCTGAGAGCGAAGTGACCATCACGTGTGACCGTGGCCTCCAGAAGCACTCCCTGGAGCCGATACGCGACGTGAGTCGCCCGCGTTTCGCGACCGGTATCGATGCGTCCGCGAAGCTCCGCACCACCGCGCTCGATCCGCAGATCGCCGATCTCCTCCGGACGCGAACGAACGGAGAAGTCGTAGACGGCCGTCTCGAAACCCGGCGCCGAGACCACGAGCTTGAGCTCCCCGCGAGCGAGCGGGCCGATGGTCGCGCGCCCTTCGGCATCCGTCGTGACACGCTCGCGAGCACCTTCCATGGGCCAGACCTCGACCTGCGCGACGACCGGAACGGCCGCGGCCTCGATCGCTTCCGCGGCACTCGCCTTACCTGCGAACGTCACCACGCGCAACGTCTTCGTGAAGCCGGAGGTCAGCTCGCAGAGAATCGAGCCCTCGCCCTCGAGGATCCTGCGCTCGAGCGCGACGAAGCGCCGCTGAGGATCCTCCAGACGCACGACGACGCCCTCCACAACGCGGTCCCAGCGCATGGTGCCGTCCTCACCACTCTGCCGTTCGGCGAGCTCGGTGCCACCGGGAAGAAACGCGCGAGCTCGAATACCGCGGACCACGGCACCGCCCTGCGCCGCGGTCGCGCAGACCTCCAGCGAGAAGTACCCGCCGGCGCCGGCCGGACGCGCCTCACAACTCCACTGCGGAAGAACGCCCAACAGGACGAACCCCCAGGCGACGTATCGCATGTTGACTGGGACTCGGTATTCAAGAACGCGGGTGAGACTGGAAAGAAGCGCGTATCCTGGTCCAACACCCGGGTGACATCCAGGCTTTTCGGCAGGATCCCGGCGCCTCCGGAGGCTCTTCAGGCTCCTCCGGGGAATTGGTAAGTCACATACTCATAATAGTTTAAGATCCCATCAGGGAGCCCGCGCCCTTATCGGAAGAATTTCGCGGGGCCCCGTCAGCGGACCCCCGCGTCGACTCCGACCGGCCCCGGTCGGCCGCCGCGGTCGGCGATCCGCCTCAGGACGCCGAGTCCGCCTGGCTCTTGAGCTCGGCAACACGGCTGTTGTAGTAGGCGATGGTCTCCCGTCTACGCAGCATGCCGAGGAGCTTCCCGGGCTCGTTCCTGTCGAGGACGGGCAGCTCGTCGATGTTTCGCTGCGTGAAGCGTCGCATGGCCATGTTGAGGTCGTCGTCAGGGTGGAGGAAGAGGAAGTCTTCCACCATGGCGTCCGCTGCGACCGCGACCGCCCAGATCTCCTCCTCGTAGAAGTAGCTGCGCACGTCGCTCTCCGAGAAGATCCCGACCATGCGCCTTTCCCCGTCGAAGACCGGGAAGTAGTTTTGCCTCGTCTCGGCGATCTCGTGGACGATCTGCTCCAGCCGGGCGGACGGATGAAAGGTGCAGAGGTCGCCACTCGTCTTGCGGTAGACGTCCTCGACCCGCACACCACCGAGCACGTCGACGATGAAGTCGCCGCTGAGCGCCTGCGACTCCAGCCGTGACGGCACCTGCTTGACGTAGAGCGTCCAGCGTCGGCAGAGCAGGAAGCAGATCATCGACACCCACATCGACGGTAGCAGCAGACGGTAGTCTCCGGTCATCTCCGAGACCATGACGATGGTGGAGAACGGCGCGTGGGCGATCCCGGCGAAGAAGCCCGCCATGCCGACGACGACGTAGCTGCGCGGCTGGACGACGATGTCCGGCCAGAGCCGGTGGAACTGTCCCCCGACAGCGGCGCCGAGACACCCCCCGATCACCATCGACGGCCCGAAGACGCCGCCGGAGCCTCCCGAGCCGATCGTCAGCGACGTCGTCAGGATCTTGCCGAACGCGATCGCCAGGAGGATGCCGACACCGAGCTCGGTGGACGAGCTCATCGCCGACTGAATCGCGCCGTAGCCCGCCGAGAGGACGGCCAGGCTCCGAAGGTCGCCATGGAATCCGTAGAAGAGCGCCACCGCAAAGAGCCCCGCAAGCCCGGCGCCGATGGCCGGTCGCCATCGTTTCTGGACCGGCAGCTTCGCGAACAGGTGGTGCGTGCCGTAGAACACCTTGATGTACAGGATGCCGACGAGAACGAGCGCGAACGCCAGAGCCGTCAGCGGCAGCAGCTCCAGAAGGCTCGAGAAGCCGAAGTCGTGCGCCTCCGGCCCGAAGAGCGGAGAGAAGCGCGTATCCTCCGGCAGCGCGAGCGAGTACACGCTGTAGCCGACGATCGACGAGATCGCCGAAGGCACGACCGCATCGCTCTCGATGTCCGCGTCCTTGTAGAGAATCTCGCCGGCGAACAGCGCCCCCGCCAGCGGCGCACGGAAGATCGCCCCGACTCCCGCTCCCATTCCGGCGGCCAGCATCAAGCGTCGATCCCGTGCCGAGAGCCCGAGCCGGTGCCCGAGAAAGGACCCGAAGCCCGCACCGATCTGCGCGATCGGACCCTCCCGTCCGCCCGAGCCGCCGGTGCCGATGGTGACCGCCGACGCAAGCATCTTGACGAGTGGCACCCGGGTGGCGATGTTGCCGCGCTTCTCGTGAAAGGCCTCGATCGCCGCGTCCGTGCCGTGCCCCTCGGCCTCCGGCGCGAAGGTGTAGACGAGCCATCCGGAGACCAGTCCGCCAAAGACCAGAACCGGAACGAGCATCCAGACCGAGAGTTCGCCGCCTTCGTGGCTGAACCACGAAGGCTCTGCCGCCGCCTCCACCGGAGAGTAGCCACACAGCTCTGCGAGGAAGAGACGCGTCGTCGCTCCGAGCAGGAGCTGCAGCGCGATAGCTCCCAGACCCGCAATCACCCCGACGAGGCCCGAGAGCACGAACCACTTTCCGGTGGAGCGAAGGTCGAAGCCCGAGAAAAAGTGACGGATCTGCTGCATGGCCGGATTGCGGGGAGGAGCGGCGCGGAACGTGACGCGCACCGGAGCGAGGCGCAAGCAGAAGGAGGACGCGTGACGGCGCTGAGAGGCGAAGCCCCCGGCTCGGGTCCGCAGACCGAGATCGAGGAGAGGCGCGGCCGTGAACGTGACTCTTCCCGCCCCGAGTTCCGGCCGGAGAGAGACCAGCCCCGGCGCCCGGAGTCGGGTAGCGGGACGGGCTTCCACGGCACGTTCCCCCGATGGTACAACGCTGACCATGCCCCCCGACCCCCACAGGACACCCGATCCCGGACCCGCCCCCCGATCCCCGCAGACCCGGTTCAATCCCACCGTCCAGTCACGACGGTACCGCCCCTTCCCCGACTACCCCGCCCTGCACCGCTGGTCCGTCGACGAGCCGACGCTCTTCTGGGAACAGGTCTGGGACTTCTGCGAGATCGAGCACGGCGGCGAGATCCGCTCGGTTCTCGAGAACGCTCGCATCCCCGGCGCGCGGTGGTTCGACGGCGTGGAGATGAGCTTCGCGGAGAATCTCCTGCGGCACGACGACGACCGCACCGCGATCATCGCGGAGGGCGAGGACGAGTCCGGGCGTCGGGAGATCTCCCACCGAGAGCTTCGCCGGCTCGTCGCACGCGCCCGCCGCGGACTCGCGAGGCTCGGCGTCGGGCCGGGCGACCGCGTGGCCGCGCTGATGCCGAACATCCCCGAGGCGGTCGTCGTCGCCCTGGCGACGAATTCGCTCGGCGCGATCTGGTCATCGTGCTCACCCGACTTCGGCTCCCGTGGCGTTCTCGATCGTTTCGGGCAGATCCAGCCCAGGGTGCTGCTCGGCGCGGACGGCTACGTCTACGGTGGCAGGCGATTCTCGATGCGCGATCGGCTCGAGAGCGTCGTCTCGGAGCTGCCGGGCCTCGAGCACGTCGTGGTGGCGCCCCACGAGGGCCCCCCGATCTCCGGACTTCGAGGCCAGGTCATGTGGGACGAGTTCCTCGACCCGGCGGACACCCCGCTCGAGCTCGAGAGATTCCCCTTCGACCACCCCCTCTACATCCTCTACACGTCCGGGACCACCGGCGTCCCCAAGTGCATCCTCCACGGGCAGGGAGGCACGCTTCTGAAGCACGCGCAGGAGCACGCGCTCCAGTGCGATGTCGGCCCGGACGACGTGTTCTTCTACTTCACGACCTGCGGCTGGATGATGTGGAACTGGCTGGTCAGCGGGCTCGCCCGCGGCGCGGCCATCGTTCTCTACGACGGCAACCCCGTGATGCCGGACTCCCTGCGGCTCTTTCGCATGGCGCAGAGGAATCGAATCTCGATCTTCGGAACGAGCCCGCGCTACCTTTCCGTTCTCGAGAAGGAGGGCGTCGAGCCGGGGGCGACCTGCAACCTCGACGCGCTCCGCACGGTGCTCTCCACCGGCGCGCCGCTGAATCCGTCGCAGTTCGAGTGGGTCTACCGCGCGATCAAGTCCGACGTCCATCTCGCGTCGATCTCGGGCGGCACTGACCTGATCGGTTGCTTCGTCTGCGGTGCGCCAACACTGCCCGTGCACGCCGGTGAAATCCAGTGTGCGGCGCTCGGCATGGACGTCGAGAGTGTCGACGACAGCGGCGCGGCCCACATCGGGCGCAAGGGAGAGCTCGTCTGCTCCTCGCCCTTTCCGTCACTGCCTCTGGGCTTCTGGAACGACGCCGACGGCGAGAGATACCACGAGGCCTATTTCCAGCGCTTTCCCGGTCGCTGGCATCACGGCGACTTCCTGGAGATCACGGAGCGCGGGTCCTCGATCATCCACGGACGCAGCGACGCGACCCTGAATCCCGGCGGGGTCCGCATCGGCACCGCCGAGATCTACCGGCTGGTCGAGAAGCTCCCGGAGATTGCTGACTCGGTCGCGGTCGCTCGCGAGGTCAACGGCGATGTCTCCGTCGCGCTCTTCGTCGTGCTGGGTGACGACGTCGACCTCGACGATACCCTGCGCGACCGCATCCGGCTGACGATTCGCGAGGGGGCGTCACCCCGCCATCAGCCGAACGAGATCCACGCAGTCCCCGAGGTGCCCCGCACGATCAGCGGCAAGCCCGTCGAGATCGCCATCGCCCGACTGCTCCGAGGCGAGGAGATCACCAACCGAGACGCGCTCGCCAACCCGTGGGCGCTCGACGCCTTCCTCCCCTTCGCCACCCCGTGAGGCCCGCATCCGACGAACCACCACCGCGAAATCGCCGTCGCGGCGCGGACCGGCGGATCCCGCCGGTCATACGTCCCGGTTCTGCGTCGT
>CAYMLL010000022.1:0-43790 GCA_964390645.1 uncultured Planctomycetia bacterium | reverse complement strand
CGGGGAGGCATCTGACGGCGAGGCTCGAGGGGATGCGGCAGTGAGAGGCGGACACGGCTCCGGCCTCGCGGTTTCTTGACTCCCCGTCGGTCGGGGGGTATCGTCCCGTCTTGCGAGGGTTCTCCCCTCTGCGGTCTTCTCTCCACAAGGTCGATCCGACGTGCTCGATCCCGTCCACGACGAGTGCGGCGTCGCCGCCGTCTACCGTCTCGATTCCGATGTCGCATCGGATCCGGTGTTCGAAGGGTCCGTGACCCGGATGATCCCGGACATGTTGATCGACCTGCAGAATCGCGGGCAGCTAGCGGCCGGGCTCACCCGCTACGACGAGCATGCCGCGCAACTGATCGACACGTACAAGGAGGTCGGCAGCGTCACGGACGTGTTCCGCCTGACGCATCCCGATCCGGGGAAGTTCAAGTCCATCGTCGACGAGTACGCGGGCCGCGCCGCGATCGGCCATACCCGCTACGCCACGTGTGGCAAGGAGGACCGCGAGTACGCTCAGCCCTTCGAACGCCATCACGGTCGCAAGTGGAAGTGGTTTGCGTTCTGCTTCAACGGCAACATCTCGAACTACGCCGAGGTTCGCAACCGGCTCCTCGAGCAGGACAAGGGCGACTACCACCTGGCGCACGACACCGACACCGAGCTCTTCATGCATCATCTGTCGTACGCGATGAAGGGCGACGCCAAGCCCGACTTCGTCGACGTGTTCCGGCACATTGCCGAGACGGTCGACGGTGCGTACAGCCTCGCGTTCATCAACGCCGACGGCGATCTGGTGCTGGCTCGGGATCCACGTGCGTTCCGCCCGCTCGTCTGGGGGCGTCGGGGGAACCTCTTCGCAGCCGCCTCGGAGAGCCTGGCGCTGGTCAACCAGGGAATCGACGAAATTCACGACGTGCCGCCGGGCCACCTCGTCCACGTGCGCCCCGGGGGTGTCGAGGTGCGCGAGTTTGTCAGATCGCCGCGCAAGTCGTACTGCTTCTTCGAATGGGTCTACTTCGCGAACGTCGCCTCGAGGATCAACGACCGCTCCGTATACCTCGCGCGTACGCGTCTCGGCGAGGCCCTCGCCGATGTCGAGACCGAGCCGGTTGACGCGGACGACTGCGTCGCTGTGCCGGTCCCCGACACCGCGAAAGCAGCCTGTGACGCCATGGCGCACAGTCTCGGCATCCCGACGCGTGAAGGGCTGATCCGCAACCGCTACGTCGGTCGCACCTTCATCGAGGGCAAGAACCGCAAGGAGCGCGCCCAGCGCAAGTACACGGTGCTTCCCGAGGTGCTCGAGGGGAAGCGCATCTTCCTCGTCGAGGACAGCATCGTCCGCTCGACGACGCTGCGCGTGATCATCTCGATGCTTCGCAAGCACGGTCGCGTCAAGGAGGTGCACGTGCGCGTCGCGTGCCCGCCGATCATGGCGCCGTGCAGCTACGGCATCGACATGTCGACCATCAGCGAGCTGGTGGCGCCGAAGTTCTTCGACGAGCCGCATCGCAGTGAGCTTCCGCAGCACGAGCTCGCGAGCCTGGCGAGCGATCTCGGGGCGGACTCGCTGCGCTACCTGACGGTCAACGAGCTGACACGGGCTCTGTCACTGCCCGAGGAGGACCTTTGCCTCGGGTGCCTCGTCGGCGAGTATCCGACGCTGAGCGGTGACCGACTCTACGCCGAGGCGCTGCGCTGCAAGGACGAACCGGACGGCATGCGGACTTACGAGCGCCTGGCGCAGGACCGCAAGCCCCCGACGCTGCCGACGACGGATCGCGGCGGTCCGGAAGTCATCGACAAGAACGGTGCGCCGGGAAGGGGCGGTGTGCTGTTGAGGGGCGGCGACACCGGGTCGCCTGGCGGCGACACGGTCTGAGGGCTCGCGGTCGTTCGCGGCTTGCCCGACAGGTCCGCCTGACCTACGATGCGGCCATCCTTCTTCCCTCGAATTGGCAACGCAGGAGGCACGGTGAGCACTTCACGATCTCCTCTCGTCTTCGCGCTCTCGTTGTGTCTCGGTTTCTTGACGACAACCGCGACGCGCGGCGAGATCGTCGAGAAGCGGGACCTGGTCTACGCGAAGCGCGGCGACCTCGAGCTCGCGCTCGACGTCGCCCATCCGCCTGTCGTCGAGATGCCGCACCCGATGGTCCTCTGCATCCACGGCGGCGGCTGGCGCGGCGGTCAGCGTCAGCACTATCACGGATTGATCCGCGCGCTCGCCGAGCGGGGCTACGTCGCGGCGACGGCGACCTATCGCCTCACGCAGGTCGCGTCGTGGCCGGCCCAGATGAACGACGTCGACGACGCACTCCGCTGGTTTCGTGCGCACGCGAGTAAATTCGGCGGTGACCCGGCGCGCATCGGTGTCCTGGGGCATTCGGCGGGGGGCCACCTGTCGCTGATGCTCGGCACCCGATCCGATCGCGAGAAGCGTCCGGGTTCGAACGTGCAGGCTGTCGTCAACTTCTTCGGTCCGACCGACATGCGTGCGCCGCAGGTCTGGTCCGAGGGCGCGCAGAAGCTCGTCGAGCACCTCGCGGGTGGCAAGTACGAGGGCGAGCTCGCGAAGACATACTGGGAGCTCTCGCCCGTCAGCCATCTGTCGCGCGGGGATGCTCCCGTGCTCACCTTCCACGGTACGCAGGACCCGACCGTTCCCTACCCGCAGGCGACGATGTTCCACCGCGAGATGTTACGGCTCTCCGTACCCGGACGCCTCGTCACCGTCGAGGGGCAGGGACACGGCTGGCGCGGTGAGCATCTCGAGCGCACGAACGCCGCGATGCACGAGTTCCTTGCCCGCTACCTCCGGGGTAGCGAGCTGCCGCTCGTCGCCGTCGAGGACTTCGAGGGCGGCGCCGAGCGCTGGGAGCTCACCGACGCGAAGCAGTGGAAGATCGGTGGTGTCGAGGGTCGGCGTCATCTCCGCCTCTTCGAGAAGCGCAGCAGCTACAGGCCGAGGGTGCGCTCGCCGCTGAGCATAGCGCTCCTGAAGGACCGGGTGGTCGGCGACTTTGTCCTCGACGTGACGCTGCGCTCGACGATTCCGGACTACGGCCACCGCGATCTCTGCCTCTTCTTCGGTCACCAGGGCCCGTCGAGATTCTACTACGTTCATCTCGGCAAGAAGGGCGACGATCACGCCAACTCCATCTTCGTCGTCAACGACAAGCCGCGCACGACGATCGCGCGCGAGCGGACCCTGGGTATCGACTGGGACGACGCGTGGCATCGTGTGCGCGTGCGCCGATCGGTTGACGATGGCCTCATCGAGGTCTACTTCGACGACATGGACAATCCCGTAATGTGCACGAACGACAGCACGTTTCTTCATGGTCGCGTCGGCGTCGGGAGCTTCGACGACACGGGCGACTTCGACGAGATCCGCCTTCGCGGGAAGATCGTGGGTCGCTGATTCGCCAAGGAGACGACAGCCATGCGCAACGCGTTCATTCTCGGCATTCTCGCCGCTGTCCCGATGACTGCCGGGGTCCACGCGCAGGAGACGTACCGAGTATCGGCGGCCGAGACAGCCGTCGATCTCGTGAGGACCCCCCTGTCGGTGAAGATTCCGGGATCGAGGAAATGGGTGGGCGCTGTCGTCCGCGCCATGCCGGATGGCAAGCCTGCACCCGGTCAAATCGAGGCCGTGGGCGACGGCGTCGTCGTCCACTGGGTCGCCGACATCATCAAGGCGGGCAGCAGCCCGGCGTGGGAGGTCCGGCTCGCCGAGGTGAAGCCCGCGTCGGCTCCGCGTATTCGTGTGACGGCGGATCGCGCTCCCGGTGTCGACATCTCGGTCGACGGGGCTCTCGTGACGCGCTACGTGACGAGCGGAAACGATGTCAAGAAGCCGTTCTTCTATCCGGTCCAGGGACCGGGCGGCAAGATGGTGACGCGCCACTTCCCGATGAAGAAGGGCGTCACCGGAGAGCGGGGAGATCACCCCCATCACCGATCGTTCTGGTTCACACACGGGAGCGTCAACGGCGTCGACTTCTGGGCCGAGAGCGCGAAGACCGGTCGCATCCGGCACAGGGGCTTCAAGACGCTCTCGGGCGGCGATGTCTTTGCCCACCTGAGCTCGACGAACGACTGGGGCACGGTGGGCGGCGAGAAGATCCTCGAGGAGCGTCGCGACGTGAAGATCTACCCGCTTGGTGGCGGCGAGTCGATCTGGGACTTCGACCTCGAGCTCGCGGCCACCGATGCTCCGGTAAAGTTCGGGTCGACCAAGGAGGGCAGCTTCGGGATCCGTGTCGCCGGCACGATGAAGCAGACCTCCGGCGGCAAGATCGTCAACTCGCGTGGCGCCAAGGGGGCCGGTCAGGCCTGGGGCAAGCCGGCGGAGTGGATCGATTACTACGGCGCGGTCGGCGGTGAGACGGTGGGCGTGACGATCATGGACCACCCGACGAGCTTCCGCCATCCGATCCACTGGCATGTCCGCGACTACGGGCTCTTTGCGGCGAATCCTTTCGGCCACCGCCACTTCTACGGCAGGAAGGCCGAGAAGAGGGGCGAGCACGAGATGAACAAGGGAGAGTCGATCCGCTTCCGCTTCCGGGTCTACTTCCACGCCGGGAACACCGCGGTCTCGAAGGTGCCTCAGGTCTACGCGGGGTTCTCGTTCCCTCCCGTGTTGACGGTGGTCAAGGCGAGGTAGCACAGGAGCCCGGAGAGGGTGAGCCGGCCCGTCGCTCCCGGGGCTCGCGGGGCTTCTCGGGCCCTTCAATCCGGCCTCCCGGACGTGATACAATCGTTCCTTCCCGTCTTCTCGGCCAGGACAGGGCGAACATGGAACGAATTCTCACATCGCAGGTTGCGGCGCACGCCGGGGACACGGTCCGTCTCGCCGGATGGGTCCACAACCTGCGCGACTTCCGCGAGGTGAAGTTCCTCGTATTGCGCGACCGTGGCGGACTGATTCAGGCGGTCATCCAGCCCGGCTCGGACGTCGACGTCTCGGAAATCGGCAAGGAGTTCGTCGTCCAGGTCGACGGCGAGGTCGTTCCGGACGATCGGGCGCCTCGCGGTTTCGAGGTGCACGTCGCCTCGCTCGACGTGCTCGCCGTCGCCCAGGAGCCACCGCTCGAGATCAACCGCCCGAAGGTGCTCGAGAAGACGCACCTCGACAAGATTCTCGACTACCGGACCGTATCACTGCGCGCGCTCGAGGTGCGTGCGGTCTTCGAGGTGCAGGCGGAGATCATCAACTCCTTCGGGGAGTATCTGCGCTCGCAGGGCTTCACCGAGGTGAAGACGTCGAAGATCGTCGGCACCGGAACCGAGGGTGGGGCCAACGTCTTCGAGATCGACTACTTCGGCAAGCCGGCCTTTCTCGCCCAGTCGCCGCAGTTCTACAAGCAGATCATGGTTGGCAGCGGACTCGAGCGGGTTTACGAGATCGGCTACGTCTACCGCGCCGAGAAGCACGAGACCTCGCGCCACATCAACGAATACTGCTCGCTCGACTACGAGATGGGCTTCATCGAGTCGGAGCAAGACGTGATCTCGATGCAGGTCGGGCTGATGCGCCACATCTGCAGGTCTCTGGTCGAACGCTGCGGGGAGCCACTCGAGCGGCTCGGGGCGACGATTCCCGAGGTGCCGGAGACGGTGCCGCAGATCGAGTTCAAGGACGCCGTCGAGCTGGTCCGTGCGGAGGGTCACCGCGGCCCTCCCGGCGATCTAGACCCGGAGGGCGAGCGCCGGCTCTGCGAGTGGTCGAGGCGCGAGCACGGCTCCGAGTTTCTCTACGTCGTCGGCTTCCCGCTGTCGAAGCGACCGGTCTACACGAGCTTCCGTGAGGACGATCCCGAGATCTCGCGCAGCTTCGACTTGCTCTTCCGCGGCCTCGAGATCACGACGGGCAGTCAGCGCATCCACCAGTACGAGCTCCTCGTCGAGAAGATGCGCGAGAGGGGCTACGATCCCGACGAGTTCGACTATTACACGAGCGCTTTCCGCCATGGGATGCCTCCCCACGGCGGGCTCGGCCTCGGCCTCGAGCGATTGACGATGAAGCTGCTCGGCCTGTCGAACGTCAAGGAGGCCACGCTCTTCCCCCGGGACAGGAACCGGATCCGGCCATAGCCCGGATTTCTCACCGATTTCGTGGCGAGAGGTCACGAGTCGCGCCGGATGGACTTCCTCGACAGGCCGCCGGCGGCGTGACCCGCACCGGAGCCGCCCGAGAAGACAGATTCCGCCTGTCACGCCCCTGCATCTCCGAGCGCCGCGTACCCGTACACGAACGTCAAGAACACGAACAACACCGTCAGTGTGTGATAGCCGACGCGCAGCCACGGCGACGTCAGGTGCTCGCGGACGTCGAAGACCGCCTGCAGCAGAACACGGATGCCCCAGAAGACCGCGATGAACAGACAGACGCCTCGCGCCAGGGGGCTCCTGCCTGCGAGCTCATCTGCGCAGGCGAGGCTGATCACCGCGAACGCGATGATGCAGAGGACGACGTAGCCGCCGTAGACCCAGTACATCTGTCGATGGAGTCGTGGCAGCGTTGCGAGCACCTGACGCCAGCGCAGCCGTGACGGAACGATCGCGGACGCGATGAGTATCCAGAGCTGAGCGAGACCGGCGAGCGTGATCAGGATTGAGAGAGTCACGAGATCGCTCCGATCGCGGTGAGAAACGGCACGACGATGGTCGTGACGAACGGCGGGTGAAAGAGGACGGGGACGGGCCCGACAAGGACGATCCAGGTCAGGAGTCGACGACGGGTGGACGTGGAGAGAAAGGCTCGCCCCGTATGACTGCGCTCGAAGAGGATCGCGACACCCTGGACGACGAAGAACAACGTCGGGCCTCCGTAGCCGGTGCCGGTGGGGACCGAGATCGCGAGCTCGTGGATCAGCCCGCTGAAGAGGAAGCTGACGAGTACGGCGGACCGGGCGCTCAATCGGCGGCAGAGCGGACGAAAGACGAAGCGATGGGTCAGGTCGCGAAAGGCGGTGTTCCATCTCTGTCCCCAGAACTCGGTGACGCTCGTCGACAGGATCGGCGCGAGCATCAGCGGCTCGGCGTGAAGGCCACCAGCGCGCCAGGCACAGGAAAGGAGGTGGAGCGTTCCGAAGTGGAGAACGAGGACGATGCCGATCATGCCGACCCAGCCGACGAGGTAAGGTGATGACTGCGGTATCCACCTCGTCACGACGAAGAGGAGCAGGGTGCCGCTCGCGATGTTCCGCAGTCCGAGCAGCCACTCGGAAACGCGAGGCGCCACGGCCGAGGCCGAGGTCAAGAAGCGCGGGGCGTCGAGACCGGGCCAGAAGAACAGGTAGGCGAGCTGCCGGGTGACCGTGCCGCGGTCCGGAGCGCTGAACCAGGTCAGCCACTTGCAGCCGATAAAAATCGAGACCGCGAGCGCCCACATGTAGGTCCAGGCGGGCTCCCACGGCAGGACCGCGCACCCGAGTGGCAAGGCGATCGCCGGGGCCCAGCCGAGGAGTTCCGAGTGGGCGAGACGCATGGTCGGCTGTCGTGGAGTACTCGCGGTGTGTCGCATTGGGGCTCTCCTTCGGGGAGCCGTCGATGATCGAACCGGGAAGCGCAGCCCGGGTTAACGGCTCGTCCGAAGGGCCGATTCCGCGCGAGACTCCGTCGAGGCTGGTTATTGTATCGATGTCGGTGGACACTTGGGGAGATTGCGACGTTCGCTGCGGATTGTCTATGAACTGGTTCGACAGCTCGGAGGGGCACACGCTTGAAGCGACCGAGGACCCGAGCGACCAGGATGCTGGCTACCCTTTTTTCAGGACTCTTGCCGATGGCTCTCATCGCGGATGCGCCGACGGCGCATCGATATGACTACAAGGAGATCGTCCTCGACAACGGTCTCAGGGTCGTCACGCTCGAGGACTCGAGCTGCCCCATCGTTGCCGTGCAGATCTGGTACCACGTCGGCTCGAAGGACGAGTCGAAGGACCGCAACGGCTTTGCTCACATGTTCGAGCACATGATGTTCCGCGGCACGGACCGACTCGGCTCGGCGGACCACTTTGATCTCATCCAAGGGGTCGGCGGCTCGTGCAACGCTTACACGGCGTTCGACAACACGACGTACATCAACGTCGGCCCATCGAACCAGCTGCCGCTGCTTCTCTGGCTCGAGGCCGAGCGTCTCTCATCGCTGAAGATCGACGAAGGCGGCTTCCAGACCGAGCGTCGCGTCGTCGAGGAGGAGCGCCGCATGGGGCTCAACAGCCCCTACGGATCGGTGTTCGAGAAAGTTTTCGCCGAGGTCTTCCCCGGTCATCCGTACAGCTGGTCGCCGATCGGCAACATCCCCCATCTGCGTGCTGCGGGTGTCGACGAGCTGCAGGAGTTCTGGGATCGCTTCTACGTCCCGAACAACGCATCACTGATCATCGTTGGCGACGTCGACCACGCAAAGGCGCAAGAGCTCGCGCAGCAGTACTTCGGCTGGATTCCGAGATGCCCCGAGCCGCCGCGCGTGTCGCCGCCGAAGACGCTGCGCAAGGGCCCCTTCGAGATCCGCATCCAGGAAAAGAACGGACCGGTGCCGATCGTCGGTGTCGGCTACTACGCCGTGCCGTCGGGGCACGCCGATAGTGCGGCGCTCGAGGTGCTGTCCGCGATCCTCGGCGAGGGCGAGTCCAGCCGCCTGCACCGCGCGCTCGTCAAGGAGAAGAAGCTCGCCGCGATGGCGATCTCGGGGACCTTCCAGCTCGAGCACGCCGGTGTCTTCGGAGCCGGCGCCGCGCTGTCGCCCTTCGGCAACGCCAAGAAGGCGCTGGCGGCCCTCGACGAAGAGTTCACCCGTGTGCGTGAGAAGGGGGTGACGGACAAGGAGCTCCTCAAGGCGCGCAACAACCTGCTGAAGCGCAGTCTCGCGTCGCAGCTGCGGGTCGAAAGCAAGGCACAGCTGCTCGGTGACGCCGCCGCGATCCTGGGCGACACCGAGGACGCCAATCGCAAGCTGGGGGCCCTGCAGAGCGTCACGCGCGCCGACGTCCAGCGCGTCGCCCGGCTCTACTGCGTGCCGGAGCGTAGCGCGAAGCTGACGATCAAGCCGACGTTGATGGGAATGCTCGGCTCGATCCTCTCGATGGGAAGGAAGGGGGGCAAGGGCGAGGAGGCGGAGTTGGCTCCGGTCAATGAGGCCGGCCGGCGCGCCAGTCCGGGCGGTCCGAAGGCGACCGCCAGGCGGCCACCGGGTCTACCCGAGAGACCGCCGATCGCTCCGCCCCTCGAGACGGTACCCGCGCTTGCTGTCGAGAAGAGTACGCTGGCGAACGGGCTCGAGGTCGTCGTCGTCGAGGATCACGAGGTGCCGCTGGTCTCGCTGTACCTGGGTCTTCGCTAGGGGGCGTCGTCCGCGCCGCCCGGGCGGCCGGGAACCGCGTCCATGGCATGCTCGATGCTGACGAAGGGAACGGCGACGCGCTCCGCGGACCGCATCGCCGACGATCTCGAGACCTACGCGATCGATCTCTCTGGCTCGGCGGGTCGAGATACGGCTGCGGTGATCGCGAGCGCATTGTCCGGCCAGCTCGAGCGTGCGGTGGAGGCCCTCGCCGAGGTCGTCACCGAGCCGACCTTTCCGGAGGAGGAGCTCGCGACGCTCGTGCGCATGGTGACGACCGGAATGATGGTCGAGGAGAAGAGCCCTTCGACGATTGCAGACCGTGAGTTCGATCGTCTCATCTACGGCTCTCACCCCTACGCACGTCCGGTCGACGGGCGTGTCAACGATATCAAGCAGCTGAAGCGTGACGATCTCGCCGCGTGGTGGAGCGTTCACGCGCGCCCGGACGCCGCCGTGCTCTACGTCGCTGGCGACATGGACGCGAAGAGCACGATCGCGACCGTCGAGAAGTATCTGGGAGCGTGGAGGGCGCCGGAGGCTGCCGCGCCGGTTCTCGCACTTCCCCGGATCCCCGATCCGGCGGCGACGCGGATCTACCTCGTCGACCACCCCGGCGCGCGCCAGAGCGAGATCCGCGTCGGGCACCTTGGCAAGATCACCCGCCACTCGAGCGATCATGCGACGGCAGCGGTGCTCAACCAGATCTTCGGCGGCTCCTTCGGCGCGCGGCTCAACTCGACGCTGCGCGTCGACAAGGGGCTCACATACGGTATCCGCGGCGGCTTCTCGTGGCGCCAGCGAGCCGGCTGGTTCGGCGTCTCGACGTTCACCAAGACGCCGAAGACGGCCGAAGCTGTCAGTGTCATCCTCGCCGAGGTCGATCGCCTTCTCGTGGAGCCGCCGTCGAATGAGGAGATGATCGGAGCCCGCAACTTCCTCACCGGCAGCTTTTCACGGCGACGGGAGACTCCGCAGGCGCTTCTCGACGACCTCTGGACGGTGGAGTCCGAGGGTCTGGCGGACGACTTCTACGAGCGCTGGCTCAAGACCGTCGCGGGCGCCGCGTCGAAGGGCGTCGCAGCCGTCGCCGAACGTCACGTCCGTCGCGACTTGCTGACCATCGTGGTCGTCGGTGAGGCCAAGAAGGTTCGCGCGGACCTCGAGAAGATCGCGGAGGTCGTCGTCGTCGACAAGAAGAAGGCGAAGTAGGCGACGACACGCGCAGACGCAGCCGGCCCGAGACGGATCGGTCGATCCTTCCTCACTTCTGTTTCGCGCGCTCGTCCGTCGCCGACGAGGGGAGCCGGACCCTGCTCGACGTGAACGGCGCCGTCGACCTCGCCGGCGTCTCGAGCGCTTTTCTCGACCTCGTTCAGGGAGGATGACCGCACGTCCCGGGAACGGACCGCGTGTTCCCCCCGGGCTGCCCGGACGCCTGCGTCGCGGCGGAGTGACGGTCAGCGGCCGGCCGCCGGTCCACCGATCCTGCGGCGCAACAGAGTGCTGCGCATCCGTCCTCCGACGGAGAGCCTGACAGCGTTTCAAGGCAGCTGTCGAGCCCCTTTCCCGGGACTCTATCCAGCGTTGGCGCATGATTCGCCGCGCCGGAGTCGATAGATCTGCGCTTTTCGTGCGTATACCATCGCGGCATGAAGCACGCTTGCGCATCGGTTTCGGCGCTCGCTGCCGCGTTCCTCGTCGCAGCGACCACGGCGAGCGCGACCGAGACCGTCGACCCGCACTGGCTCATCGTCGATGTCGCCGTGGGCGTCACTCCGGCCTTCGTTTTCGACTCCGACGACCGCGTCCACCTCCTCTGGTTCAGTGACGACGCCGCGGACCACGCGCCGCTCTGGATCGCGAGAGCCGGAAGTCCGCGCGGCCCGTTCGACCCGGAAGTGCTCGCCGAGGGCTACTTCTACGGTCCCGGCGCCATGCTCGCGGCACCCGGTGGCGACGTGCACTTCTTCTGGCACGACCACGTCGGCAAGCCCCGTCACTTCGTCCGCGCTGCTGCCGGCGGCGTGACGGAATACGTCATCGACTCGCCCGGATCGCACGACGGCTGGGACGGCTCCCTCGCCCTCGGCGACGACGGGCGGCTGCACGTTTCGGCCCTCTTTCCTGTGCTCCACGGTGCCGTGGACAGCCTCGAGTACGGGATTTTCGACGGCGCCTCTTGGAGCTACGAGCTCGTGGCCGGGAGCGGGCTGTCGATGTACGGGCTCAACACGTCGCTCGCCCTCGACGGAGCGGGGCGCCCGCACGTTCTCTACTGCCGAGCGGAGGGGCGTGACCTGCCCGGCGACCTCGTGCACGCCGTCGCTGGACCTGACGGCTGGGAGTTCGGGACCGTTGTCGAGGGGGGGCTGCGCGGTCGCTTTCCTTCGCTGGCCATCGACCGTGAGTCCGATCGCGTTCATGCGATCTGGCTGGACCTCGAGGGGGCTTCCCTGGAAGAAGGCGCCCCGGTCCGCGCGCTCGTTCGCTACGGTGTCCTGGACGGAAACGGCTGGGAGGTCGAGACCGTGACCCTGCTCGAACGCGTCGGTATCGGATTCTGCGACTCGCGCCTGCCGGTCTCGCTGGTGCTCGACAGCGACCAGCGGGTGCAGATCGCCCTCTGCGACGCGCGCTCCGTCGTGCACGGAGTCCGGACCGACGCCGGCTGGGAGCTCGTCGAGGTCGTCACGTCGGCGTCGGACCTCTACATGGGCGTGGCACAGCTCGCGCTCGACTCCAGGGGGATCCCGACGGTGGCGTTGTGGCAGCGCGACGGGACCTCGCCTGCGGGGATGGTGCGCCTGGCGACTCTGCGCACCGACGACGCCGTCTTTCATCGGGGCGATCCGAACGAGACCGGCGTCATCGACGTCTCCGACGCCGTCGTCGTCTTCACGTTCCTCTTCGTCGGTGGCGCCGGCCCGTCGTGCCGGGAGTCGGCCGACGTGAACAACAGCGGCCAGGTCGACATCAGCGACGGCGTCGCCATCTTGAACTTTCTCTTTGGCGGCGGCCCGCCGCCAGCGCTACCCGGTCCGACGAGCCGGCCGTGTGGCCCGGATCCGGACGCTTCGGGCTCGGCGGGCGCCCTGGGATGCGACTCCTACACGGGCTGTTGACCGTCGTGTTCCGGGCCGTCCTGCAACCGGGCCGACCCGGCGAGGAAGCAGCGGCGCGAGAGCCGCCGGATGCTGCTCGATGGCAGGGTCTCGCTGCTCCCCGTGGGCGGTGGATTCCAGGGCGTCGCCGGCCTGAGCGTACCCGTCGGTGTGAGGGCTCGTCAGGGAGCTTCCTGCAGCGTGGGGCTCGACGACAGGAGGATGTTGGTCGTTTCAGGGCGATCGGGTTTGCGGGATCGCCCCGGTTCGGGGCTTGATTCGGCCCGCCGTGGGTCCTTATGCTGGTAGGGTCAGGGCGAGCGGTACTCAACGCACCGCCAGCCTTGGACCCGCGACCTGGTGAATCGACTCAGCACGACGGCCGGAATCGTGCGGAACCCCGGAGGATACGACTCATGCTGGTGATCCCTGGCGATCGTGGCAGCGTCACCTGCGACGGCCTGTCGCGGCGCGAGCTGCTTCGCGTCGGCGGCTCGGCGCTCTTCGGAATGGGCCTCTCGCAGATGCTCGAGCTGCAGTCGGCGTGCGCGGAGCAGACGCCGCAAGCCGGTGGTCCCGGCTGGGGCAAGGCCAAGCGCGTCATCCTCTGCTACCTGCAGGGCGGTCCGAGCCACCTCGACCTCTGGGATCCCAAGGAGGGCTGTCCGAGCGATGTGCAGAGCATCTTCAAGACGATCAAGTCGAAGGTGCCCGGCATGGAGGTCACCGAGCTCATGCCGCGCCTCGCGCAGGTGACGGACAAGTTCACCTTCATCCGCTCGATGAGCTACACGCCGATCGGGCTGTTCAACCACACGGCGGCGATGTACCAGATGCTGACGGGATACACGGCCGACAAGGTCAGCCCGTCGGGTCAGCTCGAGCCGCCGACTCCGAAGGACTTCCCGAACGTCGGCTCGCAGATCATCAGACTGAAGCCGCCCCGGGAGCCGATGCTCCCCTTCGTCATGATGCCGCGCCCGCTGCAGGAGAGCGGCGTCGTCGGCAAGGCGGGGACCGCGGGCTTTCTCGGTCGCGCCTACGATCCGTTCTACCTCTATCCTTCGGGCGACGACCTCGACAACAAGAAGATGGACCGCATCAAGGTCGACGACCTCGGAATGCGGCCCGAGCTGACCACGCCGCGGATGACGCGCCGTGCGAGGATCCTCGACCTGATCAACGGCGGCATGCCGCAACTCGAGAAGGCTGTCGCCAAGTACGACCTCACGGGATATCAGCGGACGGCGCTCGAGCTCATCGCCTCGGGACGCGCACGCGAGGCGTTCAACCTCGATGCCGAGGATCCGAAGCTGCGCGATCGCTACGGCCGCAACACCTTCGGGCAGTGCTGCCTGCTGGCGCGGCGGCTCGTCGAGGCGGGGACCCGCTTTGTCGAGGTGAACTGGCCGAAGGTGGCGAACTCGGACCGTCACTCCTGGGACGTTCACACCGGACTCCCCGACCGCATGAGGAAGATGTCGGCGCCGATGCTCGACCCGGGCGTCGCCACGCTCATCGAGGATCTCGACGATCGTGGGCTTCTCGACGAGACGCTCGTCGTGGTCGTGGGAGAGTTCGGCCGCAGCCCCAAGAAGGGGCTCTCGACTTCCGGCAACGGCAACTCGAAGGATGGACGTGACCACTGGCCCTACTGCTTCACTTCGGTGATCGCGGGAGCCGGTATCAAGCGTGGGCATGTCCACGGGAAGTCGGACGCGACAGGGTCCGCGGCGCTCGAGAACGAGGTCCACCCGCGCCAGCTCCTGGCGACGATCTACCATGCCGTGGGAATCCGCTCGGACACGCTGGTCTACAACCACCTTAACCAGCCGCGAGAGCTGGTGAAGGGGGAGCCGGTGCTGGATCTTTTTGCGTGAACGCCTCGCGTCTCGGCTTGATCGACGCAAGAGCCGCGCTCGGCGACCGGAGATAGAGGGTGATTTCGATGCTTCGAGGTTCGTGGATCGCGGCTGTCGTCGCGTACGTGTTATCGGCCGGTTCGCCGGCGACTGCGGAGGACGATTCGAAGAAGGGCGACGCGGATCAGAAGGGGATCAGCTTCTACAAGGACGTCCGACCGATTCTCGTCGAGCAGTGCCAGGGCTGTCATCAGCCTGCGAAGGCCGGCGGGAAGCTCTCGCTGACGAGCTTCCTCGAGCTGATGAAGGGCGGTCGCAGTGACGATCCCATCGTCGTTCCCGGCAGCCCCGAGAAGAGCCTCCTCATCCATGAGATTACGCAGCAGGACGGCGAGCCTCCGGCGATGCCGAGGAAGCGTCCGCCTCTTCATGCCGAGCAGGTCGTGGTGATCGAGAGCTGGATCGGCGAGGGAGCGAAGGACGACACGCCGGACTCGGTGAAGGTGCAGTTCTCGATGGAGAACCCGCCCACCTACGAGACGCTGCCCGTTCTCACCTCTATCGACTACTCCCCCACCGGCAACCTGATTGCGGTCTCCGGTTACCATGAGGTGGCTCTCCTGAAGCCGGACGGATCCGCGATCGTCGGTCGCCTTGTCGGGCTTTCCGAGCGTGTCGAGTCGGCCATTTTCTCGCCCGACGGCAAGCAGCTGGCGGTCACCGGCGGTTCGCCTTGCCGCTTCGGCGAGGTGCAGATCTGGGACGTCGAGAAGCAGAAGCTGAGTGTGTCGGTGCCGGTGACCTACGACACCGTCTACGGTGCGAGCTGGTCGCACGACGGCACGCTCATCGCGTTCGGCTGCGCCGACAACACGGTGCGTGTTATCGAAGCGAAGACCGGCAAGCAGGTGCTCTTCAACGGCGCGCACGAGGACTGGGTGCTGTCGACGGTTTTCTCGAAGGACTCGTCGCATCTCGTCACGGTCAGTCGCGACCGCTCGATGAAGCTCATGCAGGTGAAGACCGAGCAGTTCATCGACAATATCACGAGCATCACGCCCGGCGCGCTCAAGGGGGGGCTGATGTCCGTCGACCGACATCCGAAGAACGACGAGCTCCTGATCGGCGGTGCCGACGGGATGCCGAAGCTCTACAAGATGTACCGGACGAAGGCGCGCAAGATCGGTGACGACTACAACAAGATCCGCGACTTCGCCAAGATGGCCGGCCGCGTGTTCTCGGTGCGATTCAGCCGCGACGGCGGTCGCGTTGTCGCGGGAAGCAGCCACGATGGCAAGGGGCAGGTACGCGTCTATCAGGCCGCCGACGCGAAGATGCTCTGGAGCCTGGATTTCGACAGCTCGATCTACTCGGTCGCTTTCAGCCATGACGGCAAGACCGTCGGGGCGGGGGGGTTTTCCGGCAAGGTGTGGCTGATCGACGTGGAGAAGGGTGCGGTGACGAAGGACTTTCTCCCCGTGCCGCTGGCCGCCGCCAACTGAAGAGACAGGCCTTGATGGATAGATGACCATGCGCTGCTCGCTCTGCTGCATTCTGGTACTCCTGGTGACTCTTTCGGCGTCGGTCGCGGCGGAAACGCTGCCGGAGGGCGCGAAGCTCACGGGCCTCGAGGTCTTTCCCACCGAGGTGAGTCTCGACGGCAAGTTCGCCTACCGTCAGCTGATCGTGTCGGCCAAGCTCCAGAGCGGTGACTTGGTCGACGTCACGCGCCTCGTGAAGACGTCGGTCGCCGGCGCCGTAGCCTCGATGTCGAAGAGCGGCATCGTCACGGCTCTCGAGGACGGTGACGCCACGATCGAGCTCGAGCTGGCCGGCCTGCGGTCCAGCGTGCCGGTGAAGATCACCGGGTCTGCGAGGGAGGTGAGGCCGAGCTTCGTCCAGGACATCATGCCCCTGATGGCGCGCATCGGCTGCAACGGGGGAACCTGTCACGGATCGCAGAAGGGGAAGAACGGCTTCAGGATGTCGCTTCGCGGCTTCGACCCTCTCTTCGACCACCGCGCGCTGATCGATGACCACGAGGGCCGGCGATTTAACCGCGCCGCGCCGGACCGAAGCCTCTTCCTGATGAAGATCAGCGGCGCCGTCCCGCACGTTGGCGGCGTGCACACGCGACCGGGCGAGCCGTACTACGAGATGTTCCGCGCCTGGGTCAGCCAGGGCGCGAAGCTCGACCTCGACAGTCCCCGGGTCGAGAAGATCGAGATCTATCCGAACGACCGGGTCCTGCCGCTTCCGGGCATGCGGCAGCAGATGTCGGTACTCGCCACCTTCTCCGACGGCAAGCGGCGCGATGTCACCAGCGAGGCCTTCATCGAGACGAGCAACACGGACGTGATCGGCGTCGACGGCAGCATTGTCACGACGCTGCGCCGCGGGGAGGCCGCGATCCTGGCGCGCTACGAGGGGCGCTACGCGGCGACGCAGATCTTCGTCATGGGCGATCGCTCCGGCTGGAAGTGGACGGCACCACCCGAGTTCAACTACATCGACACGCTGGTCTACAAGAAGCTCGCGAAGGTGAAGAGCCTTCCCAGCGAGCTCTGCACGGACGAGGAGTTCATCCGCCGGGTCTACCTCGATCTCGTCGGCATCCCGCCGACCTCGCACGAGACTCGCACCTTCCTCATGGACCGTCGCGAGGGGAGCGCCAAGAGGAACGAGCTGGTCGATCGGCTCGTCGGCAGCGCCGAGTTCGTCGACTTCTGGACGAACAAGTGGTCGGACCTCCTCCAGGTCAACAAGAAGTGGCTGGGCAGTCAGGGCGCGTCGGCTCTGCGCGATTGGGTGCGCGTGGCGATCGCCAGCAACATGCCCTACAACGAGTTCGTCCACGCGGTGATCGACTCGAGCGGCTCGACGCTGAAGAACCCGCCGACGAGCTACTACAAGGTTCTCCGCAGCCCGGAAGCGGTGATGGAGAACACGACGCAGCTCTTCCTGGGAGTGCGATTCAGCTGTAACAAGTGTCACGACCATCCCTTCGAGCGCTGGACGCAGAGCGACTACTGGGAGCTTGCGGCGTACTTCGCCCAGGTCGAGCGCAAGAACGCGCCTGGCTCCAAGAAGCTGCCGAATGCGGGCTTCGCGAACACCGGAGCGAACGAGGAGCTGATCTCGGACAAGAAGGCCGGAGATGTGAAGTTTCCGAACGGGCTCGTCGCGAGCCCGGCGTTCCCCTACCTGCACGACGACAAGGTGGCGTCCGACAAGACCCGTCGCTCCGCGATGGCGAGCTGGCTGACCGCGCCGGAGAATCCGTACTTCGCGCGTAGCTTCGTCAATCGCCTGTGGAGCTACTTTCTCGGCGTCGGGTTCATCGAGCCGGTTGACGATATCCGTGCGGGCAACCCGCCGACGAACCCTGCTCTGCTGGAGCGTTTGACCGCGGATTTCATCGAGAGCGGGTTCAACGTACGCGGCCTCATGCGGCTGGTTTGCAAGTCCCGCGTCTACCAGCATTCGATCGAGACCAACAAGTGGAACGAGGACGATGACATCAACTTCTCGCATGGTCTCACGCGACGGCTTTCTGCCGAGACGCTCTTTGACGCCATCCATCGGGCGAGCGGCTCGGTGACGAAGCTCCCGGGACAGCGCCCCGGTACTCGCGCCGTGTCGATCCCCGGTCCCGAAGTCAAGCTCCCCGATGGCTTCCTCGATCTCTTCGGTCGTCCGCCGCGAGAGAGCGCTTGCGAGTGTGAGCGCACGAGCGGCATGTCACTCGGCCAGGCGCTGAACCTCGTCAACGGACCGACCTTCGCGAACGCGATCAACGACCCGCAGAACGGCATCGTCAGCCTTCTCGCGCTCGAGCAGGAAGCCGGGAAAATCGTTGATGAGCTCTTCCTGTCGTTCCTTTGCCGTCTGCCCACGTCGCAGGAGCGCGCCGGGCTCGCGAAGATGTTCGACACCCGTGACGCAGCGAACATTGCGGGGCTCACGTCGACGGAACGCAAGGACTTCCAGCAGCGCTTCGAGGGCTGGGAGAAGGGACAGCACATCGCGAGATGGACGACGCTGAAGCCGACCATCGCGCGTTCAGCAGGTGGCGCCGTGCTCGCCGGACAGGAGGACGGGTCGATCCTCGCGAGTGGCGCGGCGCCGGACACCGACACCTACGTCGTGATCGCGTGGACCGACGTGGAGAAGATCACCGGTGTGCGCGTCGAGGTGCTGCCCCATGACAGTCTCGGCAAGGCGAAGGGGCCGGGTCGCTCCGACAACGGCAACTTCGTGCTGTCGGAGCTCAGCGTCACCGCGATACCGGCGGGCAAACCCGCGATGGCGAAGCCGGTGAAGCTCCAGAACGCGACCCAGACCTTCGCGCAGAAGGATCTGGCCGCGAACGGCTCGATCAACGACAAGACCGACGACAAGAAGGGCTGGGCCATCGCCGACCGCACCGGACGGCGCCAGCGTGCTGTCTTCGAGACCAAGGAGGATGTCGGTGGTCCCGGTGGCACGCTGCTCGTTTTCACGGTTGACCAGCACTACGGCAGCAAGCACACGCTCGGTCGATTCAAGATCGAGGTGACGAGCTCGCAGCGTCCGGTGCGCACGCTCCCCCTTCCCGAGAACATCGCGCAGATCGTCCTGACGCCGAAGGACAAGCGCACTCCCGAGCAGCTTTCGGCGATCCTCGGGCACTACCTGGGCACGGACAAGGACGTCGGCAAACGTATCCGACTGGGCGCGGCGCAGGATATCGCCTGGGCGCTGGCGAACAGTCCGGCCTTCCTCTTCAACCGCTGATTCACGACCACGACCGAGGGGAATCACATGCGCATTCCGGTTTGTCTATCGGTCTGTCTGATCTGTCTCGCTGACATCTCTCCCACGGGTGTACTCGGCGCTGAGGGCGAGCCGGTGAAGGTCTATATTCTCGCCGGACAGTCCAACATGGACGGTTACGGTGGCCTCGAGGCCCTCGAGTATCAGGCGAGGCACGGTGACGAGGATCGTCAGGAGTTCTTCGCCCACCTGTTCGAGAAGGGCGAGTTCGTGGTCCGTGACGACGTCTGGATCACGTTTCAGGATCGCAAGGGGCCCCTCACCGCGGGCTTCGGTGTCCACAAGAACATGATGGGCGTCGAGTGGAACTTCGGCAACGTCGTCGGGGATCATCAGGACGCCAAGGTCCTCCTCATCAAGACCTCCTGGGGTGGCGCGAGCATCCGTCGCAAGTTCCGCCCACCCAGCTCAGGCAAACCGACGAAGCTGATCGAGGAGGAGCACGCGAGAAACCTCGCCAGGTACGAGAAGGAGCTCGAGAAGCAGAAGGACACGAAGAACAAGCCGAGGAAGCCGGAGATCGCCGACGTGGAGAGTCAGTACGGTGAGAACTATGCGAAGATGATCAAGGTCGTGCGCGCGGCGCTGGCTGACATCAAATCGATCATTCCTTCCTACGCCGGCGAGGGCTACGAGATCGCGGGTTTCGTCTGGTTCCAGGGCTGGAACGACCAGTATGCAGACGCTCAGAAAGAGTACGCGACGCACCTCGAAAGTCTCATCCGCGACGTCCGCAAGGAGTTCGGCAAGCCGCGTCTGCCGGTCGTGGTCGGACAGATGGGGCACGGCGGCACGAACAAGGACCGAGCCAAGCGCGGGCTGAAGCCGATCGGTGATATCACGCAGGCGATCAAGCAGGCGCAGGCGGACGTCTGCTCCATCGACGAGTTCCGGGGCACCGCCGCGGTCGTGGAGACCGACGTCTTCTGGGACTGGAAGGCCCAGGCGGTCTACGACAAGGGCTGGCGGGAGCATCTCGAGGAGTGGAGGAAGATCGGCGCCCACTTTCCGTTCCACTACCTCGGGAGCCCGTACTTCTTCACGGCCACCGGTCGCGCCTTCGGTGGGGCGATGGTCGGCCTGCACACGAAGCGCTGACGGGTAGCTCGGGTCCGAAGAAGGATATCCTGGTTCGAAGGAGGGTAGCCGCGTCGGCCCGGCACCCACGGGTCCAGGTCTCGCGGTCGGTGGCCGGTTCGTCACCACGGCGACGGCCGCGCCCCTTGATCTCGAGTATCGCCACCGAGCCGCTCCCCGACGGGTCTGCCGGGAGTCGATCGATACCTTCTCGAGGCAGGCAGGCGTGCAGAAACTCGTGAGCACTCGCCGGCGGGTCGATCGAGGCGGAGCAGGCCGGCGGGTGATCGCAAGGCTCGAGTTGATCAAGCGGCCCATTCGAGTGGGACGCGGAGCGTTACGTTCACTTCATGCGTGAAGCGCGGCTTGATCCGAGCGGCCACGGCAAGGTCTCTTTCGCGGGTTTTTCGCGGGAAACCGTGGTTGAAACAAGGTATGAGAGAAGTCCGTTGGGAAGACGCCGAGGAACGAGACAGACAGCGAGCATCACTGCAGGAGGCAGCCATGGCCGTTCGACTAGGAGACGAAGCTCCCGATTTCACTGCCGATACCACCGAGGGAACAATCTCGTTCCACGAGTGGATCGGTGACGGCTGGTGCGTTCTGTTCTCGCACCCCAAGGACTTCACCCCGGTCTGTACGACCGAGCTCGGCACCGTCGCGAAGATCAAGCCCGAGTTCGAGAAGCGCGGCTGCAAGGTGATCGCCTTGAGCGTCGACCCACTCGACGATCACCACGGCTGGATCCGGGACATCAACGAGACGCAGAACACGACGGTCAACTTTCCGCTCATCGCCGATCCGGATCGCACTGTCGCGACGCTCTACGACATGATCCACCCGAACGCGCTCGACAACATGACGGTGCGCTCGGTCTTCGTGATCGGTCCGGACAGGAAGGTCAAGCTGACGCTCACCTACCCGGCTGCCACCGGGCGCAACTTCGACGAGCTGCTGCGCGTGGTCGACTCGCTACAGCTGACAGCGAAGCACCAGGTCGCGACCCCCGCGAACTGGAACAACGGCGACGACTGTATCATCGTCCCTGCCGTGACGGACGAGGAGATTCCCGCCAAGTTCCCGAAGGGCCACACTGTCGTCAAGCCCTACCTGCGGACCACTCCACAGCCGAACAGGTGAGCCCACGCTGCGGCCCGTCACCGTCCTGGTGCGCCGGCCCGCGTGAGATGGGGGCGCACCGAGGCGGCGGATCTGCCCGTAGGGGCTTTCGAGCACGGAGGGCTTCGTCGACGAGGAGGAGATCACGATGTTGACGTCAGTGGGCGGTGTCCGTCGGTTTCCATGAACCAGCTGTTCGCGAGACGAGCTATCGGCAGGAAGAGACACATGAAGAACGAGCACAGACCCTCCCGACGTGAGGCTCTCGGGACGATCGGCAGCACCCTCGCGGTGGCAGCGCTACCGTCCGCGAGCGTTCTCTGCGAGGAGCCCCCGGAGTTCCGGCTGCGCTACATTCTCGCGTCTTGCATGTACGGCACGACGAAGCTTGCCGAGATTCTCCCTGAAGTGAAGAAGATCGGAGCGGAGCACATCGACATCTGGCCCCGGGTTCACGGCAACCAGCGTGAGCAGGTCGACAAGATGGGCGTCGACCGCTTCGCCGGCATGCTCGCCGAGCACGGGGTCAAGCTCGGAATCATCACACAGTACAAGCTCGGCCCGTATCGACTTCAGGGCGAGATGAAGGTCGCCAGGAAGCTCGGTGGGAGCTTGCTGATCTGTGGTTCGGGCAAGGGCTCCGGAAAGTCGCTTCGCGATCGGGTGAAGTCCTTCGCCGAGAGCATGAAGCCGCACGTGGCGGAGGCCCGGAGGCACGGCTTGACGATCGGTATCGAGAATCACGGCGGATCCCTGATCAGGTCGCCGGACTCGATGCGCTGGTTCGTCGAATTCGCGAAGTCGAAGCACATCGGCGTCGCGCTGGCGCCGTATCACCTGCCCCAGGATGCGGCGATGATGGCGAAGCTCATCGAGGACCTCGGCCCCCGGCTGGTCCATTTCTACGCGTGGCAGCACGGACACGGCTGCTCGAAGAAGCTTCCCAAGGAGGAAGAGCTTCTCCAGATGCCCGGTCGCGGCAAGCTGGACTTCAAGCCCCTGCTCGCCGCGCTGAGGAAGATCGGCTACCGGGGATGGACAGAGGTCTTCATGCACCCGGTTCCCCGGGGAATCCCGATTCTGGAGCCGACATCGGCAGCGACTGCGGAGATCAACCGCTCGCGGAGCTACCTCGAGAAGCTCCTCTGAGCCTGGACTTCAGTGCTGAAAGAGGAGCTCCTTGCTGTTGAGGACCGTCCAGAGGAGATCCTCCAGCCCCTCCATTCGCACCGTCGCGCCGGCGACGTAGCCGCTTGCGGCGGCGAGCTCCTTGGCGGTCGGTCGCCGGGAATAGGCCGCGAGGTAGAGCTCGGTGACGATCTCGGTGTCGCTCTTCCCGGCCGCCACGAGACGGTGAATGCGGTTGCTCTCGTCGCCGATCTTCTCCGCCACGAGGTCGCCGTTGATGAGCTCGAGCACGCGCGCGAGGTCGGAGGACTGCGAGCGCTCACACTCGCACACCGTCTCGCGTGGAGGCTTGCCGAAGACGCGCAGGAAGTCCTTGCCGAACTCGGGGCTCGGCAGCTCGGTCGCCAGCGTGCCGCCAGGAAGACCCTCGAAGCTCTCCGCGACCCCGGTGACCTGCGAGATGGCGTTGAGAATCTGCTCGGCAGCCAGGAGGCGCGAGCGTGCGTGTGAGAAGTACACCGTGTCGCGCTCGTTGAATCGGTTCGTACGCGACTCGAGCTGGTACGAGCGGCTGAGGACGACCGTACGAATCAGCTCTCGACGATTGTAGCCGCTCTCGACGAAGTCGCTCGCCAGGGCGTCGAGAAGAGCCGGATTGCTGGGCGGGTTCGAGGCCCGGAAGTCGTCGATCGGCTCGACGATGCCGCGTCCCATGAGGTGGCTCCAGATGCGGTTGACCTCGACTCGGGAGAGGTACCTGTTGTCCGGTGCGCCGAGCCAGTCGACGAGCACGTTGCGCCGGTCCGCGTCCGGTGGCAGGTCCAGCTCGCCGGCGTCCGGAAGCCACGGCTTCATGGTCCGCCTGGTGCGCGGCTGTTCGACCTCGCCCTCGCGAGCAACCCAGACGAGGGTCTCGTCATCGGGCAGCTTCGTGCGCTGTACGCGGTTGAAGAACGCGCCGAGTCCGTAGTAGTTGTCTTGCGTCCACCGCTCGTATGGATGGTTGTGGCACTTGGCACACTGGATGCGCACACCGAGAAAGACCTGAGCGGTCGTCTCGGTGCAGTCGTCGGTGGTCGCGGCGGTGCGGTAGTAGTTGGCGGGCGGGTTTTCCGACGTGCTTCCCTGTGCGGTGAGTATCTCGCGCACGAAGTCATCGTAGGGCATGTTCGAGCTCATGGCGCGCACGATCCACCCGTGGAGCTTGTGGACGCCGGCGCTGGTGAGCCGCTTCTTGCTGACACGCAGGAGGTCGCCCCAGCGAGTCGCCTGGAAGGTCGCGAAGCCGGGGTCTTCGAGCAGGCGATCGATCAGCTTCGCGCGCTTGTTTGCGTCGTTCCGGTCGAGGAAGGCCAGCGTCTCGTCGAATCGGGGCAGCCGTCCGAGGAGATCGATATACACGCGTCGCACGAACTCCTCGTCACCACACTCGCGGGATGGCGATATGCGCATCTGCCGCAGCTTCGCGAAGACGAGCCGGTCGACGTAGTTGTTCTCGGGCTGCTCCTTCCACGTGAATCCCGCCACCTCGGGGATGAAGGTAAGCCGCGAGGTCTCGGCGAGCTCGAGGTACTGGACGAGCACCCCGATCTCACCGCTGGCGCTGGCCCTGACGAGTCCTGTCGCGCTGATCGAAGCGCGGGTCTCGTCGGAGCTCAGGTAGGTGGCGACGTCGGTGACATCGCGTACGCCGCCGTCCGAGAAGTGCGCCAGGACGAGGAGCTGTTGCTCGACGTGTGGTGTCTCGAGCGTGCGTTGCTGCGGAAAGACCTCGATACGCTCGCAATCCGCAGCTTCGGGAGCGTCGATCCGGCAGCCGTCGGCGATCCAGTGACGAAGGAGCCCGTGCGCCGGATCAGAGCTGCGCAGGCGCACCCCACCTCCGTGGGGAATGCGGCCGAGTGGCTTGCGTAGCACGAGGCTGCGATCGGGATTGAAGACATCGACGCGCCGCTGTCCGTACTCTCGGGTCAGCGTCTCGGCATCGAGCTGCTCGTCGTACGCGAAGAGCGACAGGCGAAAGCCACCCTTGCCGCTCGGCGCGCCGTGACAGCCGCCGGAGTTACACCCTTGCTTCGTGAGCGCGACCAGAGCGCCATGGCGAAACGAGGCTCGCGGCCGCTTCTCGAGATTGCCGACGCGCACCTGCGCCGAGGTCGTTAGCTCCTCGACGCGTGCCCGCAAGGTGGTCTCGCCGTTGGCGACGGCGACGACGCGGCCCTCGGAGATCTGCGCAACGCTCTCGTCGTCGATCGAGAGCTCGACGGAACCCGTGGTGTCGCGCTCTCGCCCGGAGCGGTCTGTCAACGTCGCGACGACGCGAGTCTGCCGTGCGCTCGTGCCGAGCCGGATCGTTGGCGGATGCACTGCGATCGAGGCGCGCTCGTCGGCGAATGCCGATCCGCCGCCGACGAGAAGCACGCAGGTCACGCGCACGACCGGAGTGTGGAGGCTTCCGGCGACGCTCTCGAAGATCCTCTCGACGGTGTTGTTCACTGCGCTCTCGGCCGGGCTCCGGCCCGGGACCTCTGTACTCGCAGGGTGATCGGCTTGCTGACGACCGTGACGGTGGATGGCTCGCGGTCGGCGGTGTCCTGTCTCGGATCCACGGAGACGACGACGCGTGGCGGCAGCGGGCCACCGTGTGTCCCTTTCGGGGGCTCGTCGTTGGCGCCCCAGTCGCGACTGGTGCCGCTGCCGTCTTCTCGCGCTTCCAGGGCGATGACCAGCGGTCGGAGCCGGCTCGAGGGGTCTTCGCTCTTGCGGCTCGTGCTCGCGAGTCGAGCTTGCAGGGCAACGAGGTCGCCGGCGCTGGTCGTGCCGCTCCTCTCGTACTGACCGGCGGCCCGGCTCTTGCCCTCGGCGATGTCGAAGGAGGCGAAGCTCGCGAAGGTGATCGACCGCGCCAGCAGCGTCGAGTACGTCGCATGGGTCAGCGCACCGGCATCGGTCCCCGGCGGCAGCAGGCGCGCGAAGGACCGCGCGGGGCCCGTTGCGAGCCGGCTACCGCGAGCGTCGACGCCGAGCTCGAGGTGGGCGCTCAGGAGCGCTGTTCCGGCGAGTGCGCTCGCCTCGAATGTGACAAGCCCGACTCGCCGCTTGCCGGTGAGCCCGTCACTCGCGAATACGGAGATCAGGTTACCGTCGATGCTCTCCGCCGTCGCGCCGCTCCCCTCGTCGACCCAGGAGTCGAAGGTCGCCTCGAGCGTCAGACGGCGCGCGGGCGTGCCGATGAGGAGCTTGTCGATGTGTGACATCATCGGTTGCGACTGGATGCGGAGCACGTTGACGCCGCGCTCGAAGGGAAAGACGCCCTCGACGTGCCAGCGCTGAGTGTCGGGCATCCACGAGCCGGTCGTCTCGCCGATGGCGCCGTCCTTGACGGTGGAGCCGTTGAGGATCAGCTTCCCGGGGCGCCGGGTCCGCGCCGCGTAGCGTAGCTCGACCTGGTAGGGGCCTGCCCGGCTGATCTCGATATCGTATTCCGCATAGTTGAGCTGCGCTCCGGGATCCGAGATGATGCCGATTCCCTTGCCGTAGCTGTCGACGTCGACGGTGACGTTGCCGCGCTGGAACTTCTCGGCTTCGATGACGCGCGCCACCTTCCTCAGCTCGGTCTCGGGGTAGAGCTCGGTCAGGGAGCTCGACCCGCTGGCGCCGCGCGGCCTCGGTCTCGGCAGCGAGGTCGTCGCCGTCAGGGTGACTCCGGAGATCTCCTCGACGTCGACGGTCGGGTCGATGTCCAGGAAGAGGCTGGCGGAGCGCTCGTTCTTCGCGAGCTTCCCGTTGCCGACGGCCCGGACCCCGTCGGGAAGGCCCCTCCACTGGAAGCTCACGGGCTCGTCGCTGCCGGTGAAGCGAATGACGTCGACATCCAGCTTCGCCCGCTTGCCGGGGAGCACCGCGGCCGGTGGCGTGATCGTCAGCTCGAGGGCAGGCCCGACGCGCAGAACGACGTCCTCGACGATCGAGGTCTGCGGCTGGTTCTTGAAGGTCGCCGAACCGCGGACGCGAAGGTGGTGCGCGCCGACGCCGAGGGCCTGCGTCCCTCGCAGGGTGACGTCCGTGCTCGAGAGGCCCGACAGGATGTTCGCCGCGTCGGCGACCACGCCTTCGGGCAGATCTCCGAGCTCGATCTCGACTGCCCCCGCAAAGCCGCTTCGGCGCTCGACATCGACGCGCAGGGTCGCTTCATCGCTTCCCTTGACGACACGTGCCAGTGGAGGGTCGGCGACGACCCGGAAGAACTCCGGAAAGGCCGGTCCGACACCGACCACGACGCTTTGCGTGAGGTGGAGCGGCGGATGTCGCACTTTGCCGACGGAGTCGCGAACTGCTGCGAGCGCGCTCGCACGCGTGCTGAGAGTCGTGTCCTCGACGCGCGCGGTCCCGCGGATCCGAAGCGTGCTGACACTCCCGCTGACGAGGCGCCCCGGTAGTCGTACATGTAGCGCGGTATCCTTTGCGTCCTTCGGGATCACCTCGCCGCGGAGCGAGAAGCCTTCGCCGGCGTCGTCGATCGATAGCTGAATCGGACCGCTGTAGCCACGGCGTTCGCAGGCGACCTTGATGACAAGGACACCGTTCTCCGGTGCGTCGAAGCTCTCGGCCGCAAGGGTCAGCGAGAACGGGGCGGGGTCGCGTGACGCGTCGATGCGATACGCGTAGCGAGGACCTCCGCGTCGGTGGAGCTCGTCGACGACGAGGAGAAAGCGACCGTTCGCGTCGAACGTGTGATCGACAATTCGCTCATCGGATCCGGACTGTGGTGCCTCGGCGAGCCGGGCTCCCTTGGCGTCGAGGAGCCGCAGGAAGAGCGTCGACGGGGCTCCCAGGCTCCAGGTGCGACCGCGAAATCGCCACCGTTCGCCCTTGCTCACGTCGAAGGACCAGACGTCGCGATCTCCCGGAGCGTCGAAGCGGCCATGCAGAGCTCGCGGAAGCTCGACGTGCAGTGCGCTTTCGGGGGTGTCGTTCGGTTCCGTCTCCGGCGTCTCACGCTCCGAGCGTGGCCCGAGCGCGGATGGCACCTCGGCGAGCGCGAAGTCGCCGATGCGCAGCCGGTAGAAGAAGTCGCCCCCGCCGCGAAACTGCGCGTCGCGGATCTCGACGAGGCACGTGCCGTCCGCGTCGAAGGTGTGCTCGGCGCAGGCGTCGCCGTCCAGAGGCGGGGTGTCATCGTTCCAGGCGACCTCGCGTCCGCTTTCATCGAGTACGCGAAGCACCGCGTCGAGGCTCGAGCCGATGCGTCCCGCGACGGCCTCGACCGCGACTCGCTGCCCCTTTCGCACCGTGAACCGGTAGCGGTCGGATCGCCGAGCGTCGGCGGCGCCCTCGATCGCCCGCCCGAACACCACGGTCTGTGCCGTCGAGCTCGAGGATGCGTCGGGACTCTCCGAAGAGGTGGGCAGGTCGTCAACGAGAAGGAGACGCAGATTGGACACGCCCGCACGGGTCACCACACGCACGCCGCCACATTGTCGGGGCACGTTGACGGGCACGGTGATGCGGAAGGTCACCCGCGACGGGTCCGAGCCGTTCCTGTCGACGTCGGGCGCCAACGTCGCCTCGCACGGGAAGCTCGTCCACAGCGTCGGCGACCCATCGAGCTCGTCTCCGAAGAACGTCACGTCGACGGTCTTCCCTGGACGTACGGCCAGCGGGGAGCTGCGCTCGATCCCCACCGCCAGGAGCGAGGTAGCGCTGCATGACAGGACCGCGAGGAGGCGGGCGTAGGGGAAGCGATGGAGGCTCGCGGGGCGTGTCATCGGGTCAGCCGAAGAGCTCGGGGCGGACGACTCCGGTGCCGGCGATCGGCATGGGCCGGCCGAGCTGATCGGGGATCGTCATGTGCGAGTCGATGCCGAGGAGGTGGAAGATCGATGCGAGGATGTCTTTCGGCGACACGGGATGCTCCGAGACGTCACCCCCGAGACGATCGCTCTTGCCGATGACCTGGCCACGGCCGATGCCGCCGCCCGCCATGGCGATCGAGTAGACGCGCGACCAGTGATCGCGACCGGCGTACTTCTTGTTGTTGAGCTTCGGCGTGCGACCATGCTCGCTCATCCAGACGACGAGCGTCTCGTCGAGGAGGCCGCGCTGCTCGAGGTCGGTGATCAGGCCCGAGAAGGCGACGTCGAAGCCGGGCAGGAGGCGGCTTTGCAGGCGATCGAAGTGGTTCCAGTGCGTGTCCCAGTCGGTGTTGAGATAGGCGAACTCATCCCAGAAGACGGTGACGAATCGCGAACCGGACTGCGCCAGACGGCGTGCGGCGAGGCACGACTGTCCGAAGAGCGTCATGCCGTAACTCTCGCGCACGTGCATCGCCTCGCGGCGCACGTCGAGCGCCTCGTGGATGCGGCTCGACGAGATCAGCGACAGGGCGAGCTTCTGGTAGCGGTCGAAGGTCAACGTGTCCTGGTTGCGGTCGAGCCGGCGGCGTGCGTCGTCGAGCTGCTTCAGGAGCCCGAGGCGGCGGTGGTGGCGGTCGAGTGTCATGCTCTCGCGAAGCTGTGCGCCGTCGAGGCGGAAGCGACAGTCGGGCTCGATGCCCGCGTAGGGGTCGCGCACCTTGTGCTTCGGCCCGTCGGCGGGGCTGATCTTGAGGATCTCCTTCGATGCCTTGCCCTCGAACTCCGTCAGGACGGGGTCGTAGGCGGGGCCGAGGAAGGCGGCGTAGGGCCCGGTCTGCACCTGGGAGGCGACCGGTCCGCCGTACTTGTTCATGCGCCATGGCAGCGCGATGTTGCGCGGCACTGGGAGCGTGTCGTCGGGGGGGTGGGGGGGGGGGGGGGCCGGCCGCTCCTGTACGTTGTGGAGGACCGAGCCCACTAATGGCCAGAGGTTGGGTTCACGTGGCCGCGACTCGAGCGCCGGCGAGTAGTCGGGGATGCCGCTGACGACGTACGCCGTGCAGTGCACCGGGTAGGGGTGCGTCATCGAGCGCACGACGGTCAGGCGATCCATGATCCGTGCGATGCGCGGCAGGTGCTCATCGATCTGGACACCCGGAACGTTCGTCGGAATCGGCTTGTGCGTTCCGCGAACCTCCTTCGGCGCGTCGGGCTTCGGGTCGAAGGTCTCGTGTTGTGGCGGTGAGCCGTAGGGCAGCAGGAGAATGCAGCGCTTCGCCTTGCCGAAGGCGCCGGGCGCGATCGAAGGTGGCGTGTCCGGCTGCGCGGCGCGAAGTCGCAGGTAGTCATCGAGGCCGACACCCAGAAAGCCGAGGCTGCCGGCGAGAAGCCAGTCTCGACGGGTCATGCCGTCGCAGAGCTTCCGGTGAGATCCGAGAACGCGTAACATGGTAGCGTCGAATGTACGACCTGGGTGGGTAACCGGTCAAGCAGTGCACAAGGAGTGGGCCGTCTTTCGGCCCGGAGGTTCCTGTCGATGGCGCGGCGAACGGGATGGTCAGCGACCTCGGGATGGTCGGCTGCTCCGCGATGGTCGGCGATCTCGAGTGCTCTCGTGGCGCTCTTCCCGGCGGTGCTCGTGTCCGCCGACGACGTGCCGAGCGTCGTCGTCGTGCAGCCGATCCTCGTCAGTGATGACGATGGCAGAGGACCCGCGAAGATCCGTATCGTCGAGAGGATGATCGACCGCGTCTACGCGCGAGCCGGCGTCGACTTCCACTTCCTCGAGCCGATCGCGTACCGCTCGAGCGCGGCGCGTGACGGCAAGATCCACGTCAACGAGATCGTCGAGGCGACGAAGAGCTCCGGACTGCTTCGAGGCGACGGGCGAGTGATCAACATGCTCTTCGTTCGCGCGGTCAACGGCAAGGCGGCGCCGAACGGTCTGGCGCAGACGCCCGGTTCGATCGTCTTCATCGCACAGGGCGACAGCTCGCCGCTCGGCCAGGATGCTTTTGTCGTCGCGCACGAGTCCGGCCACAACCTCGGTCTCCGTCACGCCGTTGACGACGACAGGGTGCCGGACGACATCCCGAACCTCATGGGCGATGGCCCCTACGAGGATCGTGTCGGTGTCGACGGACTGACCGACTACCAGGTGGAGATCGTCCGCAGGAGTCCGCTGGTGGGACCCCGGGTCGAGTGCCTGGATGCGCAGGAGGGGCGCTACTGGATCGAGGACGAGAGCTTCGAGCCGTACTTCGCGGACATGCAGTTGCGGGAGATCGTCACGCTCACCGCCGAGGCGATCGAGGGCGGCCTCGAACAGTGCCGTCGCACGGCGCGCGAGCGCTTCTCGGCGGCGGTTCGCGACTTCGACGATCGGGAGAGGTCGGCGATCGAGGCGATCGTCGGGAGTCTTCGTGGCCGTCTGTCCGACGACTGGCCTCTGCTCGTCGCGCAACCGTGGCGCTTCATCAAGGTGGCGAACCACCTCTGCGGCGGCTTCTCGCATACGCGCGGCCTGTGCATCGTCTTCAGCGAACGCACGGTGCAGCGCATCGTCGGGCTTCACGAGGCGGGGGACGAGATGAATGCTCTCGTGCGCGTCGGACCGCTCTTCGTCCACGAGCAGCTGCACGTCCTGCAGCGCTGCTACCCCGAGCGCTTCGCGCGCCTCTACGAGGACGCTTTCGGGATGGTGCGCGGTCACGTCGTGACGACCGATGAGCTCGAGCGACGTCGCATCGGCAATCCCGACGCACCACGGAGCGAGTGGGTGGTGCGGGAGACCGACGCCTCGGGCGTCACACGCTGGTTCTGGCCGCGCACGGTCATCGAGAGCGATGAGGCGGTCCCCAGGATGGGCCGGGACTTCCAGGCGCTGGCTGTTCGAGTGCGGGAGACCGGTCCGCGGCGCTTCGAGGTCGTCACGGGTGAGGACGGCAAGGCCGTCTCGACGCCACTGGAGTCGGAGAAGGCGTACCGGGCCCGGCTCGTGTCGCGCCGAGGGATCGATCATCCGAACGAGATAGCGGCCTACGCGTTGGGCAGGCTGCTGGGTGTCGACCACCTCGGTGTCGAGGAGCGAGAGGATCATCGCGAGCTCGGGGCTTTCCGGCGCTGGTGCCGGGAGCATCTGACGACCCACGCGCGGCAAAGACGGCGACTCTGAGATGACGGGAGACGGCTTCCTCGCTTCTCGGCTTGCCGCCGTCTGGACCGCGCAGCCGGCTCGGTGAGCCGGTCCGCCGCTGCCATCCAGCGTGGGATGTCCGGCGATGAGCACTCACCGTGCAGGTGACAACGACCGGTGCTCCCCGGGGGTGATCAGATCTCGGGGATGAAGCAGCCGACCGGCTCGGTGCGTGCGACCGACACCGGCCTGCCTTCGAGCAACGCGTCGAGCGCGGCGCGCAGCTCGTGCCTGCGCGGGGCCGGGCGCTTCTTGCCGAGGTCACCGTACCAGTCGTCGATGCGGCCGCGGTAGACAATCCTGCTATCGCGTGACAACACGAAGGCCTCCGGCGTGTGGGTCGCCTCGAGCCGCCGTACGAGCGCGTGCTCGGAGTCGATGAGGACCGGCGACTCGTAGCCGAAGTCCTTCGTGTGCCGGCGGGCGACTTCCTCGGTGACGTCCGGGTCGACGTGGACGAGGTAGAAGCGTACGCCCCTCGGGGCGAAGTCCTTGACGAGCTGCCGGATGGTCGGCGCGTAGCCGTTGGCGATCGGGCAGTCGACCGTGATGAAGAGGAGAACATTCCCCTTCGCGTCGCTCGCGTCGAGCGGCGAATGCTTCTCGCCGTCGAGATCGACGTGGTGCGGCGCCAGGGAGCCGCACGAAGTCACGAGGAGAGCGGCCGCCGACGACGCCGCGAGGAAAGCGAGGCGGGTGCCGGAAGCGAGCGCCGACCTCACCTCTCGTCACCCTCTCGTTCGCGGCGCGAGGCGGAGTCACGATCGCGTCTGCTTCGTTTGCGATTCGGGTTGAGCCTGTCGCGCTCCTGCTCGTCGATCACGCCATCCTTGTTCGAGTCCAGGGTGTCGAAGAAGCGAAGCAGCCGCTCGGGGAATTCCGTGCGCTCGATCTTGCCATCGTTGTCCTTGTCGAGACGCTGCAGCTGGCCGAGAAGGCCCGTACCCGTGCCACGTCCCCTGCGCCGGGAGCCGAACTCGCCGCGGACGCCCCTGCTCCTCTCGTCCTTGATGCCCTGGCGGAGCTCTCGATAGTCACTTTCGCGCGCGGCGACGGCACCGAAGATCACGCTGCCCATCTCGTCGGTCGATTGTAGCCCCCATCGGATGCGGCGCGGCGGGCTGAAGGGATTGCGCGGGTTATTCTCGGAGTTGTCGTAGAAGAGATCGGCCTCGATGACCGTCCCCTTGGGCAGAAGCAGCGGCTTCCTGTACGTGTAGCTGCCCTGCCAGTTGAAGTCCCAGTCGTCGATGTGGAAGAGGGGGATCTTGTCACCATTCGGAAGGGTGGCCCGCGCGTTCATCTTGCGGCAGATGTAGTGCGCGTGACCGCTCGCGGTGACGAGCTCCATGTCGACGGGCACCGTGAACTTGCCTCCGATCCTGAAATCCGCCTCACCGGCGGGCACGTCGATTCCCGCGAAGCGGCCGTAGAGCGGTGGAATCTGAAACCCCGTGAACGTGCGCTTCGGCGGCTTCTTCGCGAAGTACAGGCCGATGGTCGTCTTCTCTTTCTCGACCTTTCCTGACGGGTGAAAGTGCGACGAGAGCACGAGGTCCGAACCCTTGGAGAGCGGCCTCGCGAGATCGAGAGGCAGCTTTCGCGGGGTACCGCCGACCGCCCACCCACCGAGGCTGCCCGAGCGCTGGAATCCCATGCCGCTGAAGCCGGGCTTGCCGCTGCGACCGTCATTGCGACGCGCGGTGCCGCTGTCGTCGAGAAAGAAGAGGACGTGGTGCACGACCGCACGTGCCGAGGGACGCACTTCGACGGCCGTCACCCACTTGTCCTCGTCGAGGTCGAGTGGCAAGGCGAAGTTCCGGTAGATGTCGGGACCGCCGGCCGGCACCTCGTACGCGTCTGACATCGAGACCACGAGATCCGGCTCGCCGAGCGCCCAGCCGTCGACGAACTTCGGCATCTTCGGCAACTTGTTCGCAGGCCCCTCCGTCATGCCGGATTCGACCCACCTGTCGATCAGCGAGATCTGCTCATCGCTGAGCCGACGCGAGTCCTCGAAGTCACCGTGCCCGGGTACGGGGTGCCACGGCGGCATGAAGCGGCTCTTCGTCACCTTGCGGATCATTTTCGCGCGCTTGCGCACGTCGCGATAGCTCTGGAGCGTGAACGGCGCGGGTTCGCCGGGGCGGTGGCACTCGGTGCAGCTGCCGAAGACGATCGGCGCGATGTGCTCGGTGAACGTCACCTTGGCGGGCGCCGCCTTCGCGGGCGTGCCCTTCCGGGGCGTCACGGTCCTGGCGTCGGTCGCGTGGACACTCGCGGCGCTCAACAGCAGCGCGATCAACGTGGTCTTTCTCATGGGTGCTCTCGCGTTCCTTCAGTTTTCGGGGTTCTGGACCACCCATGATCCTATCGGCAAGCGGTGTTCCGGGTGTAAGAAAGTGTCGCGTCGAACACCCTAGCCAGACGCTGGAGCCTGCTACAATGAGCGAACTCCGACCCTTCCCTGGAAATCGAGGAGATTCGACGTGAGAACTCGCGTGCCACGCTTCGCGTTCGTCACCGTCTGGACGCTGCACCTCTTCGCTTCGGGGGCGGTATCCGGAACGCCGCAGGACGGTTCGCCCTTGCCGGGAACCACCGCGCTCGAGCTCGAGGGCGACGTCGCCGACCACCTGGTCGCCGGGGTCGACAGGTTTCTGCTGCGGGAGATCGAGGCGGCGAAGAGCACGCGTTCGGAGCACTGGAAGCTCGACGGCTCCGGCAGGGAGGCCTTCGAGCGGTCCGTCGAGCCGAATCGTCAGCGGCTGGCGCACATCCTCGGTGTGCGGGACGCACGCGTGCCCTTTGACGGCGTCTCGTACGTCGGCGGCACGGCCCAGGGTGTTGTCGTCGGTCGCGGCGACGGCTACGAGGTCTTCGCGGTGCGGTGGCCCGCCTTCGGCGATGTGCATGCAGAGGGGCTCTACCTGGTGCCCGGAGGCGCCGGGGCGAAGTCCGTGGCCGACGTCGTGGTCGTGCCGGATGCGGACCAGCTGCCCGAGGCGCTCGCGGGGCTGGTCCCGGGCCTGGCGTCCGGGTCGCAGGTTGCCCGGCGTCTCGTCGAGAGCGGCTGTCGCGTCCTCGTCCCGACCCTCGTCGATCGCAAGGTGACGCACCGCCGCCTGACGAACCGCGAGTTCCTTTACCGCTCCGCCTTCGAGCTCGGACGTCACCTGATCGGCTACGAGGTGCAGAAGATCCTCGCCGCGGTCGACTGGTTCGAGCGCGATGCGAGGGAGAGCGGCCGTGAGGCGAGGATCGGGGTCTTCGGCTGGGGTGAGGGCGGCCTGCTCGCGCTTCACGCCGGCGCGCTCGACCCGCGCATCGACTCCGTCTGCGTCAGCGGGCACTTCGACGCGCGGGAGGGTGTCTGGCGGGAGCCGATCTATCGCAACGTCTTCGGCCTCCTCGAGCAGTTCGGCGACGCGGAGCTCGCGCGCATGATCGCGCCGCGCAGGCTCGTCGTCGAGGCGGCCCGCGGCCCCGAGATCGTCGTTCCGCCAGGCACCGGAGGAGGGCCGGGTCGACTGGCGACTCCGGAGCTCTCGAGTGTCGAGGCCGAGGTCGCGCGCGCCGTCTCGCTCGTGCAGGAGCTGGGCGGCGATCTCGCGCGAGCGACCCCGACGCTCGTCGTCAGCGGCGCCGGCAAGGGGCCCTTCGGCTCGGCGCCCGCGCTCGAGGCCTTCCTCCGGGGCCTCGGCAAGGACGACGAGCTCGCCCCTTCCGGGGAGTCCAGGCCGGCGCACCTGCGTGAGAGGTTCGATCCGGACGCGCGTCAGCGGCGACAGATGCACGAGATCGACCGTCACAACCAGTGGCTTCTTCGCGAGAGCCCGTACGTGCGTCAGGAGTTCATGAAGAAGCTCGACACGAGCTCGCCCGGGAAGTACGCGGCGTCGGTCGAGCCCTATCGGCGGCTCTTCTACGACGAGATCATCGGCCGCTTCGACAGGAAGCTGCTGCCGCCGAAGCCTCGCTCTCGAAGAAGCCACGACGAGGACGGCTGGACCGGTTACGAGGTGGTCCTCGACGTCTTTCCCGACGTCATCGCGTACGGCATTCTGCTGGTTCCGAAGGACATCGAGCCGGGCGAGCGCCGTCCTGTCGTCGTCTGCCAGCACGGGCTGGAGGGCCGTCCGCAGGACACCATCGGCAAGCCTGGCTTCCACTACTACAAGGCCTTCGCCGCGGCTCTCGCCAGGCGCGGCTTCGTCACCTTCGCGCCGCAGAACCTCTACATCTTCCAGGATCGCTTTCGCACGCTGCAGCGGAAGTCGAACCCGATCAAGAAGACGCTCTACTCCGTGATCGTGCCGCAGCATCAGCAGATCGTCGACTGGCTACAGACACAGCCCTTCGTCGATCCGGAGCGCATCGGCTTCTACGGACTCTCTTACGGCGGCAAGACCGCGATGCGGGTTCCGCCGCTGGTCAAGGACTACAAGTTCTCGATCTGCTCGGCGGACTTCAACGAGTGGGTGTGGAAGAACGCCTCGACGCGTAGCCGCTACAGCTACGTCTGGACCGGCGAGTACGAGATCTTCGAGTTCGACCTCGGCAGCACGTTCAACTACGCCGAGATGGCCGCGCTGATCGCGCCGCGGCCGTTCATGGTCGAGCGAGGGCACTTCGACGGCGTGGCGCCGGACGAGACCGTCGGCTACGAGTTTGCCAAGGTGCGCTTCCTCTACTCGGCGCGGCTGGGAATCGGCGACCGCTGCGAGATCGAGTGGTTCGTCGGTCCGCACTCGATCAACAGCAAGAAGACCTTCGACTTCTGCCACCGTCACCTCGACTGGCCGAAGCCGTAGCCGCCCCGGCTCGTCGGCTCGTCGCCTGGGTCAGCTCCGCATCGACGCCCACGGCTCCTCGGCGCTGACGTCGACGAGCTCGTAGCCGCTCTCGCCAACGCAGGGGCCGAGGATCGCGAGGACCTTCAGGGTCACGTCGCTGATGTTGAACGAAGCATGGACGGTGTCGCGCCCGATGAAGATCGAGTCGCCCGGGCCGAGCACCTTCCTCTCGCTCTCGAGCCACTGCTCCATCGTCCCCTCGATGACGTGGATGACCTCCTCCTGATCGGGATGCCGGTGGAAGTCGTGCCCCTTGCCGGGCTCGATGGTCACATGGCAGACGACGAGGTCGCCGGCCGCGGTCGTCGCGGGCTTCGAGATCCAGGAGAAGCTCCCCCAGTCGAAGTCCTCGCGTTCGGCGTCCTTCCCGGGAACAAAGCTGCCGCTCACCGTCTCGCTCCTTGTTGAGAATCCGTCTCTGTCGATCGAGTCTCACTCCACCACGACACGGTCGCTTGCGGAGCGTCCGAAGATCTCCGGATGGTACATCTCCTCGGCCTTCGTGGGCGGTACGACGAAGCTGCCGGGCGTCGTCGCGCGAGTCACGTAGGAATACTCGTGGACCCCGGCACGCAACAGAGAGGAGAACGCCTCGGCGCGCTCGTCGCGGAGATTCTGGTGCTCGTACCAGGTGCGGCTCCACCACCAGTCCAGACGCGGCTTTCGCGAGGACTTGCCCCTCGCGCCCGCGGCCGGCACGTTACCGGTGACGGCGAGCGACGGGTTCATCGCCTCGAGACCTGCGGGAAGAGGATCCACGAGCGCCACGTGATAGCGTCGCGCCGGCGCGACCATCTCCAGGTGGACACGCACGCGGGTGCCCAGCTTGACGCGCCAGACCCCGTCCTTGCCGCGCCGGACATCGTTCGGGTCGTCGACCCCCTCGTACGAGCGCTGGACGGCGAAGCCCTGGTCCGACGGATCGAGCTTCAGGCTCGACGGTGCGTACCGCAGACCGAGGCGGTAGTAGAGCCGGCCGCGTCCCTCCTTGCTGAGGACGAGGTTCTGCGAGGCCTTCGCCTCGGTGAGGTAGCTCATCGGAATCGAGATGTGGTGGCGGTCCGTCGAGCGGCCCTCGAAGCCGTGCTCGCCGGCGAAGCGATCCCCGAGCCAGGCCTTCGCGACGAAGTAGGGGTCCTCCTTCTCGTAGACCCGGAAGTAGCGGTCGAGCGCCACGAGGACGAACGCGTTCTCCTGCGTGTTGCTCCAGCGGCCCTGTTTGCGGTGGCCGAGGAGACCACGGACGATTTTCGGGATCACGTCGCTGTCGGGGTCTTCTCCGATGAGCGCGTCGAGGAGGATCGCATCGGTGCGTCGCGTGCTGTGAAGGAGAAGGTGCTGCGAGGTGTCGGCGTAGCTCGTCGTGAACTGGGCGGTCGCTGCGGTCTCGGTCACACGGCGGCTGATGTTGGCGAGGACGGCCCGTCGCTCGGCCGCCGAGGCTGGGTCCTTCCCCATCGCCGCGAGGAGCCAGCCGGTGGCCTCGAGCGGCAGCTTCTCGATCGTTGCCTCGCGCACGAGTCCGCGCGCGAGTCCGGCCACGGCCCGTCGCTCGTCGTCCTTGGTCGCTCCCAGGCTGCGCACGTACAGCGCGTAGGACTGTATCGAGCGGCGTGCCCGCTCCGGGTACTCCTTCGGAATGTGGCTATCGATGGTGGCGAGGTACTTCGCGGAGTGCTGGAGCATCTGGTCCGGGATGCTGAAGTCCTTCTGCGACGCGCGGGTGATCGCGTGCGCGACGTGCACTCCGAGGTAGGGCCACGCACGGCTGTCGCGACGCCAGAAGCCGAAGCCTCCGTCGCCGTGCTGCATGCCGTGGAGCTTCTTGACGTCGCGAGACACCGCGGCGACGAGCGCCTGCGGCGGTGGCAGCCCGTCGGCCTCGAAGGCGGCGAGCACATCGCGCAAGGCGGCCGTCGTCAGCACGCGGGACGCGATCTGCTCGGCGCACCCGTACGGGTACTCGGAGATGTAGATAAACGCGTCGGTGAGTGCCTGAAGCGCCGTCGATGAAGTCGTGATCTCGAGACCGCCGAAGTCCGCGATGACGCCCTCGGGCCTCGCGACGGGCTGCACGATCGTCTGCTGCTTGCTGCCTCCGGCGCTCGTCGCGGACGCGATCACTCCGTAGGTCGCGAAGGCCTCGGTCGTCGCCGGGGTCCAGACGGGCACCTCGACGTCGGCGGCGTCGGCGTGCTTGCCGGAGGCGGCAGCGACCTGGAAGCGTGCGACGCCCGCCTGCGCCGTGGCTGACGGAAAGCGGACCTCGACGCGGTCGTTCGCCGGCACCGTGACTCGCCGGCCCGCGCCGTGGGTGAGCTTGGCGTTCGATGCGCGCAGCGCGACATCGACCGCCATGGGCTCGTCGGTCTGGTTCTGCAAGACGACCGGGAGCTCGAAGCGGTCGCCGAAGTTGAGGAAGCGCGGCGCGGAGGGACGCACCATCAGCCCGAGGCGGGTGGTGATCGTGCTCTCGCTCTTGCCAAAGAGCTTGCCGCCGGCGGCGGCGACCGTCATGACGCGGTAGCGCGTCAGGCTGTCGGGCACCTTCACCTTGACGCGCGCGTAGCCGTCGAGATCGGTCGGCAGCGCCGCTGCGAAGAGCGCAAGGGCGTCGAAGCTCTTGCGCAGGTCGATTGGCGCGGCCTGTGCGCCCCCGCCGCCGTCGAGCCGCCTGCCCATCTTGGCGGCGGCCATCGGAGCTCTCCCGGCACCGAAGGCGTTGAAACCCGAGACCAGGAGCTTGTCGCGGTTGTCGAACGCGAAGCTGGCCGCTTCACCGTCCTCCGCGACACCCCAGGTCTGGCCGCGCTGCGTCTTTGCCCCGGCGAAGCGCTGCTCGAAGGCGCGCAGGCGGACGAAGCGGCGGGAGTGGTGATCCCTCACCCCGGGGGGACGCGTGTGGTAGAAGAGGCCGACGGGATCCGAGAGGTCGTAGCTCGTCAGCGCGAGCACGGCCTCGTCGACAACGATGACCGCGACCTCGGCGCCGGCGAGGGGCTTGCCGCCGGCGTCCTTGACGAGCACGTCGACGAAGGTCTCCGCCCCGGGCTCGACCTCCGCGTGCCGCGGCCTGGCGCGCACCTGGAGCGTCCTCGAGAGGGGCGGCACGAGGAGCTGCACCTGGCCGGAGGCGTACGCGGGACGCTTCGGCAGCTTCGCATCGACGTTGCCGTCGTCATCGACGCGAGCGGTCGCGCCGACGAGGTCGACCTGGACGTGAAGGTTCGGGATGTGTGCGTCGACCACCGGAACCTCCAGCGTGTACGAGCTCTGCTCGATGCGCACGCGGCGGGTCTCGACGAGCCCCGTTCGCCGCAGCGTGACGACCGCCTCGGCGGGGCTGAACGGCATCTGCACGAGGATCTTCGCGACGTCGCCGGGCCGGTAGTCCTTGCGGTCCGGGATCAGCGTCACCTGCTCCTTGTCGACGCCGCGTCGCTTCGGTCGCTTTTCACCCGCGACCCAGAGTGTGAGCTCGCTCTCGTTGCGGCGATCGAGTCCGTCGACGACGGCGGCGCGCACACGATAGGTGCCGCCCTCGAGCCCGTCGAAGCTCGCGGAGACCGGCTCGTCGGCCGCCGCCAGACGGCGCTCGCCGGCGAGCTCCTCCCTCTCGCTCCACGTGCCCTTCTCCTGCACCCATCGGACGCGGTAGCAGCGCAGGTCGATGAGTGTCTCTGCAACAGTCTTGCCGTCGATGTCGGTCGCGATCGCCTCGATCTCGAGTGGCTTGCCCTTCTCCACGAAGGTGCGGTCGCTGCGAAGACCGACGTAGAGGAGCGAAGGATGGACGAGAAGAGTCGCGGTCGACGACCAGGTCTGACGGTTGACATCGCTGATTGACGCCTGCGCCGAGACACTCATCGCGCGTGGTGGATCGACGGCGTCGAAGTCGACGCGGATGCGATGCACTCCGGTCGCGTCGGTCTTGCCCGAGAACGTCGATACATGGGTCCCTGCACCGTGTCCCGACCTGTCCCAGCCGTGGTGCCTCCACCACGGCGTCCACTTCCCGAAGCTGAACTTGTCCCATCCCGGCGGCCGGTACTCTCCCGGGGAGGGCGTCACGCGCCAGGCGGTCTGCGCGCCGGCCAGCGCACCACCGGTGTAGTAGCGCGCCGAGACGGAGACCTCCGCGTGCCCCTTGACGAGGTGCGGCCCCGCGCTTGCCTTCGCAGCCACCTCGAACTCGGGTCGGCGGAACTCCTGGATCTGGATCTGGTGGTGGCTCGTGAGCCCGTCGAGGCCACCGGCCGCCTCTGCTGTGAGCTCGATGTGTCCGTGGCCGAGGTTGGCGTCGTCGGGAATCGCGAAGGAGAGCTCGAAGCCGCCCAGTGGCGTGATCTGGACGATGCCCCTGGCAAGCTCGTTGCGTCGGGGATCGCGCACGAGGTACTTGATCTTCGCGACCTGGCGATCGATCGCCTCGACGTCGCCCTGCGGTCCCCGGCTCCAGCGGCGCACCCAGCCCTTGACGTGCACCCTTTCGCCGGGGCGATACATGCCGCGGTCGTCGATGACGTACCAGCGCAGCGAGTCGTGCTGCTGCTGGTTCCACCAGCTGCTCTGTCGGCTCCACCACGAGGTCGACTCCGGCAGGATCGCCGTGTCGTCGCCGTGAGTCGCGAGGACGATCGCCGGGCGGCCCGGCTGCCTCTTGGTGAGCCCGAAGGTCGCGATGCCGTCCTTGCCGCTCTCTCCGGCGAGGCGGAGCGAGAGGATCTTCAGGTCGACGCCTTCGAGAGGCCGCCCGTCGACAAGGGAGTTCGCCCAGACGACGAGCCTGTCGCCGCCGACGAAGACATCGAGCCCGATCCTCGTCTTCTGGACCCACGAGACGACGCGCTGCGGACGCTTCGGGTCGGGCTGTGTGGTCGGCTCGACGACGAGGACGATGTGGCGGCCACCCTCCTCGATCGCGCTCGTCAGGTCGATGGCGGTCTCGACGAGCTCATCGGGCTTGGTCTCGACGTCGATGCTCGCCTCGTGGACCTTGCGGCCCGGCAGCGTCGCCTTGGTGTTGCGGCGGCGGTGATCGCGCTGGTACGCGAGGTAGGCGTGCCAGTCGGACGGCTCGACACGATACGCGCTCACCTCGATCTTCTCGTGGTTCGTCGTGAAGACCGAGAAGCGCGGCGGCCCGCCGGGATCGAGCACGGTGATCATGTCGACGGGGGCGTGGATCGCCGCCGGAGCTGCGCCGACCTCGAAGGTCAGCACGGCCTCGGCCTCCAGCGTCTGGCCGAAGCGATCGGGGAGGCTCGCCGGGAGCGTCACGGTGTAGGTCGTGCGACCCTTCGTCGCACCGTGAATCTGCAGCTGTCGGTTGTAGATGTTCGCCTGGAAGCCCGGCAGGGCTGGCTCGATCTCGATCATCGAGGGATCGAAGGCCTCGGCGTCGATCGGGTTGTTGAAGTTGATGCGGAAGGGGTTGCCGGGCGGACACGCCTTCTTCTCGCGCCCCCAGCCGCACTGATGCGAGACGATCTTGAAGCGGGCGTGGGTCTGGAATCGATGCGACTGTCCCTCGGACGTCACGCGGCCGCCCTCGAGTGAGGGCGCGCCCTTCTCGACGACGACATCGATCGGCGTTCCGGACGGCAGCGGCCCGTCGGGCCGCAGCGCGACGACGCGGTCCTTCTCGAGCTCGGCGAGGAGCCGCCGCGCGTCCGCGTCCGCGCCGATCTCCGCGTCGCTCGCGAGATGGACGCCGTGTCGCTGTCCGCCGGCGCGCAGGACGACGCTCTCGAGCATCGTCTTCGCGTCGATGCGTTGGTCGAAGCCGAGGACGACGACGGGCTGGAGCGGCTGAGGCGCGTTCGAGGGGGGATGCGATCGGACGACTCGCGGCGCCGGAGTCGCGAAGCTCCACCGCACGCCCTTCTCGAGCCTGCCTCCGACCCGCGCGGGGGGGGCGCCCGCCCTGGGCGCGCCGGCCGCGGCCGGGCGTGGGGGGGCGGGCGGCGACCTCGCGGGTGTACGAGGTGGCCATCGGAAAGCGGCCCTTCGGCGTCTCACCGTCCTTCGTCGCGAAGGGTCGCGGCTCGAAGAGCAGCGTCTTCGTCCCCACCCATCGCCACGCGCCCTGCGGCCTCGGCTCGAGCTTCACCGGGATGCTGCCGGCCGCGAGCGACCTGACGGTGTCGAGCTCGACCATCGGCTGCGAGAAGGTGATGCTCAGATGGGACGCGATGGGCACCTCGCCCTCGGGCGCGAATCGCAGCACCTCGAGCGTCTTCGCCGCCGGGTCCTCCGGCTTCTGGAGATCCTTCGGCGGTGGAAAGACCTCCTCGCGGGTCTTCCCGGTGCGCGCCGGTGGCAACGAGCCCTTGCGCAGCGCGAAGGGCTTGCGGACGCCCGGGGTTGTCGACGCGGCGGGCAGCCTCCCGAGGAGACGGGTGACGTCGTCCGGGTGGAGCGCCGTCGAGGGCGCGTCCGGCGTGCGCCGCGGCTGCTCCGCTTGCGCCTCGCCTTGACGGATTCGCAGCGTCAGGCCCTTCTCTTCCCCGGCTCCGTCGTCAGCGATGGTCGTCGCCGCGGCGACGCACAGGAGGACCGTGCAGATGGACGGCCGAGCCGGCATCGAGATGAGATTTCGAGATGTGATGCCGCGAACGCTCCGATTCGTTCCGCGCGTGTGGAGTTTTTCCGGGTTCATTAGACCCGAGGAGCGTCGGGGGGTTCCCCGGAATTCCGGACCCGGACTAGCGCGGAGCCGGCGCGGAGCAGCGGATGCCGACATCCGTGTCCGGGTGGTCGACCTCGAAGTTGCAGCGGTAGGCGCCACGCTGGCTGAAGGGCGGGCCGAACCAGCCGCCCCCGCGTAGCTGGCGGAAGTGGTCGCCGGAGTCGACGAAGGGGTCGCGCTCCGGCGCGGACTCGTAGGAGCCTCCGTCGTACCAGTCCGCGGTCCACTCGTAGACGTTGCCCGACTGGTTGTGGACGCCGAAGAACGAGCGCCCGGCGGGGTAGCTGCAGACCGCGACGGTGTGGCCGACGTGCTGACCGAAGTTGCAGTGGGTCTCGTCGATGTTCGCGGGGTCGTGGGGCAGCCCCTCGCTGCCTCCCCACGGGTAGCGGCTCGGTATCGTGCCGTCGCCCTGGTGCCGCGCCGAGTACTCCCACTCGGCCTCCGTCGGGACGCCGAACGACCGGGGGTCGCTCCAGTTCCGCGAGGTCACACCGTTCGCCCAGCGGGAGTAGGCGATCGCGTCGAACCAGTCGATCCAGATCACCGGGTGGTCGTCGAACTCGGCGCGTTCGAAATACCTGACGTTGCGCGCCCAGGCGCTGCCGGACTCGCCTTCCGGGTAGTGGCTGCCGTCGTAGAGCTCGACCTCGTCGCCGTCGAAGTCCCAGCTGTGGGCGTAGTCGGCGCAGCCGGGACCGTCGCAGCCGATCGCCTCGAGGAATGCGCGGTACTGCG
>CAYMLL010000021.1:26049-43834 GCA_964390645.1 uncultured Planctomycetia bacterium | reverse complement strand
AGTAAGCCACCTCTGTCCAACGCACACCGAGATGCAAGACCCCAGCGAGCCCCCGATGGAAATCGCGGTAGGGATCCTCCGCCGCGGCGGAAACCTGCTGGTCGCGAAGCGCCCCGAGGGCAGCCACCTGGCCGGACGCTGGGAGTTTCCAGGAGGAAAGATCCGACCTCGGGAGCCCCGGAAGGAGGCCCTGCGTCGGGAGCTCGAGGAAGAGATCGGCGTCGCGGTCGAGCACGTGACGCTCCTGCATCGACAGGACCATAGCTACGAGGACCGCGAGGTTCGACTGTGGTTCTACCTTTGCGACCAGATCCCGCCGGGCAAGGAGCCCCGAGCGCGGCAGGGACAGGAAATCCGCTGGGTGTCGCTCGAGGAGCTCGAGGAGCTCGAGACTCCCGAAGCGAACGGTCGCGTGATCGAACTGCTCGGCGATCACCTCGGAAAGGGCTGAGGCCGGAAGCGCCACCCCGCCCGTACGTCGCAGAAGACGACGACGCTCGGGCCCGAAGAAACGTCGAACAGGCACCGGGCGCCTCGCGTAACCTCGCTTCCAACGGCAAGTCCGTCGTCACCGGCGGATGAGGTTCATCACCTCGTTACGCGTCGCGAGATTCTCGCGAAAGATCCCCTTCACGGCGGAGGTGACCATCTCCGCGCCGGCCTTCTTGACACCGCGGATGGTCATGCAGGTGTGCGTCGCCTCGAGCACGACGACGACACCCCGCGGCCTGGCGACACGCTCGATCGAATCGGCGATCTCATTGGTCAGACGCTCCTGTACCTGCGGACGCCTCGCGTAAGCGTCGACGGCGCGAGCGAGCTTCGAGAGGCCGAGGACCTCGCCGTCCGGCATGTACGCGACGTGCGCCCGACCGGTGAAAGGCAGCAGGTGATGCTCGCACATCGAGAAGAACGGAATGTCCTTGAGCAAGACGATCTCGTCGTACTTCTCGTTGAAGATAGTCCTGAGGCTCTCCTCGGGCTCCGACCCGAGGCCGGCGAAGACCTCGCGATACATCCGTGCGACGCGGTTCGGCGTCTCGCGGAGCCCCTCTCGGTCCGGATCCTCTCCGATCGCCTCGAGGATCATCCGCGCAGCGGTGGCGAGTTTGTCCATGTCCATCAGGTCTCGAGCCTCTTCCTCCACCCCAGAAAAAATGGCACCGCCGGCTCCGACGCTCCAAGCCGAACGACGAGACAGGAGGTCACTCACTCGCTGCGCGGCGACCCCGGTGTCCTTCGCAAAGGGCGCTTCGCTTCCGGATCCGGGCTCCAGCAAGCCCCTTCAGGTATCTCCTCTCGCCGGGTCACAGGTGGGCCGCTCACACGTCGCCCGCGACCGTCCCGAACTCCTCCGCCAGCTTGCCGAGGCGACCGCTCTGCGAGAAGAACTCGATCGGATTGTCCCAGACAACCTTCGAGATCTCCGAGTCCTCGAAGCCCCTTCGACGCATCTCGAGGACGGCCTTCGGGACCATCAACGGGTCCGCCGGACCCCAGTCACACGAGCTGTTGATCAGCATGCGATCGGTGCCGTGCTGCTCGAGGATGTTGACGGCACGTTCCGGTGACAGCTTGGTCACCGGATAGATCGTGTGGCCGCACCAGCAGCCGGCGTCCTTCGAGTGGCGGATTGTCTCCTCGTTGTTGTGATCGATGATGGTCTTGTCCGGCGGGAAGCCGACCTTGTGCAGGATGTCGAGGGTCTTCAGAGTCCCCTCGAGCTTGTTGACATGCGGCGTGTGTACGAGCACTGGCAGGTCGTATTCGCGGGCCATCTCGAACTGCAGCTTGATCGACTCCGCCTCCGCGTCCGTGATATCGTCGAAGCCGATCTCGCCGACCGCCACGACCGAGTCTCTCTCGAGCCAGGCACCCATCTCCGCGAGAACCTCGTCTCGCAGCGCGACGTTGTTCGACTCCTTCGGGTTCACGGCGATTGTCGCGAAATGCTCGATCAGGTAGTTCGCCGCACGCTCACGCTCAAAGCCGGTGATGTGGTCGAAGTAGTCGTAGAACGAGCCGGCGCGCTTGCGAGCCTCTCCGAGCCAGAAGGCCGGCTCGACGATCGCACGGATGCCGCACAGCGCCATCCGCTCGTAATCGTCGGTGACGCGCGAAATCATGTGACAGTGGGGATCGAAGATCTTCATGGTTCAGTACCGTCAGCCTTGACACTGCACCCGCATCGACAGCGGGTGTAATCCAGTATCACGCATGCCACGACGATTCTCAAGGTGATCGGGGAGTCCGACCCTCGACGGAGAAAGGTTCACCACGAGGCGGACGGCGCTCAACGGTCCCCGAGCCTCTCGAGCAGCGTCTCCGCACGACGTGACACGTCGAGTTCCTCGAGCATCTCCTGTCGAACCTCGGTCTCCTCGAGGAAATGGTAAACAAGGAAATCGACAAGGAACCCGACGTCGGACTCCTTCTTGAACGAGTGCTGCAGACGGGCGAGGCTGTCCTTCTTACCCTCGAGCCCGTCGACGGCGTATCGCAACCAGCGCCCGAGCCTCCCGCGTAGATTCTCCCGTTGCTGCACGGCATGCGGCTGACGCTCCTGCAGACGCACCAGACTGGCGCGGCGGTACATCTTGCCCTCCATCTCCTCGACGACACGCGCCCGGCACTCGCCGAGAAGGACGACGTCGGACGAGCCATCCTCACGAGTTCGGTAGGTGACGAGGGTGCCCACCGAGACGACCGCGTGGATCTCGGGAGAGTCGTGGTACCGTGACTCGAATCCCGGCTTGAGAAGCGCCAGCGCGATCTTACCGTGACTGTCGAGTACCTCGGCGAGCATCTGCCGATAACGCGGCTCGAAGATGTGGAGCGGCTGCACGATGCGCGGATAGAGAACCACCGAGGGCAGCGGAAAGAGCGGAACGGGTCTGCCGTCCAGGACCTTCATGACCGCTCCGTCGCGTCGGCGACCTCCGTCCCCACGTCTCGCGAGTCATCGGCAACGGAACCACCGCCCGCCTCTAGGCTCGTCAGCCAGACTCTGCGCAGACGCTTGTGAGCCTCCTCCGTGCCGAGATAGAAGCCCTTGTGCCCGGGGTGTAGCGGGAAGCCACGATAGATCGTGTTACAGAGGTAGCAGACCGTGACGTTCCCGAGCAGACGGTACACGGCGTAGTCGACCGCCGCGAGCCCGAAGAGGCAGTAGATACCCAGGAGGTGCCCGAACAGCAGCATCACCAGGAGAATGATCGTGAACGACGTGACCACGATGAGAAACCCGAACTGGCGGTTGAAGTCCTTCTGGATGAAAAACTCCTGGTTGCCACAGACCCAGCAGTCAACGACCGGAGAGTGTCCGTCCGGCGGTGTTCCCTTCGCAGCGAGAGTCCAGCCACACCCGGGACAGGACCGCGGGGCCGCCTCGGACGCCAGGCCGGCAGCGCAGTGACTCTCCTCCTCGCAGTTCGGGCAAGAGAACTGGATGGACGCCCTGGAGCGCGTGTCACTGTGGGCCATCGATGGCAGTTCCGGAGTCAATCGTTCGCGCTCTCGAAATCTCACTCCTGGCAAGTGGCCCCGAAGAGGAGCGACCACCGCTACCTCGGCGATGTTAAATCACGACCCGCAGGTTGACCAGAAAGTGCTTTGCGAGGATCTCGCCGAAGACGACAAACGCCAGGACTACGTACAGGATTCCGGTTGCGGACTGGTTCGACTCGATGCGCACGCAACGCCAGGCGAGCGGCACGAGGACCGCCGGCGCGACCACGCCGAAGAGCACCCGCGAGAGCAAGAAAACACCGTCCGACAGCAAAAAGTGCGTCGTGCCGAGCCTCCCGATCTGCTCGTTCCAGAAGTCGAGCTGGGACAGCAACCCGATCAACCCGACGATCGCACGAACGCCGAGAGCAACCGCCAAGGCCAGGGTCAGGCGGCGCAGGGCGGTGAACGACAGGTCGCGCGACACGAGGTACCAGTGGCCGAGCACCATCGCGACCAGCGCGGCGCCGAGCAGCAGCCCCGATGACACCGATCCCGCAACGAACAAGGGACCACTCGCAACCGCCACTCGCTCGTGACCCGCCGGCGGTGGACTACCCGACAACGCGAGCGCGTCGACGACGACTCCCGTCCCACCACAGATGATACCGCCGACGAGACAGAGCACCGCGACACGCCCGGCGGCTGTCACACCCGGCCCCGACTCCCCGTCCGACCTCCTGGAGTCGATCCCCTGCTGCCTCGGCAGCAGGATGTTGTACGCGATGAGGCAGGCCGCTGACACGAAGTGCCAGTACGTGACATCGAGCTCTCGATCGAGCGTCGCGAGCCCGATCAGGACGACGGAGACAAGGCTCAACAGCACAAAGAACCGTCGCCCGAACTCGGCGAGCGGCACGATCGGCAGCATCGCCGCCGTGCCGGCCGCGGTCGCAGTGACGAAGAGATAGAAGGTCGTCAGCGGGGCGATCGTCAGTTTCCTCTCAGACGCCGCGCACCAGGGAGAGCAGATGTCCGAGTTCCGGCAAGATGAGCTTCTCCATCGCCAGGTGCACGGCCTTGCGCGATCCGGGAAGCGAAAAGACGGCCTTGCCCGACGCGACTCCGCCCACCGCACGGCTGAGCATCGCCGCCGATCCGATCTGCTTGTAGCTCAGATACCGGAACAGCTCGCCAAAGCCGGGCAGCGTGAGATCGAGCGCGGCAGTCACGACCTCGACGGTGCCATCGCGAGGCGCGACACCGGTGCCGCCGGTGAGCACGATGACCTCGACCTCCTCCGCTGCCAACCAATGCCTCAGCACGCGGTCGACCTTCGGAGGGTCATCCGGCACGACAGTGCGCTCGACAACCTCGTGACCTGCGTCCTCGAACAAGGCAACGATCGTCTGACCGCTGGTATCGGTCTCGAGCGTCCGGGTGTCGCTGACCGTGATGACCGTCGATCCCAGCACGCCGAGACGCCGGCCACGGGTCCGGTGCTCCTCGACGCTCATCGTGCTCCTCGACGCTCAACGGCCACGGCGGGGAGAACGATCAGTCGTTGACGTCGAGGGCGGATGCCTTCTTCCCCGGCGACCTCTCGACCAGCGTCCGGTCGGCGAAGCTCTCGTCGAGCTCGTGCCAAGACACGTGCGCCGGGTGACTCGGGTCCCAGACAAGGAAAACTCGTCGGCCTTCTCTCTCGGAGTAGAAGTAGACGAGCCCGCGACGAGCGTCGCGAAGGATGCCACCGAGGAGGCGTACCTCCTTGTCGAAGGCTTCCATATCCTGGTCGCGTTCGTTCACCTGGCGTCGCAGGTTGTTGATCGTCTCCTGGATCTCGCACGAGCTAAACTGGCGCGAGATGACGACGAGTTCTTCGAGCCGCTCCTTTGCCTTGCGTCGCGCCTCGTAGCCACCCACCACATCGCGAATGACGCGTTCGAGCAAGGGGACTCTCTTGAGAACGTCGTCCACGGAGATCAAGTTGTCGGCGGTGGGCTGCTTGGCGATCATACCGGAGAGCGTATCTCTGGAGACTCGTGACAAGAGAAGAAAACGGTGAGCTCGCGTCAAGCAAACGAAGGCTCGGTAGGGTCCGACCAGAGGGCTGCCTGGCGCTGTCTCTGCTACGCCGATTCTATTCGCGTATCCGGAGCGATGCAATTGCCAATTCACGCGAGAACGCGGCCGATAAGGCCTCTCGCGCGGATTTGCGCGTGACGAACACACGCCTTACTCAGAGACCCTGGGGGCTGGTCTCCGGAGCCGTGCGGTCTTCCGAATACCCACGGTCGAAGCGCTCGTGCAAGTACCGCGCGCTCTTCTCGAGGTTGCGCGTCTGAGTGGCCGTCCACAGAGTGAACACGCAGAGCAGAGCGCAGGTCAGTCCGTACGCCACGAAAAGGTAGGTCGAGAAATCCGGAGGCGGATCGATCACCACGGTTTTCTCGGAACTCAACTCCGCGGGTGCAGCGGTCTCCGTGGTCTCCGTGCCGACGTCTCCCAGCATGGCGACCGCGGGGAACATGACGAGGACAACGAGAAGCAGCGCACGAATCATCCTGGAAGTCTCCTGTACTGTGCTGTTCAGCATGGCTCAGATTCCAACGCGACCAAAGTCGCCCTGGGCGCGTTCGAGCTCCTCACGAGACGTGTGCACCCGACGCCGCAAGCGCACGAGCGCCGTGTAGAGAACGAGGAACGCAACGGCTCCGAACCACCGAGTGACCGGGAGTGACGAGTCGGCCTCCAGGTTGAGACTCATCGGGTGGTTCTCCTTACCGAAGATGCGGATCGCGAAGTAGACGATGGGCACGTTGATCATCGCGATGATCCCGAAAGCGCTCGAGAAAACCCGTCGCTTACGAGGCTCCTGGATACTGGTGCGGAACGCCAGGTACGCAGCGTAGGTGAACCACATGATATAGACGCTCAGAAGCCGTGGATCGTTGAACATCCAGACGTTCCACTGCCCCCACGCGCACCGTGCCCACACGCCCCCCGTCACGAGAGTGACCGTGCACGCGAGCATGCCGACCTCGACACAGGAAGTCGCCCAGCGATCCATCGAGGAGCGCCGACCGAAGAAGAGGAAGAGCCCACAGAACACTCCGGCAGCGAGAAAGAAGTTCATGCAGTTGATCGCCGACGGGAAGTGCCAGAAGAAGATCAGATAGCTGTTCCCGAGGATCGGGTCGTAGCGCGGGACGTAAAACGCGACCATCGCGAGCGTCACGGTGACGAGAATCCAGCCGATCAGACAGTGCAGTCTAAGCGCCATGTCAATCCTCGAGGATTTTCGGGAAGATAAGAAACCCGGTGGTCACGTAGATCGCATCGAGCGCACCGACGACCGCGACGTACGTGCCGAGCCCGGTGGCCTCGCCGAGAGCGCCCTCGGCTATGGTCGATCCGAAGACCGTCTCGCTCACGTCCAGGGTGAGGAATATGGCGGGCATCATCAGCGGCACCAGCAGGATGCGCAACACGATCTCTCCGCCCCCGCGTAACGCCGTTGTCATCGACGAAAGCACCACCCCGGCGCCGATGTAGCCGAGGGTGAACACTCCAGCGACGACGAACAGCGACGGCAACAGCGCGTACTGATTGAAGTTGAAGAAGAGGATGTACGCGCCGATGAGGAAAGTCACCATCATGATGACGTAGAGCCAGGTCGCGGCGACCTTCGCGAGATAAAAGACGCCGAGATCGATCGGCGCCAGCTGCAGCCCCGCGAGGCGCCCGCCCTCGCGCTCCGCCGCGAAGGACTGGCTGAGGCCTACCGTCCCTGTGAAGACGATGGTGATCCAGAAGATCACCGGCGCGACGCTCTTGATAGCGGCCTCGTTCGGCCCCAGGCCGATCTGCGACACGAAAAGGACCAGCAGGGCGAAGAGCGTCATGTTGATGACGACCTCCCGTCGGCGGAGCTCGCGCACCAGGTCCCACTTGAGGAAGACGAGGAAGAGGCGCACGGAAGACACCTGCTTGCCTCCTGTGCCCGGAGCCCGATGGCGCTGGAGCCGCTCGCGCTCCGTATGACTCACGGGAGACATCAGCCGGTCCTCCCCGCCGTGAGGTCGCGGTCTTCAGTCAAATCGCCGTCGACGAGCTCGATCGCACGGTTCGCGAGCCTCAGACCGAGCGAGGTGCGATGCGTGACGATCAACACCGTGCCGTTCCCGGTGGTGAAATCGCTGATCGACTCGCTGAGCAGATCCTGTCCCTCGCGGTCGAGTCCGCTGAAGGGCTCGTCGAGGATCCAGAGCTCAGGATCGTGAAGGAGGCTGCGGATGATATTCGCCCGCTTCGTCATACCCTGCGAGAAGGTGCCGAGCAGATCGTGTCGACGATGATGGAGCCCGAAGCGCTCGAGCAGTCCGTCGGTGACCTCGACCGAGTCGACGCCGTAAAGCGCCGCCGTGAGCCGGAGGTTCTCCAGGAGTGTCAGCTCGTCACGCAAAAAGCTCTGGTGCATGACCACGCCGATGCGCCGACGAATCTCGAGCCTCTCCTTTTGCTTGCGCAGATCGAGCCCGAGGATCTTGCCGCCGCCCTCGGTCGGCGCCCACTGCGTCGAGATGATTCGCATCAGTGTCGACTTGCCGGCACCGTTGGGCCCGAAGAGAGCGACGCAGGTTCCCCGCTCGACGTCGAGACTGACTCCGCGGAGAACCTCCCGGAAGCCGAAGTGCTTGCGGATTCCCACCACGGAGACGGCTGCCCGGCCACTCGGGAGTACGCCCTGCAAGGATCCGGGTGAGGTGGCCGGCTCGGTCAAGTCTCGAGGTCCTCGCCGGTCGTTTGACGAATCGAAAGGTCCTTCCGGGTCGACTTGTAGAGTGCCTCCAGCAGATGAGCGCGCCGCCGGACCAATTCCCCACTCGGCAGATCGGCCTGGTCGAGTTCGTCGATCTCGCGCAGGACCTCGTAGGTCCGCTCGCCAAGCGAGGGTCCCCGGGCGGAGGTCGCCTCCACGACCGGATTGATGACGGGCCCCTCGGGCCTCTCGGACTCGCCAGAGATCTCCTCCGCGGCGATCGTCACGAGACTCTCACGGTAGCGACGATAGTCGGAATCCGAGATCTCGCGGCGCTCGTGGCGTTCGTCGAGATCGGCGATGCGATCGAGAATCTGCTCGCTCGTCAGGCCGTCGAGTACTGCCTCGGCCGGCAGTCTCTTGCGACCGAACAGCAAGCCGAGAAAGATCGCCGTGATTCCGATGAACACCGTACCGCCGTGCCAGAAGAGTGCCTTGCGCGAGATCGCGCCGCGAGCAGAGTCGGAGATCTGCACCGGGACCAGCACCGGTCGGCGCAAGCCATCGGCGGCGACGAGCGAGGGGCCCCGGGGAACGTAGACGTCGAGATGAGCCGACGTCCCGTCGAGCGGGTGCTCCGTGACCTCGCGGGCAAGCTCGAGATGGGTCGCGTCGATCTTCATGCTACTCCGCGGCCCGTCTTCGCCTCGCTGTTGATCGCCGACCTCGGTGTCGCTAATCTTCATGTCATCGTGCACGGCGTAAACGCGGAAGCCGCCGAGCTCGACACCGCGCTGTCGCTCCGCGGGTGCGAGGTCCAGCGGATACTCCAGCGTGTAGAGAGGCGTCGGGCGGACGAGGTACTCGATATCCCAGACGCTGCGCGAAACACCCGCGCGTCGGCCCTCGACCAGGTCCGCCAGACCGGGGACCGGCTCGTCCCAGATCAGGAATCGGCCGTCGGGGGAGTAGCGTCCTCGTGTGCCCTCGACGAACCCCGTGTTCTTCTCGACACGAGCGCCCGGCGGCAAGGGCACACGCAAGATCTCGCGGCCACCAGCCTTCTTCGCACCGATAAAGAGGTCGCGGCCCCAGTTCCAGAGCTCGACCCGGATCGCGACCTTCAACCAGCGCTGCATTTCGCTGTTCGGGCTCTTCCTCTTCTCGATCGTATGAACGACCGTCGTGACCGTCTGCACACCAGTGGGGTCGGCGCCGACCGGATAGAGGAAGATCCGTGGATCGGCTGCCCGTGGGTCGAAGGACGGCGAGTAGAGGCGACGGCCGCCGACCTCTGCGAATGCAGCACAGGTCACGTCGTCCGGGACCCCGCTGGCCACGGGATCGAAGGTGAAGCGTCCGTCGCCATCGGACTCGACAACCCAGCTCCCGTTCGAGCCGCCCAGCGCACGAAACTCGACCTTCTGCGCCGCCAGCGGAATCTGCCACTTCGCCGCCGGATCCCGCAACACTTCCGGACGGATATTCCCCGAACTCGCCGCGCCATCGAGCAGACGACCACGGATCTCCGAAGCGCCCGGCTGAGCGAACGCATGGGAGGCCGACAGCGAAGCCACAACGACAAGCAACGCCACCGCCAGGATCGACGACAGGAACAGCTCCCTGAACAGCTGAGACATCAGCTCTCTTCCCGACTCTGGGCCGCCCGTCTGCGACGGGCGACGGCTTCTTCGATGTGCTTTCTCGACCCGGTCGACACGGTCGGATTCCCAGTCCGGATATGGCGAATTCGCGCGGAGCGCACCCGATCGAGCTCACGCATGACCTCGACGGTTCGACGCTTGTACTCGCCCTGCAGCCGGCGAAACTCGGCGCCCTCGAGGCTGCCGCGATCGTGCTCCTCCTCGAGGTCCTTGAGAACGCGCAGCAGACGCGACTTTCGACGACCGAGCCGAACGAGCACTCCGCTGCCCTGGTCCAGATCCCAGATTTCCTGCGGACCACGAAACACGAGCAGCATGGAGGCGAAGATCGACACCGAAATCAAGGCGATGAGTGTCCCGAAGAGCATGCTGGTGCTTCGACCTCAGTCCTCGAGCTTCTTGAGTTCGGCTTCGAGACGCTCCTGCAGCTCGGTGTCGCTGGACGTCCCGGCGTCCGCAGATTCCCGCAACCGTCCGACGTCAAGCCCCGGATCCTGGGTCTGCATGCGGTCTCTCGGCCTGCTGCGATCGAATCGTCCGCCGCCACGTCGGGCCGACCGCAACAGAACGGTCAGGACCAACACGCCAGCCCCGAAAATCCCGTACGGCGCCCAACGAGACATCCAGCTGCTCTCGCCGACCAGAACCTTATCGGTCCCGACCTTGTCGAGCATCAGCTCGACGATCTCGTCGTCCGTGTAGCCGGCCGCAAGCCACTCGCGAACCAACCCTCGCTGCCCCTCGCGGCAGGGCTCCCAGCAATAGCTCAGCGTGCGGGACCAGTCCTCGGTCTTGCAGTCACAAAGAAAGCTGTCAAAGAGGTGCAGCTCCCGACGCAAACGCACGCGCTCGACGGCTGACGCCACCATGGCGGAGACACGATCCGGCGCATCCTCCACCTCGTCGCCACTGCGTTCGCCGAGTTCCGCTCGAAGCTGGTCGACAAGACGCTCGCGGAGGAATCCTCGCAGCGTCTGACGTGTAGGCAAGCTCGTCTCCCGGGTCAGCCGATCCTGCACGCGCTGCCAGAGCTCGACGAGAACCTCCTCCCGCCGCTCGCCACTCGCCGTGACGACTTCGGGGACCCGAGCGTCGACGAACTCGGCGCCCACCGCCTCCGGATCGGTGCTCGAGCCCGCCTCCGAACCGGTGCTCGAGCCCGCCTCCGGCGCCGCAGAGAACAGCGTCGCGAACGACAGCACCAGGAAGCCGCCGAGCGCCGCGAGAAGCCGCGCGCTCCGAAAAACCGGCTGTGTTTTCATCGTAGAACTCTCGAGCAGGCTCACTCCGACAGACCTACCCGGTTTCCGGAGAAAGGCACGATCGCGAAGAGCCCCCCGAGAATCATCACCCCCCAGCCGGCCCAGATCAGCAGCATCATCGGATTGAGGAAGGCGGTCAGAGAGATCCACTCTCCCTCGAATCGGTTCGAGTAGTAGATGTAGATGTCGCCGAGAAAGCGCCGCTTGACGCTGACCTCGTTGATCCACTGGCTCTGCTTCGGGTAGTAGCGGCGCTCCGGCTCGAGCTCGTAGAGAAACTCGGCCTCGGGCGACAGCGTCTCGTGGACGACGTCGAAGCCGGCTTTCGCGGCGTCGCGACGCATCCTGGCGTCGTTCCCCGACTTACCGGCAGCGTGCGCGGCCCGTCCCAGGGCGGGGCCACCGCTATCCTTCTTCGGCGAGTGATACACCTGGAAAAGCACGCGATCTCGCAGGTACGGAAGGCCGTCCTCGAAATCCTCCACGCGGTGCGTCTTCGCCTTCACCTTCTGCTCGGCGTCGTTGATTTCCGCCCACGGACGGTTCGCCTTCACCGGAGTGATCAAATAGTCGCCGATGCGCGTGTACTCGCCCATCTTGACGAAGAGCTTCTCCTCCGAAGTCTTGAACATCGAGCTGACGGTTATCCCGACGACAAGCAGCGCCACGCCGATATGGACGACGTAGCCCCCCCAGCGACGATTATCCCGCGTGAAGAGCGTCAGGAAAGCCGTGAGGACGTCCTCACCGCGATGCTTCCGGCGCGACTTCACACCGCGATGGAGCTCCGCACCGACCGTAGCAAAGATCAGGTAGCCGAAGAAGAGAAAGAGCCCCGTGGGATAGAGACCGGCAGAAAAAAAGACGTCGCCACTCTCCTTGGGCCAGATCCAGTCATGCACGAACTTGGGGACGAACACGGTCTCGAGTGACAGCTTGTCCGGCCGCAGCCACGCGATGAGCCCATACGACGCCGCCAGCATCAGGAGTGCGAAGACCACCGGGCCGAGCAGGTTGCGCCGCAAGGCCTTGCCACTGGTCTTCACCCATCCGAGGCTCGGCCCGAGCGCCGTGAGCGCGACGAGCGCAAGCAGCAGAGGCACCATGTACTCGTTGAAGTCCGCGATCTCGAACTTCTCCTTGCGGGCCGCGTAGGACTCCGTGAGGTTCGGCCACCAGGACATCGTCCAGATCGCAACGGCGAGGACGACCAGAATGAGGTTGTTGAAGAAGAACGCCGACTCGCGCGACAGCAGCGACTCGAGCCGGTGCGAGCCCTTCAGGTCACGGAAGCGCAGGAAGAGGAGAAAGAGGCCCGAGCCGATGATCGTCCACTTGAAGCCGCGGAACCACGTGCTGATATCCGTCCCTCCCGCGAACGCGTGCACCGAGTCGACCTCGCCGCTGCGGGTCATGTAGGTCGCCTCGATCGTCAGGAAGAACGCGAAGATGAGGAGAAAGACGTTCCACCACTTCAGTATGTGCCGCCGCTCCTGGATCATGATCGAGTGCAGGAACGCGGTCGCCGCGCACCACGGAAGGAACGATGCGTTCTCGACCGGATCCCATGCCCAGTACCCGCCCCATCCGAGCTGGCGGTAGGCCCAGAGTCCACCGAGGATGATGCCACAGGTGAGAAAGACCCAGGCGACCATCGCCCAGCGCCGGGTGACTCGGATCCAGTAGTCACCGAGCTCGCGCGAGATCAGTGCTGCCATGCCGAAGGCGAAGGGCACCGCGAACGTGACCATGCCGAGGTACAGTGTCGGCGGGTGGAAGACGAACCAGTAGTTGACGAGCTGCGGGTTGAGACCGCGCCCCTGCGCGAGAAGTCCCTCGTGACTGATCGGCAGGTTGTACGCCCACGCGAAGTGAGCGATTTCCTTGGCGTCGAACTCGACGAAGGGATTCTGCGTCACCGTCAGCGCGACGAAGAAGCCCAGCACGCTGGCGAGAACGAGGTAGACCCACGGCTCCATGCGCCGGCCGCTGGGGTGTCGCGAGCTCCAGCGGTGTTGCAGCGCCGCGATAGCCGACGCTGCGGCGAGGAGCAGAGTCCAGAAGAGAAGCGAGCCCTCCAGACCTGCCCAGAGTCCGGCGAAGCGGAAAAAGAAGGGCAAGTCGCGGTCCGAATGCCCCCAGATGTACTCGTTGTTGTAGCAGCCGGCGATGAAGCCGTAGACGAGAGTCGCCGACGCCCCCAGCACGAGCACAAAGACCGCGTAGAAGCCGACGCGAGCACTGAGAACACAGCGACGGCTCTTTACCAGCGCGCCGACCAGCGACAGAACCCAGACGGCCGCCAGCACGATCGCCGCGACGATGAGAAGCGCATGACCGAACTTCAGAACTTCCATCGGCTGCTGTCGAAGAGCCTCCCCACGTTCCGTTCTTCACATTCGCGCCAGAGGCCGGCTTTCGGGGCCTCTCGCACGTGCGCCGAGTTCAGGGAACCGAACTCGACTCGCCACCGTCACTTTCCGGAGCCCTCCTCTGGGGGGAGCGACTATCGCCGTAAGACTCCTCCGCCGACTTCACACGTTGACGCTTCTCGTACTGTTCGATCTCATCCTTCGGATCATACTTCGACGGACAGTTGGTCGCGACCTCGTAGGCCTTGAAGACGCGCGCCTCGGGATCGTAGGAGCCCTTGAGGCTGGCGCCAACACCGACACGAAAGTTGTCCGGCGCATTCCTGGGACTCTGGACCTTGATGGCGCTCTCCGGATGCTCCGGATCACCGTATTCAAAGCACAAATCCGGTGCCAGGGAGACTATCCTGACGATACGCCCCTGGACAAGTTGGACCCGCGACCCCGGCTCGTACTCGGACTGAGCTGCGAGGAGATCCTTCAGCATCATGACGGGCACCCCACGGTTGATGATCCCGACGGTGATCAACGTGCCGATCGAGCCGACGAACACCAGAGCGATAACGAAGAGCCTCATATCCGAATCCCGCCTCCACGAGAAAACCGCTAGCGGTGCAAGAAACGCGCCGCAGACGCGCCCGAGTCTGCGTGAGCCGACGCATACATAAGAAGTATATTCGGCTCGTCAGACCGGCGCAAGAAGGGTCGAGCCAGGTCGACACGGACTTTCCCGGGCTGCTGCAGTCTTTCCCAACGCCGGGGAAGCCGGTATTCTTCCAGTTCTTCGGCTTCCCGACCCGGCTTTCTTCGACGGATTCGCTGCCCCCATGCCCGACGGACCCTTCGATCTGGTGGTCTTTGACCTCGATGGCACCCTGGTCGAGACCCGTCAGGGGATCTGCGACAGCGTCACGCACGCGCTGATAACACTCGGCCGCGAGCCCATCCGCCTGGAGACGGTGGTCGGGTACGTCGGCGATGGCGCGCGCAAGCTGATGGAGCGTTGCCTCGGGGGGCACTCCGAAGGAGACGACGTGGAGCGCGCGCTGCGTCTGTTCATCGAGCACTACGTCGACCATTGCGAGGTGGGCAGCGAGCTCTACCCCGGGGTATCGCAGGCGCTCGAGGCGCTCGAGGACCTACCGCTGGCCGTGCTGACGAACAAACCCCGGACTCCGAGCGAGCGGATTCTCGACGACCTAGGTCTGCGAGCGCGGTTCCGCGAACTCGTCGGCGGCGACGGCGAGACCCCGCTCAAGCCGCACCCGGCCGGTCTGCTCGGACTCATCGAACGCTGGGGAACCACGCCCGCGCGCACCCTGCTGGTCGGCGACACCTCAGTCGACGTCCGCACCGCACGGAGATGTGGCGCGGCAGTGGCCGGTGCGATGTGGGGATTTCGCCCGCAGGACTTCGAGACCGAGCCGCCCGACTGGCGACTCGAGAGCTTCGCAGGGCTCCTGCCGCTGACGCGCGGCGAAGTGTCGCCTTGAGCCACACCCGCCGGGAAAGCCGTGGTCAAGCGCAACCGGGACACGTTACAATTGCGGCTGTATGCCCGTCCGCTCACGCAGAGTCAGGCCGGCATGGTGGGCCCGTGGCAAGTTCGCGACACGGGGCCCGAAACTCGCAACGTGGGCCCCGAAACTGGCGACACGGGCCCCGAAACCCGGTGAAAACTCGATGGCGACGCGGTCCGGTCGACGCAAGAAGAAACCCAAGGTACTGGCCTACATCACCGAGTCCTGTACCGGTTGTGCGGGCTCGCCCGTTTGTCAAAGCTACTGCCCCGTCGACGAGTGCATGATCCTGGTGCAGAATCCGGGCGCCCCGACCTTCGGCGTCATCGAGGTCGACCCCTTCAAGTGCATCGGGTGTCGCAAGTGCGTGACGAAGGGCCCCGACGGGACCTTCCTGGACGGCTGCCCGTGGGATGCCATCACCATGGTCGATACCCCACAATACGAGCTCTCACACGGCGAGCTGCCGTACTGACGACCCGCCGGAGCCATGGGCCCGGACTCGGGCTCCGTCAGCGAGAGCGCGGTCTCGTCACCTCTGACGCCGAAGGGACCCCGTAACCGGGATGCTTCTCCTGCACCGGCGAGCGTCTTGATGTACCGGCCGCAGCGTGCGAAAATAGCTGCCTTCGCTTCCATACCCCTCGCCTCGAGAATGCTGATCTCGGTGGAGTCTGAGTCGTGAATCCGGCCAAGGACATCTTCAAGCGTGCGGAACAGGCCGCCCGAAAAGGCAACTCCGAGTATGCAGTCGAACTCTTCCTGCAAGGCCTGACCCTCGATCCGAAGGCGCCCGAGGAGAGGCGCAAGCTGCACCACATCGAGACGCAGGTCATCCAGAACGCCGGCGGCAACGCTTCCGGAGGCATGAAGACCAAGCTCTCCACCGCCGGGAACCTCGCGAAGGTGAAGAAGCTCAAGGTGCAGAAGAAGTGGGACGAGGCGGTCATCGAGCTCGAGCGAGCGCTCCGACCACAGCCTAGAAACACCGGCCTCCTCTTCGATCTCGGCGGACTTCTCGAGAACCTCGAGGCCTTCGACGGCGCGCTGTCGACCTACGAGGAGTGTATCGAGGCCGACAGGGGCTTCGTCGAGGCCTACCGCAAGCTCGGCCAGCTCTACGCCGGGACGGATCCCAAGAAGGCCATCGAGGCGTGGGAAAAGCTGCGCATGCACAAGCCCGAGGACAAGGAGGCGAGCAAAGCCATCCGCGACCTCTCGGCCGCCACGCTGGTCAAGACCATCGACGACAAGAAGGCCGCGACCGGCGATGATTCGTTCCGCGCCATGCTCAAGAGCGAGGACGAGTCGGCGGACCTCGAGCAGAAGGCGAAGGTCATCCGCACCGACGAGGATCGTATCGAAGCCGTCCGCTTCAAGAAGGAAGAGCTGCGCGCGGACCCGACGAACTCCCGCCTGTGGCGAGATCTCGGCGGCCTCTACCAGGATCTGCACAAGTTCGACCATGCCAAGGCGGCGTTCAAGAAGGCACTCGCGGTCAATCCGCAGGATCTCTTCGCCGTCGACAAGCTCGGCAGCCTCGAGGAGATCGTCTTCAAGGAGCAGACCGAGAAGACACACGAAGAATATGAAGCCGCGGTGCAGAACGGCGCCGACGAGGCCCGTGTCCGCGAGCTCGAGGACGCGATGAAAGCGGCCGACCAGGCCTTGTTGCAGTTTCTCATCGAGGAGTACGGCCGAAAGGTGAAGGCGCACCCGACGGACTACGAGCTGAAGATCATCTTCGGCGAAGCGCTGATGGGCGGCGATCGCCTCGACGAGGCGATAGAGCAGTTCCAGAAGGCCGTCAAGGACCCCAAGTTCAAGGTGCGCGGACAGAACAACATGGGCGCGTGCTTCCAGAAGAAGGGAGTCCACGCGATCGCCATCGCGCAGTATACCGAGGCCCTGGGCGGCATGGCCGACGCCGACAGCGACATGGCGAAGAACGTGCGCTACAACCTCGCCACCGCATACGAGGAGAAGGGCGACTACACGGACGCCCTCGACCAGTACCAGGTGATCATGGCGACGGACATCGGCTTCCGGGACGTGTCACTCCGCGTCGACCACCTGATGAAGAAGATGTAGCGCCGGATGCGGACACGGATCCGCGGCAGGCGACCACCCCGGAAGTCAGGAAGGCGTCCTGGACTCGTCCGGTCGGTGCGAGGGCCCCCGGCCGTGACCTCGTCGAAGCCGTTCGACGCCCACGCCGGAGGTCGCGACGCTGGATTCCCCACGAGTCCACACCGGCCGCGGGCACGGGCTCGGCGACTGCCTCCCCCACGTGGCGAGTCGACCCGGTAGGGCCCTCTTTTTTCCTTGTACGGCGGGACGAGAGCTGTAAGATTCGCCCTCTGCGAAACTCCGGAAAGAGCGGTCCATACCGAGAGACAACATCATGCCGCACAGCGCGCAAGCCAAGAAGCGCCTGCGACAGAGCGACAAGCGCAACCTCCACAACCGCAGCGCCAGGAACGAGATCAAGACGTTGACGAAGAAGCTCGTCGCTCACGTCGAAGCGGGCGAAAAGGACGCTGCCCAGGCGCTCTATCCGCAGCTGATCTCGAAGATGGACAAGGCAGCCCGCCGCCATATCTACCACACCAACACGGTGGCGCGGAAGAAGTCACAGGTGACACGGCGACTCGCGACCCTGGCAGACTGAGCTTCCCGATCCTCGCAGACTGGGGCTCGCGATCCTCGCAGACTGGGGCTCGCGATCCTCGCAGACTGGGGCTCGCGATCCTCG
>CAYMLL010000021.1:0-25949 GCA_964390645.1 uncultured Planctomycetia bacterium | reverse complement strand
CAGACTGGGGCTCCGGGGGGGAAGAGTCCGGGCAGGTGGCTTCTGGAGCCGGGAAAGGACGCCACCCTGACGGGCCCCGTATCTGCCCACACTCTGCCCACACTCTGCCCACACTCTCCCCACACTCTCCCCACACTCTCCCCACACTCTCCCCACACTCTCCCCACACCCCGTCCCCACTCCTCAGGGACGACAAGTCCTCAGAAGTTCATCCCACCCATGTTGAGCGCGAGACGGGCCGCGTCCGTCATCTCCGTCGGGCTCCACGGCGGGTCGAACACCAGATCGACCTCGCAGTGGTTGACGCCCTCTACCTCCTGCACCTTGCCCTGCACCTCCAACGGCAAGGTCCCTGCCACCGGACACATGGGCGACGTCAACGTCATCTTGACGTGAGCCATGCCGGATGCATCGCACCGGAAATCGTAGATCAGACCGAGTTCGTAGATGTCGACCGGGATCTCGGGATCGTAGACCGTTCTGAGCTGCGCGACGATGTCCTTCTCGAGCGCGGTCAGGTCATCTTCGACGACACGCAACACAGCGGCCGCGGGCCCGTCGGCCTTCGCCTCCGCCTTGCCCGGCTCATCGTCGGTCGACGGCGCTGGTCGCGACTGCGGATCTCCCTCACCGGAGACCTGCTCGTCGCCTCTGTCCTCGTCGTTCAGCATCTTCCTCACTCCGTCGTGGCGGTCTCGTCCGTCTGCCTGAGCGCGTTGTCGAGCGTATGCCACACCAGACTCGCGCACTTGACACGGTTGGGGAACTCGCAAACACCGGAGAACACCGCGAGCTTGCCGAGCATCGCCGCGTCCGGCGGGGTTCCCGGCTCGGCGGTGAGCATAGCACGAAACGCTCGGAGGAGTTCCCCGACCTCCTCGCGAGTCTTGCCGACAACCACCTCGGTCAGCATCGACGCAGACGCGGTCGAGATCGCGCACCCCTTGCCCTGAAATCCGACGTCCGCGACGACACCGCCCTCCACCTTGAGGAAGAGCTTCACTTCGTCGCCACAGAGCGGATTGTAGCCTTCGGCCGAGTGATGGGGGTCGTCGATGACACGGAAGTTTCGCGGCGACTTGCCGTGGTCGAGGATCACCTCCTGGTAGAGCTCTCGCAGGTCCGACATCAACTGAAGATCTCCTGCGACTCGATCACGCCGGCGACGAGCGCGTCGACTTCCTCTCGGGTATTGTAGAGCGCAAAGGACGCGCGAATGGTCGCAGGAACGCCAAAGCGCGCCATCACCGGTTGCGCGCAGTGATGTCCGACACGTACGGCGATTCCCGCCTGGTCGAGGATCGTGCCGACGTCATGCGGGTGAATGTTCTCGATCGTGAATGACAACAACCCGGCCTTGCGGCCTGCCGTACCGATGATCCGAATGCCCGGCAGCGCGCCGATGCGCCTGGTGGCGTACTCGAGAAGATCTTCCTCGTACTCGCCGATGCGGTCGATCCCGACGCTCTCGATCCAGTCGATCGCAGCACCGAGGCCGATCGCTCCGCATATGTCCGGCGTGCCCGCCTCGAACTTGTACGGCACCTTGTTGTACTTCGTCTCCTCGAAAGTCACGGAGACGATCATCTCGCCGCCACCCTGGTAAGGCACCATCGACTCGAGATGTTCGTGGCGGCCGTAGAGCGCGCCGATACCGGTCGGACCGTAGACCTTGTGCCCGGAGATCGCGTAGAAGTCGCAGCCGATCGCCTGCACGTCAACACGCTGGTGCGCCGCGGCCTGTGCGCCGTCCACGAAGACGGGAATGTCCCGCGCCCTGGCGATCTCGGTGAGGCACTCGATCGGGTTCACCGTGCCGAGCGCGTTCGACACATGAACGAGCGAAACGAATTTCGTGCGCGGGCCGAGGAGCTTTTCGTACGCATCCACGTCGAGCTCTCCTCGATCGTCGAAGGGTGCGACTTTCAGCACCGCGCCAGTCTCCTGGCAAAGAAGCTGCCAGGGGACGATGTTCGAGTGGTGCTCCATCTCGCTGACGACGATCTCGTCGCCCGGCCGCAGTCGCGGGCCGACAAAGCTCCGTGCCACGAGATTCACCGCCTCCGTCGTGCCGCGAACGAAGACGATCTCCTCGAACCTGGGCGCGTTGAGAAAGGCGCGCACCTTGTCGCGGCTCCCTTCGTAGGCCTCGGTGGCCTTCTGGCTCAGCGTATGCACACCACGGTGGATGTTCGAGTTGAAGCGTGAATAGTAATCCGTGATCGAGTCGATCACCGTCTGTGGCTTCTGCGTGGTCGCACCGTTATCGAGGTAGACGAGCGGCTTGCCGTTGACCTTCTCGCGCAGGATCGGAAACTCCTCGCGGATGGCCGCGACGTCGAGTTTCGACTTGCCGGGAACGGCCGTTTCCATGCAGGCCCTCTCCTTCAATGACTGGACTCGAGGAGACTGCTCTTGGGCAGCTTCGCGAAGACCAGCTCCTCGATGAGGCCACGCAACGGCTCTATCTCCACGTGATCGACAACATCGCTCGCGAACGCGAAGACCAGCAAGTCCCTCGAAGACTGACTGTCGATGCCCCGCGACCGCAGGTAGAACAGCGCATCCTCGTCCAGCTGCCCTACCGTCGCGCCGTGCGTGCACTTGACGTCGTCGGCGTAAATCTCCAGTTCCGGCTTCGTGTCGATCACGGCGCTTTCCGACAGCAGCAACCCCTGATTCGTCTGCTTGGCGTCGGTCTTCTGTGCGTCCTTCGCGACGTAGATCTTGCCGTTGAAGACGCTGTGCGCCTTGTCGTCGAGAACCGACTTGTACAGCTCCCAGCTGCTCGAGTGCGGCTCGGCGTGCACGATTCTCGTATGATTGTCGGTGTGCTGCCTGTCCGCGCCGACGACGAGCCCGTTCAGCGTGCACTCCACACCCTGACCGGCGAGCAGCGCGTGAATATCGTTGCGCACGAGCGCTCCACCGAAGGAGACCGAGGTCGAGACGAAGGTGCTCGATGCTCCCTGCTCGACGGCGATCGTCGCGACATGAAAGGCCGCGGAGCTCTCGCGCTGCAGCTTCTGGTGCGTGACGTGCGCGTTCTCGGCGACGAAGACCTCCGTGACGACATTGTCCAGGTAAACCGCGCCGTCGTTGAGCGCGACGTAATCCTCGATCACCTTCACCCGCGCACCGCTCTCGACATCGATGAGGACGCGCGGGTGCGCCATCAGCGGCGCTTTCTCGGCGGTGGCCACGAACTGCAGGTGAATCGGCCGCGAGACGTCGATGTTCTTTGCGACGTGGACGTAGGCCCCGTCCTCCGCCAGCGCGGTGTTGAGCGCGACGAAGGCCTGCGAGTTCATCTCCGCCTGTTGCGACAGTCGTGGCTCGATCTGCGCGCGGCGCGAGCTCAGCGCCGTCGCGAGACTCTCGGCCACGACGCCGTCCTCCAGCCCACCGAGTTGCGACAGATCCGCGCGAAACACGCCATCGACGATGACCAGCCGTGTCGCTTCGAGGCCCTCGATCGCGAACGGCCTCAGGCTCGACTCGTCGATGTGCCCGGCCTCGCAGCGGAAGGCGTGCTTCTTGATGGGCGCCACGCTGGTGTACTTCCACGCCTCGTCACGCGGCGTCGGCAGACCGAGCGCGGTGAAGCACTCGAACGCCTCCCGTCGGCGCTCGACGAACCACGACGAGCCGTTCGCGGACCAGACGCCTTCCAGCTCGCGAAAGCGCTCGACAAAGACGCGGCTCTCTGCCGCAACGTGCTGCTTCGAGGTCGTCACGTTTCTGCTCACCGTCAGCTGCCCGAGCCGACCGCTTCCTCCTCGACCCACGCGTAACCCTTCTCCTCGAGCTCGAGTGCCAGTTCCTTGCCCCCGGACTTGACGATCTTGCCGGCGTGGAGCACATGCACGAAGTCCGGGACGATGTACTCGAGCAGCCGCTGGTAGTGGGTGATCACCAGGAAGGAACGGTCCGGGCCACGCAGGGCGTTGACGCCGGCGGCAACGGTCTTCAGCGCGTCAATATCGAGTCCCGAGTCGGTCTCGTCGAGGACCGCCAGGTAGGGTTCGAGCACCGCCATCTGGAAGATCTCGTTGCGCTTCTTCTCACCGCCCGAAAAGCCCTCGTTGACGGGACGGGTGAGGAGATCGTCACCCATGTCGACCAGCTCGCCCTTATCCTTGACGATCCGGAGGAAGTCGAACGCATCGATCTCCGGCTCACCCCGGTGCTTGCGCACGGCATTCAGTGCGGTGCGAAGGAAGTACGTGTTGCTGACCCCGGGGATCTCCACGGGGTACTGGAACGCGAGGAAGATCCCCTCGCATGCGCGCTCCTCGGGCTCCATCTCGAGGAGATCCCTGCCGCGGTAGACCACCGCGCCCTCGGTGACCTGGTAGGCCTCGTGCCCGGCGAGCACCTTCCCGAGCGTGCTCTTGCCGGAGCCGTTCGGCCCCATCAACGCGTGGACCTCTCCCGGGCGAATCGTCAGGGTGACGCCCGCGAGAATCGCGGAGTCATCAACCTTCGCGTGGAGGTTCTTGATCTCGAGCATTCCTGTCTCGTAGTTCCGCTGCTTGCTTCGTTACTCTGGACGGGCCAGATCAGCCGACACTGCCCTCGAGGCTGACGCTGAGAAGCTTCTGCGCCTCGACCGCGAACTCCATGGGCAGCTCACGGAAGACCTGCTTACAGAACCCGTTGACAATCATCGAGACCGCATCCTCGGTATCGATTCCGCGTGACCGCAAGTAGAAGATCTGGTCCTCGCCGATCTTCGAAGTCGACGCCTCGTGCTCGACCTGCGCGCCCGGATTCTCGACCTCGATGTACGGGAATGTGTGAGCGCCGCAGCAGTCTCCGATCAGCATCGAGTCGCACTGCGAGTAGTTGCGCGCGCCGCTGGCTCCCCTGTTGACCTTCACGAGGCCACGGTAGGAGTTCTGGCCCTTGCCGGCGGAGATTCCCTTCGAGATGATCGTCGAACGGGTGTTCTTCCCGATGTGGACCATCTTCGTGCCGGTATCCGCCTGCTGGCAATTGTTCGTCAGGGCGACGGAGTAGAACTCCCCCACCGAGTCGTCGCCCTGCAGGATGCAGCTCGGATACTTCCACGTAATCGCTGAGCCCGTCTCGACCTGAGTCCAGGAGATCTTCGAGCGCGCCCCCCGGCAGGCACCCCGCTTGGTGACGAAGTTGAAGATACCGCCCTTGCCGTCCTTGTCGCCGGGATACCAGTTCTGCACGGTGGAGTACTTGATCTCGGCTCCCTCCAGGGCGACGAGCTCCACGACGGCAGCGTGCAGCTGATTCTCGTCGCGCATCGGCGCTGTACATCCCTCCAAGTAGCTGACGTACGCACCCTCGTCGGCGACGAGCAGCGTACGCTCGAACTGGCCGGTGTTCGCCGCGTTGATGCGGAAGTAGGTCGACAACTCCATCGGACAGCGAACTCCCTTCGGCACGTAGCAGAAGGAGCCGTCGCTGAACACCGCGGAGTTGAGCGTCGCGTAAAAGTTGTCCGTGTACGGAACCACCGAGCCGAGGTACTTGCGCACGAGCTCCGGGTGCTCCTTCACCGCCTCCGAGAACGAGCAGAAGATGATGCCGAGCTCGGCGAGCTTGTCCTTGAAGGTCGTCGCCACCGACACGCTGTCGAAGACCGCATCGACGGCCACGCCCGAGAGGCGCTTCTGCTCCTCGAGCGGGATGCCGAGCTTGTCGAAGGTCGCGATCAGCTCCGGATCGACCTCGTCGAGACTCTCGAGCTCCTTCGTCTGCTTCGGAGCGCAGTAGTAGACGATCTTCTGGAAGTCGATCTCCGGATACTTGACGTGAGGCCAGGTCGGCTCGACCAGCTTCCGCCAGTGCCGCAGAGCCCGCAGCCGCCAGTCGAGAAGCCACCCCGGCTCCTGCTTGATGGCGGAGATCCGGCGCACGACATCCTCGCTCAGCCCTGGCGGCACGGCGTCACTCTCGATGTCGGTGACGAATCCGTACTTGTATTCCCGACGAGTGAACTCGTCGAGCTGATCGGTCGAGTTCGACATCAACTGCCCTGTGGCCGCCCACACTGCGAAGGGCCCTGGCCCCCCCCGGCATGAAGGACTCCGATATCTTCGGTGTGCACGTCGATCCACTGCCCCATGCTGCGCTCCCCACCGATCAGCTCTCCGAGGGTCACGCGCGACAACACGAGGTCGACGATGTGTTGCAGGCCGGACCACAGAGAGCGAATCGAGCAGTCGCTCGTATGCACGCAGAAGCTTCGATCCCCCGTAAAACGCTCGCAGGTATCACTCTTGTAGATCGCGCCGCCGAGCGCCGAGAGGATCTCGGCTGCGGTGATCTCGTCGGCCGAGCGGGTCAGCCGGTAGCCGCCCTTGCGGCCGCGTACGCTCTCCAGGATTCCGGCCTTGCCGAGGAGGCGAAAGAGCCGGCTCACGTACTGCACCGAGACCCCCTCACGCGCGGCGATCTCGGCCACGTTGTGGGCCTCCGAATCGTCGGCGTCCCCTCGGGTCACCCGCGCGAGGCCGAGGACACACCTCAAACCGTACTCTTCCTGAGACGTGAACTTCATGTGTCACAAAAGTTTGCGTAGCTTCTCCCGCGTTGCCTGGAAAGAAAACTACTACGAAACGATAGTCCTTTTCAAGGAAAATACTACTGTTGAGTAGCGGTTTTGAGATCGAGCCTCGTCATGTTCGGTGGAGCCCCGGATTACGACCAGGCCCGGAACCGAGAAGCGACGACGACGCGATACCCGGGCGACCCGGGAAGGACGAGCGATGAAGGGCCCGGGCAACCCTCGCGATCCCCGCAGCGCTGCGCAGGGATTTCGCGACACCGGCCGGTAAGGGAAACGACGAGGCGTCCCCGACCGGCGGTCAGGCGACGCTTGAAGCGTGTTGACGACGCGAGGAAAGTCCAGAGAATGACGCGTCCCGACTCTCTTCAGCGATCGACAACAGCGAACGCGGTGGCCGAGAAGACCTGCGAGGAGACACTCTGACGTGCCGGTACCCGACTCCCCCCTCGAAAAGCAGGAGTGTCCGACCCTCGGCGCCGACGTGCCCGAGGTGCTGATCTACACGGACGGCGGCTGCAGCCCGAATCCCGGTGCGGGCGGCTGGGCCGCGATCCTCGTCGCGGGGGACGAGCGGCTGGAGATCGCGGGCGCGGACCCCAGTTCGACGAACAACCGCATGGAGATCACCGCGGCACTGCGAGGCCTGCAGCAGCTGACGAAGCCGTCGCGGGTGCTGATCGTCACCGACAGCCGGTACGTCTTCCAGGGCATGAGCGCGTGGATCGAACGCTGGTCGAAGAACGGCTTCCGCAAGAAGGGCGCTCCCATCCTCAACGCGGACCTCTGGCAGGAGCTGGCCCGAGCGGCGCTCGAGCACGACACCTCGTGGGCGTGGACCCGAGGCCACGACGGCGACCCGCTCAACGAACGCTGCGACGAGCTCGTCTCCGGGATGCGAGGGCGACGGCCCGCAGGAGACGACGACGTCCTCCACCACGAGCGTGGTCCGCAGGAGGGAGCGACGCCCCGGGTGCGGGGCGAGAGGACGACGGCGATCTGGCTGACCCCCTAGCCTCGGGGTTTCGTCGTCGCCCGCCGGCCTGGTCGGCCTCGATCGACCCTTCGGGGAGCTGCTCCCGGGCTCGACTCTCGATGGCGAAACTCGAGCCGGCGGCCTGTCGAGAGGGTTGATGCGGCGCGAAAACGGCCGCTTCGCCCGAGATCTTCCCTGCCAGAACTCGACGATGCACCCCGTTCGCTGCGTTCCGCGCTCTCGACCTCGGACCGGATAACTCGCTTGTGCGTCCGAAGCACTTCTTCAACGAGCGGCTGGCCTCGGATCTTGCGAAGGCCGCGCAAGAACCGGACGGCGTCTCCCGCTCCGGCTCCCCCGTTGCGGCTGAAGCTCTCGCTTCCCGGACGACGATCCATTCCCCTCGCCGCCCCGAATTGACTTTTCCCGATACCTCACCGACGATGGTCGTCCGGGAAAGGGATCTGCGGGGAGAGAATCCTGCCAGGCAGCCCATCCCTGCAAACCACGACCACCGAGATGGAGCCTGAACCGACGTGCGCGCGACGCGAAACGCCCTTCTGCTGCCCCTCTGCGTGTTCAACCTCCTGTTCACCCCCGCGGTCTCCTCCGCACAGGCCTCGAGCCCGAAGTGGATCTGGCTCGAACCGCTGAAGGAACGCCAGACCGTCTACTTGCGCAGGGTCTTCGAGATCGACGGCCAGCCGAGAAAGGCGACCTTCTCGGGCTCCTGCGACAACCACATGAGCGTCTTCGTCAACGAGCAGCAAATCACGCAGAGCGGCTCGTGGGAGACGCCGGTGAGCGCGGACATCAGGAAGGCCCTGAAGCCGGGGAAGAACGTGATCACGATCGTCGCGCGCAACGACGGCGGTCCCGCCGGGTTCATCGGACAGATCCTCCTGGAGCCCGCCGAGGGCAAGAAACGCGCTCTCGGCAGTGATCGAACGTGGCAGGCGAACGGCGACCGGGTGACGGGCTGGCGCAAGGCGAGCTTCGAGGCCCGGGGCTGGGCCGCCGCCACCGAGATCGCGGCGCTCGGCGGCGACCCCTGGAGCGCTCACGTCAACGCGGCAACGCTCGCCGGGGCCCGCCCCGCGAGGCCGGTGACGGCGACGCCGCCATCGAAGATCACGACGCTTCCGGGCTTCGAGGTCGAGCTTCTCCACACCGTGCCAAAAGGCCTCCAGGGCTCGTGGGTCAGCCTGACGGTGGATCCGAAGGGCCGCCTCATCGCCGGTGACCAGTACGGTGGGCTCTACCGAATCACTCCTGCCGCGATCGGCGCCGACGCCGGGGAGACGAAGGTCGAGAAGCTCGCGGTCGACGCCGGCGGCGCGCACGGTCTGCTCTGGGCCTTCGACAGCCTCTACCTCGTTCGCAGCGAGGGTGGCGCGTCGAAGGGGCTCTACCGCCTGCGGGACACGGACGGCGACGACGAGCTCGACGAAGTGCGGATGCTGCGCGCTTTCCGCGGCGGCGGCGAGCACGGACCGCACGCGGTCATTCTCGCCCCGGACGGGAAGTCGCTCTACATTTGCGCCGGCAACCACACCGATCTCCCCCAGCCCGAGACCTCGGTCGTTCCACGCGTCTGGGCCGAGGATCTCCTTCTTCCACGCCAGTGGGACGCCAACGGCCACGCTCGCGGACGCATGGCTCCGGGCGGATGGATCGCACGCACCGACCCTGACGGCAAGTCCTTCGAGATCGTGTCCGTCGGCTACCGCAACGAGTTCGACATCGCGCTGGACCGCGAGGGCGAGCTCTTCACCTACGATGCCGACATGGAGTGGGACGTCGGTGCGCCGTGGTATCGACCGACGCGCGTCAACCACGCGACGAGCGGCAGCGAGTTCGGCTGGCGTTCCGGCACGGGTAAGTGGCCGGAGTACTACCCGGACAGCCTCGGCAGCGTCGTCGACGTGGGCCCCGGCTCTCCCACCGGCATCGCCTTCGGGCACGGCACGAAGTTCCCGCGCAAGTACCGGGACGCCCTGTACATCCACGACTGGTCCTACGGCAAGATGTACGCCGTCCACCTGAAGCCGGACGGCTCGTCCTACAAGGGACAGCTCGAGCAGTTCGTCTCGGCGTCGCCGCTGCCCTTGACCGACCTCATCGTGCGTCCGCAGGACGGCGCGCTCTACTTCCTGATCGGCGGACGCGGCACGCAGTCCGGCCTCTACCGCGTCACCTACACCGGCACGATCGACGACGGTCCAGCGGTCGTCGACGCAAGGGCGGCCGCGCTCCGACGACTGCGCCGGGAGATCGAGGCCCTCCACGGACCCGCGGCCCGTGGCCAGAACGTGAGCGACGCCGCGCTCGAGATCGCGTGGCAGGCTCTGGAGCACGACGACCGAGCCATCCGCTTCGCCGCGCGCACCGCGATCGAGCTGCAGCCGATCGATCGCTGGCGACAGCGGGCTCTCGCACAGGAGACACCGCGAGCGACCATCGAGACCGCGCTCGCGCTGGCGCGACACGCGGACAGGTCTCTGCAGGGCGCCGTGCTCGAACGTCTCGCCGGCATCGGCTGGCAACACGCGCCGCTCAGACTCCCGCTGCTGCGTGCTTACGGGCTCGTGTTCATCCGCATGGGACGCCCGGAAGCCGCCATGACCAAGCGCCTCGGCGACCGTTTCGGGGCGCACTATCCGTCGGCGAACGCCGACGTCAACCGGGAGCTCTGCCGCCTCCTCGTCTACCTCGAGGCCGATGACGTCGTCGAGAAGACGCTCGACCTGCTCGAGAAGGCGCCGACCCAGGAGGAGCAGATCCACTACGCGTACTGCCTGCGGTCGCTGCGCAGCGGCTGGACGCTGTCGCTGCGCAAACGCTATTTCACCTGGTTCCAGAGTGGTCGTGCGTTCCGCGGTGGCGCGAGCTTCGCCGGCTTCATCCGCAACATCAAGAACGAGGCGGTGAAGGCGCTCGAGGGGGACGACCGGACAGCGCTCGCCGACGTGCTCCGCGACAAGCCGGCTCCCGACCTCCTCGCGACGCTGCCGAAGCCGAAGGGCCCCGGTAAGGAATGGAGCACCGAGATGCTGACGCCGCTCCTGCGCGAGGGGCTCACCGACCGTGACTTCGACAACGGCAAGACGATGTTCGCCGCCGCACGCTGCTTCCTCTGCCACCGTTTCGACGGACAGGGGGGCGCGATGGGGCCCGATCTCACCGGGCTGGCCGGACGCTTCAGCCACCAGGATCTTCTCGACGCGATCCTCGATCCGAGCAAGACCGTCTCCGATCAGTACCGGGCGACGGTGTTCATCCTGACGAACGGCTCCGTCATCACCGGACGCATCGTCAACATGGGAGGCGACAACCTCAACGTCAACACGGACATGTTGTCACCCGGGCACAACACGAACGTCCATCGCAAGACCATCGCCAGCACCGCGCCTTCTCCCACGTCGATGATGCCGGCAGGCCTGCTGAAAACGCTCAGCGACGAGGAGGTGCTCGACCTCATGGCCTATCTGCTGTCCCGCGGCGACCGGAACGCCGCCTTCTTCAAGCGGGGGAAGTGATCGGTGAGAGCATCGTACGCGCCATCACGGGCTCTCCCGGTCGTCGCGATCGCGACGGTACTGACGCCCAGCCTCTCGACGAACGCGACTCTCGCCGAGGACACGGTCGATTTCGACAGAGACGTCGCTCCCCTGCTGCGGGCGCGCTGCTCGAAGTGCCACAGCGGCCCGAAGCGCCGTGGCGGCCTGTCGATGAACACACGCGCGGGGCTCATCGAGGGCGGCGAGAGCGGCGCGGCACTGATCCCCGGCGACCCGACATCGAGCACCCTGATCGCCAGAGTTACCGCGGAGGACCGCAAGACACGCATGCCGCCGAAGGGCGATCGCCTCGCCGAGACCGAGGTGACGATCCTGACACGCTGGATCGACGACGGAGCGACCTGGACGGACGGCTTCAGCTTCGCGAAGAGGCACCGGCGCGCGCCGCTCGCTCCGCGGCGTCCGCACTTGCCGGACATCGATGACGTCGAGCATCCGGTCGACCGCATCGTCCTCGACTACCTCCGAAAACACGGCGTGGACGACTTCGCGACGGTCTCCGATCGCGTCTTCGCCCGGCGAGCGCATCTCGACCTCGTCGGCCTGCTCCCGTCGGCGAAGACGCTGCAGGAACTGGACGACGACGGTGCTGCCGACAGGTTCGCGAGGCTCGTCGATCGCCTCCTCGCTGACCGGACCGCCTACGCGGACCACTGGCTGACCTTCTGGAACGATGCCCTGCGCAACGCCTACCGCGGCACCGGTTTCATCGACAACGGCCGCAAGCAGATCACCGGCTGGCTCTACGAAGCGCTCGTCGAGAACCGGCCCTACGACCGCTTCGTGCGAGAGCTGATCGACCCCGTCCCCGGGAGCGAGGGCTTCACGCGAGGCATCAAGTGGCGCGGAGTCGTCAACGAGAGCCAGCGGCCCGAGATCCAGGCGGCTCAGAACGTCGCCCAGGTCTTCCTCGGAACGAACCTGAAATGCGCCAGCTGCCACGACAGCTTCATCAACGACTGGAAGCTCACCGACGCTTACGGGTTCGCGTCGGTCTTCGCAGACAAGCCGCTCGAGCTCCATCGGTGTGACAAGCCGACCGGCAAGCCCGCCGAGGTGCGATTCCTCTATCCCGAGCTCGGCGAGATCTCGGGAACGCTGCCGCGCAAGGAGCGCACGAGGCGCCTGGCCGAGCTGATGACGCGACCCGAGAACGGCCGCCTGGCGCGCACCATCGTCAACCGTCTCTGGGCCCACCTCCTCGGCCGTGGCATCGTCGAGCCGCTCGACGACATGGACGCGGAGCCGTGGAGTCAGGATCTCCTCGACTGGCTCGCCGCCGATCTCGTCGAGCACGGCTACGACCTCCAGCACACGCTTCGCCGGATCGTCACGTCGAGGACCTACCGGTTGCCATCGGTGCCGGACGAGGAAGTGTCGGACGAGGAGGTGTCGGCGCGGAGCGACGGCCGCATCTTTCTCGGCCCGTCGGTGAAGCGCCTGTCGGCGGAGCAGTTCGTCGACGCCGTCTCGACCCTGACGGGCCTGCGCACGCCCGTCTCCGGGCTGATGCGCAAGATCGACGGTCGTGGACAGGGAGGACAGTGGGCCGCGGTGAAGGCCCGTCGAGGCACGCGCACACCCGGCGTCATCATCGACGCGCGCGCCGTACGCTGGATCTGGAGCTCGAGCAAGGCATCGACGGCCGCCGCGGGCGAGACAGCCTACTTTCGAAAGACCTTCACGCTGGCCGATCCATCCAAGATCACGCACCTGGTCGCGACCGCGGACAACGAGCTCGAGATCTTCATCGACGGCAAGCAGGTCGCGACGAGCGAGACGTGGGAGTCACCGGTGAAGAGATCTCTCGAGGGGCCTCTATCTGCCGGCCCTCACACGATCGCGGCGAGGGCGCGCAACGCCGGCAGCGCTCCGAACCCGGCGGGCTTTGTGGCCTTCCTCGTCGGTGCCGACTCGAAGGGAAAGCCGACCTGGTCGCTCGGCAGCGACGGATCCTGGCTGACGACGAACGAGAAGATCGAGGGTTACCAGAGCAGGGAGCTCGAGCCCGAAGGCTGGCGTCATGCGACGGAGCTCGGCGACATCGGCATGGCGCCGTGGAACCTCGCCGGACACTTCTCGCCCGTCGACACGTCGGATGACGGCTTGCCACCGGCGCGCTCCTCCCTGACCATCGCCAACACGCTCGTCGTCGCCCTTGGCCGACCGGGCCGCGAACAGGTCGTCACGCGACGAGACTCCATCGCGACGCTGCTGCAGGCGCTCGAGCTGACGAATGGAGCGACGCTCGCCGACACCCTGAAAAAGGGAGCGGACAGGTGGCTGGAGTCGAAACTCGAGAGCCGCGACCTGGTCGATCGGATATGGATCCGTGCGCTGGGTCGCCGCCCGAACGACGAGGAGCGAGCCGTCGTCGAAGAGCTCGTCGGCCAGACTCCGACGCGCGACGGCGTCGCCGATGCCCTCTGGCTCACGCTCATGCTGCCGGAGTTTCAGCTGATCCACTGATGGCCAGCGAGGAGACATCATGACGCCAAGCACCGTGATCGACCACGCCCCCGAAGCCGCTCGAGCGGTGCTCGCACCCACGGGATGATCGTGATCGAGGATCCGGAGAGACGAACATGACGCCGAGAATCGACCGACGAGACTTCCTGCGAACCGCGAGCGCGGCCACCCTCGGCGCACTCGCCGCCGGCGCTCCGCGCACCTTCGCCGACGAGCTCCCGACGACCAGGGTCGAGCCCACGGCCGACTCCGTCATCCTGTTGTGGATGGCTGGCGGCATGGCTCACACCGAGACCTTCGACCCCAAACGCCACACACCGTACCGCAAGGGCCTGCCCGCCAAGGAGGTGCTCTGCACCTTCCCCTCCATCCCGACCGCCGTCGACGGCGTACGCCTCACCGAAGGGCTGGAGCAGGTCGCGAGCGTCCTGGACCGCGGCACCCTGATCCGCTCGCACGTGCTCGGCGACCTCGGCTTCATCCTGCACTCGCGGCACCAGTACCACTGGCACACCGGCTACGAGCCGCCGCTGACCGTCGCGGCGCCCCACATCGGCGCGTGGATCGCCCAGGCGCTCGGCCCACGCGACGACGCGATGCCGGCCTTCGTCGACATCGGACAGGTCTACGAGGGAAACGGCGAGGCCGAGGAGCTCAAGGCCTTCCAGACCGCCGGCTGCCTCGGGAGCGAACACGGACCGTTCCGCGTTCCCGATCCGAAGCAGGCGGTCGAGGTCGTACGTCCGCCGTCCGGCATGAGCCCGAGCCGATTCAAGAAGCGGTACCAGGCGTACCGCAAGGTCCTCGAGGCGAGCCCGATCGCGAAGCACGGCTCGACCTACCAGCAGGAGTCCCTGCTACGATCCCTCGAGTCGGCGTACCATCTGATGCGCTCCCCGGCAGCTAGAGCCTTCGATCTGGCAGCGGAGCCCGAGGACAGCTACAAGCGGTACGACACCGGCAAATTCGGTCTCGGCTGCCTGCTCGCACGACGCCTCGTCGAGCACGGAGCGCGTTTCATCGAGGTGACCACGGAGTACGGCCCCTTCCTGCGCTGGGACACGCACGACAACGGCCACACACGCCTCGCGAAGCTGAAGAAGGTCATCGACGCGCCGATCGCACAGCTGGTTCTCGATCTCGAGGAGCGCGGCTTGCTCGATCGCACGCTGATCGTGCTCGCCAGCGAGTTCAGCCGCGACTGTCTCGTCGAAGGGAAGCCCGAGAAGGCGGTGCGCAATCAGGTCGACCAACCGAACATCATCGACGATCTGAAGTTCTACGGCATGCACCGCCACTTCACGAGCGCGTCGAGCGTGCTGATGTTCGGCGGCGGAATCAAGAAAGGCGTTGTCCACGGCAAGACCGCCGAGGAGCGCCCCGCGACGACGATCGAGAAACCGGTAACGATCACCGACCTGCACGCGACGATCTTCCACGCGCTCGGCATGTCTCCCCGGTACAACGTCGAGGTGGAGAGACGCCCGTTCTACGCCACGAAGGACGGACAGGGGAAGCCGGTGCAGGAGCTGTTCGCCTGACGGCCGTGAAGACGCCCGCGAGCGATCGTACTCGTCCGATGTCACCCGGCCCGGCTCGAAGCAGAGGCCGCAAGCCGACCTCGACCCGGCAAGCCTCACCCCCCCGGAAGTGATCTCCGGGACCCGAGCGCGATCCGTACCGGCCGGGAGATGCGCGGTCCCCGGTTGCCAACGTGACGCTGTCACCGTCCGTACCGGACGGGCATCGTCCGCGCCTCACCCGCCAGCGGACACGAAGACGAACAGAGCCGGCTCTACGCCACGATGTCGTGCGCGACGGCGCCGTGAACGTCCGTCAGGCGGAAGTCGCGGCCGGAGTAGCGGTACGTCAGCCGCTCGTGATCAACGCCGAGCAGGTGGAGGATGGTGGCGTGCAGGTCGTGGACGTGCATGCGGCTCTCGACCGCGTTCATGCCGAACTCGTCCGTGCTGCCGTACATGACGCCGCCCCGGACACCTCCACCCGCGAGGAACATCGAGAATCCCGTGGCGTGGTGGTCACGGCCAGCTTTCTGCTTCTTCTTGCCGTTCTGCGCGAACGGAGTGCGGCCAAACTCGCCTCCCCAGACCACCAGGGTGTCGTCCAGGAGCCCGCGCTGGCGAAGATCCTCGAGCAGCGCCGAGGTGCCGCGGTCGCTGTCGGCGCAGAGGCTGCGGTGGCGGCCGTCGTTGTCCTGGTGCGTGTCCCAGGGCTGCTTGCCACCCTTCGTGACGTAGCAGACCTCGACGAAGCGGACACCTCGCTCGACGAGCCGCCGCGCCAGCAAGCAGGACTGCCCGTACGGAGACTTCCCGTAGCGCTCGCGAAGGGCTTGGGGCTCCCGGCTGACGTCGAACGCGTCCTGCGCATCGCGCTGCATCTTGAAGGCGAGCTCGAAGGCGCGGATCTGCGACTCGAGCGCGGCCTCATTCTCTCGTTGCTCGATGTGCAACCGGTTGAGTCGGCCGACGAGCTCGAGCTGGCGACGCTGATCCTCGGGAGCGAGATCGGGATGACGGAGGTTGGCCACGAGGCGATCGACACGCAGGTCATTCGTATCGACACCCATCCCCTGGTGTTCCCCGGGAAGGAAGCTGTTCGACCAGAGCTGCGGCCCGACGACCGGCCTTCCCGGACTGAGGACGACGAACGACGGCAGGTTCTCGTTCTCGGTACCGAGCCCGTAGGACGCCCAGGAGCCGAGCGAGGGTCGAATCGGCTGCGGATTTCCCGAATGCAGGATCAGGAGCCCCGGCTCGTGGTTCGGCTCATCGGTGTGCATCGAACGCAGCACGCAGAGATCGTCCGAGAAGCGCGAGAGCCGCGGGAAGAGCTCGCTCATGACGACGCCACTCTGCCCGTGCGCGCGGAAACGGAACGGCGATGGCTTCCAGCCGCCGGTGATCTTGCGTCCGGTCTGCGCCGTCGGTCGCTGACCTGCGTGCTTCGCGAGCGCCGGCTTCGGATCGAAGGTATCCACGTGCGACGGCGCGCCGTTCATGCACAGAAAGATCACTCGCCGAGCGCGAGCCGGAAAGTGGAGACCACCGCCCACCGGCGAGTCGGCACGACCCGCTGACGTGGAGCCCGCGGCGCAGGCGTGACGCCGCTCCGAAAGAGCGCCGAGCGTGCCGGCGAGGGCGACCATTCCGAAGCCGCCTCCGGCACGCTGTAGCATGTCACGTCGGGAGAGAGGCCTTGCGAAGGCTCGATCGGTCATGACATCAAGATCCGTGATGCGCCCGGTCGGGTCAACCGTCCGTCAACGCTCAATCGACGAAGAGAGCCTCGTTCGACATCAGAAGTGCCTGCGTGTACTGTCGCCAGCGACCGATGTCGGCACCGGCCCCGTCGAGGAAGGCGACACCGAGGTCCGACTCACGAGTGCTCGGAGGACGCCCGTAGACAATCCGGTAGGCGCGCCCGATCCGACCGCGCGCGTCGCGACGCGTCTTCTCCCCCAGGAGGCGATCCGCGAGGAAGTCTGCCTGTCGCGTGAGGAACGCGCTGTTCATCGCGAAGAGCTTTTGCAGCGGAGTCGTCGTGTGCACGCGACCCGCGGAGTGCACGTTGGCGTCCGGAAAGTCGAACAGCACGAGCATCTTGTCGAGCTCGAAGCGGCTGACGCGGCTGTACAGCGTGCGGCGTCGCTCCTCGGGATCCTGCGGGCGCACCGACCGCCCCCCGACCGCCGCGTCGAGCCGCCCCGCCGCCAGGAGGAGGGAGTCGCGCCACGCCTCGACGTCCAGGCGACGCCTCGGCATGCGCCAGAGCAGCCGGTTAGTCGGGTCCTTCGACAGCCCTGCGGGCGTGATCTGGCTCGACTGACGGTAGGTCGCCGACAGCACGAGCTCCCGGATCAGCTGCTTCACGGACCAGCCGTTCTCCACGAAACGAGCTGCGAGATCGTCCAGCAGCCTCGGGTGCGTCGGCGCCTCGCCAAGCTTGCCGAAGTTGCTCGGAGTGCCGACGAGCCCACGACCGAAGAGGAGAGCCCAGACACGATTGACGATCACCCGCGCCGTCAGGGGATTGCCCGGCGCGACGATGGCTTCCGCGAGGCCCAGACGTCCGCTTCCCGAGGAGAAGGGCTCCGGCTCCTGCGCCGAAAGAACACGGAGGAATCGACGCGGCACCGTCGGTCCCTTCGCCGTCGGATCGCCGCGCACGAATACCTCGAGATCGCGAGGCTTGCCCTCACGGATGACGTGCATCGTCTGGCCCGGCGAGCTCTTCTTTCTCTTCTTCTTGCCGTCCTTCCCGGAAGACCCGGAGCTCGATGCCGGCTTCTCGATCGGCAGGTTGAACATCTCGGTGCTCGCGAACACGCCGGCGAGCGCGTAGTAGTCCTCCGTCTCGATCGGGTCGTACTTGTGATCATGACAGCGCGCGCACGCGACCGTCAGCCCGAGCAGACCTCGCGTGACGGTGTCGACACGGTCCTCCCACTCGTCCGCCATGACGGAGACGTCGTTGCGCCGGTAGTACTTCGGCCCGAGGCCGAGAAAGCCCAGAGCCGCCCGATCACCTTCGTGACCGCCGAGAAGATCCGCGGCCAGCTGCAGACGGACGAACTGGTCGTACGGCATGTCGGCATTCAACGCGGCGATGACCCAGTCTCGGAAGAGATGGGCGTTCGGGTAGAAGAGCGCCTGGTTGTTGCCGACGATGTGCGCCTGGTCCTCCGCGTAGCGCGAGACGTCCAGCCACATGCGCGCCCAGCGCTCACCGAAGCGCGGCGACGCGAGCAGATCGTCGACGAGCCTCTCGTAGGCGACGACATCGGGATCCGCCGCGAAGGCCTCCGCGACCTCCGGCGACGAGGGCAGCCCCGTGAGATCGAACGACACCCGTCGTACGAGCGCTCGCGCGCTCGCCGGTGGAGCGGGAGAGAGTCCCGACTCCTCGAGCTTCGCGACGACGAACGCATCGACGCGGCCTCGCGGCCTCGCCCCACCCGAAGCGGCGGGCGGATCCTGCCGCGTCGGCGTGCGAAAGGCCCACAGCCGCCTGGCCGCCTCGATACCCGCATCCCCACCGGTCTCCACGTCCTCCGCAGCTGTCGGTGACTCCCGCGAGTCCGGCGCCCCCTCCTTCACCCAGCGCTCGAAGTCGGCGATGACACGATCGGGCAGCCGCCCCTTCGGCGGCATCTCGAGATCCTCGTACCGCAGCGCCGAGAGCAGCAGGCTCCGTCCCGGCTTCCCGGGAACCAGCGCCGGCCCGCTGTCGCCACCGCGGAGCGTTCCGGCCCGCGTGTCGAGCAGCAGCCCGCCCTGGAGCTTCTTGGCGCCGACAGAGTGGCACCGGTAGCAGTGCTCCACGAGCACCGGGCGAATGTCCTTCTCGAAGCGCTCGAGCGCCGCCGCGTCGGACTGTCCGGCGAGGGCGAGCGAGAGCGCCAGGGCCACATGGAGCAAGGTCTCTCTACCTCCAACCGACCATTGTGAGGCACACGGTGAAGCAATTCCACGCAAAGGTCGGGGACGCTCTGCCCGGATCACCGCGACGCCTCGCCGCGGTGCAGGACCGCTCACCTCCTCAGACCAGCACGTCGCGTACGACCTCGCCGTGAATATCCGTCAGCCGGAACTCTCTCCCCTGATACCGGAACGTCAAGCGCTCGTGATCGACGCCGAGAAGATGAAGGATCGTGGCGTTGAGATCGTGAACGTGGACGGGGTGCTCGGCCACGCCGTAGCCGAGGTCATCGGTCTTGCCGTACGTGTGACCCGGGCGCGTGCCACCGCCGGCCATCCAGACCGTGTAAGCCTCCTTGTGGTGATCACGACCGGCCTTCGTCTGTGGCTTGCCGCTGTCGCTCTTGCCCTGCGCCATCGGCGTGCGTCCGAACTCCGCGGACCAGACGACCAGTGTCTCATCGAGAAGACCGCGCGTCTCGAGGTCGCGAATCAGCGCGGCGATCGGCCGGTCGACCTGCTTCGCCTTGTTCGGCAGGTTTCCGAAGACGTTGCCGTGGTGATCCCAGCCCTGATCGAAGAGCTGCACGAAGCGAACACCACGCTCGACGAGCCGTCGCGCCAGGAGGCAGCTGTTCGCGAAGGACCGCTTGCCGGGTCTGGTGCCGTAAAGCTCGTGGGTCGCCTTCGACTCCCGGCCGATGTCCATGAGCTCCGGAACGGAGGTCTGCATGCGGTAGGCGAGCTCGTATTGACTGATACGAGTCGCGATCTCCGGATCGCCGACGTCGGCGAGACGCGCCCGGTTCAGCCGCTGCACCGCGTCGATGACGACGCGTCGATCCGAGCGCTCGACACCGACAGGATCCGACAGGAAGAGGACCGGATCCCCCTGGCTGCGGAACTCGACACCCTGGTGCACGGTCGGCAGGAAGCCGCTCCCCCAGGCGCTGTTTCCCGCGCCGAGCACCTGACCGGTGACGAGGACGACGAAGTCCGGAAGGTCGCGGTTCTCGCTTCCCAGTCCGTAGCTGGCCCACGAGCCGAAGCTCGGTCGTCCGAAGCGCGAGAAGCCGGTGAGCAGCAGGAGCTGCGCCGGCGCGTGGTTGAACTGATCCGTGTGCAGCGTCTTGATCACGCAGAGCCGGTCCGCGACCTTCTGCAGGTGCGGCAGGAGGTTCGAGATCTCGAGGCCGGAGGCACCCCCACGCCGGAACTCGAACTTCTCGTCCCGGGGCGTGCCGAGCAGTTGTGGCTGGGTGCGGATGAACGCGAGTCGCTTGCCGACGAACATCTCGTCGGGACAACGCGTGCCGTTGAGACGCTGAAGCTCCGGCTTGTGATCGAAGAGATCGAGATGGGACGGCGCGCCGACCATGTGGATGTAGATCACGGAGCGTGCCCGGGGAGCGAAGTGTGGACCGACCGGCGCGGACACGGTCGTGTCGCGCGCCAGCAGAGAGGTCAACGCCGCACCGCCGAGCCCGAAGCCGACCCCCTGAAGAAAGTGACGCCGCGTACGCAGCGAAAGCTCGTTCATGGCGAGGCGGGTAAGTCTCTGCAGAATGTCGGGGGGCACCGTCTACTCCCGCGTGATCGTCTCGTCAAGGTTGAGGAGCACCGATGCGACGTAGAACCATGTCGCCACCTCGCTGCGGATCAGATTGCCGGGTGGACGAAAGACGCCGCCGACGTCGAGCAGCTGCTTCACGGCCTTGCTGTCGGAGGACAGCCGATGCGCGCGCTCGGCCACCAATCTTGACACCGTGGCGCTCTCGCCGTCGGTCGGCCAGCGACCGAGCACCAGCAGAAAGGCGTGACGAACGCGCTCCTCGTCGGCGGAGCTCGCGGACTCCTGGAGGATACGGACCGCGAGAGCGAGCGCCGCCTCGACGTAGGCCGGGTCGTTGAGCAACGTCAAGGCCTGCAGTGGCGTGTTCGTCCTCGCACGCGCGACCGTGCACGCTCCCCGATCCGGGGCGTCGAAGTTGACGAGGCTGGGATACGGCGCCGCTCGACGGTGGACGATGTAGATCCCACGACGATAGCGGCTCTCGTCCTTCGCCTCGGTCCAGGTCGGCCCGCCGCGTCCCACGTGTCGCCAGATGCCCGGGGGCTGATACGGCATCACCGGAGAGCCGCCGATCCGGGCGCTGAGGAGACCGCTGACGGCGAGCGCGTTGTCACGGATCATCTCCGCCGACATGCGGAACCGGGAGGCGCGTGCGAGGAGCTCGTTGCGTGGGTCACGCTCGATCATCTCGGGGCGTATCCTCGAGGACTGGCGATAGGTCCCGGACGAGACGATCTGACGCAGCAGGCGCTTCATGGACCAGCCGGACTCGACCAGATCGACCGCCAGCCAGTCGAGAACCTCGGGGTGTGTCGGCCTGTCACCCCGGGACCCGAAGTCCTCGAGGGTGGCGACGATCCCTCGACCGAAGAGCTCCGCCCACCAGCGATTGACGGTGACACGGGCGACGAGCGGATTCGAACCGTCCACGAGCCAGCGGGCGAGCCCCAGACGATTCGGCGGCGAGTCGGCCGGCAGAGGGGGCAGTGCGGCCGGCGTTCCCGTCTCGACGCGTTCGCCCTTCTCGAGATAGCTGCCGCGGGCCAGGACGTGAGTCTCTCGCGGCTGCTCCATCTCGACCATGACGAGCGTCGAAGGCGGCCGGATCGCGGCGAGCTCCTTCCTGCGGCCCGCGATCTCGGCATCCAGATCCCGCAGCGGCCGGTGACGCTTCGCGAAGTGGGCGGCGACCACCCGGCGCTCCTTCTTCGAGCGCTTCACGGCCGTCTTGCGCAGCGCTTTCGCCACCGGCTCCGGCAAGTCGTCTCTCGAGGCGACCTCCTTCTCCCACTTGTCACGCACGGCGGTGTCCGCCAGCAGCTTCGTGCGCCGACCCCGAAGCTCCCGGGCGGCCTGCTCCAGCCGCTTCTTGCGCTCCGCCAGCAACGGCGCCAGGGGCAGCGACAGTTTCGGGCCCCAGAAGTCGAACTGCACTCCCTTGCCCGACGCGTTGCGCACCTCGAGTGGCGTGTTGTTGAAGTACGCGAAGAGCCGGTAGTAGTCGACCATCGTGAACGGGTCGTACTTGTGGTCGTGGCATTGAGCGCACTCGAGCGTCACGCCGAGCCAGACCGTGCCGGTCGTATTGACCCGATCGAGGAGCTGATCGGTGCGATTCGCCTCTGGATGCACGCCGGCCTCGACGTTGCACGGGACCGTGCGATGGAATCCCGTGGCGACACGCTGCCCCGGCGTCGCGTCCGGCAGCAGGTCGCCGGCGAGCTGCTCGATCGAGAAGCGGTCGAAGGGCATGTCCGTCGCGAGCGCCGCCACGACCCAGTCGCGGTACGGCCAGCTCTCACGGATCTGGTCGGCCTGGAAGCCGTTCGAGTCCGCGTAGCGAGCGAGATCGAGCCAGGGTTGCGCCCAACGCTCACCGAATCGTGGCGATGCGAGCAGACGGTCAACGATCTTCTCGTACGCGTCCGGCGAGTCGTCCGTGACGAAGCTCTCGACCTCCGAGGCCGTCGGCGGCAGGCCGCCGAGGTCGAGGCAAAGGCGGCGAATCAGCTCCGGACGAGAGGCCGACGGGGACGCAGAGAGGCCTTCCGCCTCGAGACGACGCCGCACGAAGGCGTCGATGGGCGGCGCGCGTCGCCCATCGACCAGCGGCGGTGTCGGACGCACGGGGGCGCGGTAAGCCCAGTGCTGTCGAGCGCGCAGGTCGACGGCCACGAGCGCCCACGAGGCGAAAACGACGGTCGTCAGAACCGATCGTGTCATACGTCATCTCGTCGCTTCGTTGCCACGGTCAAGGCTACCCACAGAATAACACGGCCGACCGTAATCTCGCAGTGCGGCGGCGTGACCCTGACATCGCGCCCTCCCGGTCCACGGCCACGACGAGGGGCGAAAGCGCGACGGCGGCTTGGGAGCCGCGGATCCGCGTGCTACCCTTCCGTCTGCGTCTGGACCGAGCCGGGATGCTCGACACCCGGAAGCTCTGATGCTCGTCGAATCCGTTCGGAGCACGCCGATGCCTCGATTCTCGACTCTTGCTCTGCTGCTCGTCAGCACCCTCGCAGCACGTTCGTCGCCGGCCCGGGAGATCCGTCACTCCTTCTTCGTCGCCGGTCCGTCGTTCACCGGCATCATCGATGAGTCAGGCAAGCCGCTCTGGGATGCCGGACGCCGGGGCGCGCGCGACGGATTCGTCCTGCCGGATGGCAACGTCCTCATCGCCTGGGCCGACGGGGTGAAGGAGATCACGCGTGAGAAGAAGGTCGTCTTTCACTACCGGAAGTCCGACGAGAACCGTGAGATCGGCACGTGCCAGCGGCTCGACGACGGCAACACGCTGATCACCGAACTCGGAGACCTGCCGAGGCTTCTCGAGGTCGACCCGAAGGGGAAGATCGTGGTCGACTGCCCGCTGGACCCGGAGACGAAGAACGCCCACATGCAGACCCGAATGGCCCGCAAGCTACCGAGCGGCAACTACCTCGTGCCGCACCTGCTGGCGTTCAAGGTCAAGGAGTACACGCCGTCGGGGAAGGTCGTGAAGGAGTTTCGCACTGACTTCGAGGATCTCGGCGGCCGCAAGGCGCGAAACTGGCCCTTCACGGCGATCCGCCTGAAGAACGGCAACACCCTGATCAACCTGACGAACGGCAACAAGACGATCGAGGTCAACGCCGGGGGCAAGGTCGTCTGGAAGGTCACGAACGATGATCTCCCGGGCGATCCGTTCGTCGATCCCTGCGGTGCACAGCGTCTGCCGAATGGCAACACCGTCATCGCGAGCTACGCGGCGACGAGCGGCATGAAGCTCTTCGAGGTCACGCGCGACAAGAGAATCGTCTGGAAGTACGAGGGCCCCCATCGCGTCCACCACTTCCAAATCCTGACGACCAACGGAACGCCGCTGGAAGGTGCACCGCTGAAGTGAGAGCAGCGCGCTCGGCCCGCGCGCCGTGCTGTCGTCCTGCGGCCGGCGCGGCGCGGCGCGGCGAGACGGCGGACGGACCATCGTCGACAGTCTCCAGGATCCTGCCCGTCGACCTGCACAACCGCCGGAAGCTCCCGAGCGATGTGACGACGATGACCGTGTCGGAGCTCGGGACGGCTCCTCCCCTCGTCTGCCAGGCAGGACCGGACCTGCTCCGCTGAAGCCCCCACACGGAGTCCGGGTCAACCCGTATCGACGGCAGGGCGAGTGAGGAACGGTCGCCCCTCGAGTCAGCCGTCACGGACCGCCGGACCCGGCAGGTCCCGGTCGCCTACTTCCGACGGTCCTTGCTCGCGGAGCCCCCGGAGGGCTTATTCAGCGAGAATCCGGCCTTCGACTTGATGATACCGGGGACCTTCTTCGCAGTGTTGAAGACCGCGATGTAGAAGCTGTCATCACGGGCCTGGGTGATGTACCCGGCCTCGAGCACCCTGTCCCGAAGGTCCTTCGGACGCAGCGGCTCGCTCGCCTCGAGCAGCACGTCGGTGATCGTCTCGGCGAGCGTCTTCGCGTTCCTGGCCCGCGCGACCCGCACACCGAGTCCGGTTCGCCACGGGGAGATCGAGGAGGAACGTGCTCCACCGCCCTGCACTCTGAGAATCTCCTCGTAGAGTGCCTTGATCCGGAGGTTGCGTGCGTTGGCCGCCTCGAGCGATTCGATCGTCGACTGCAAATCTTCCGAATCGACAGTCACTTCGTGAAAGGTGATTTCCATGAGCTGGGTCCTCCCGCCTCGGTCCATTCCTTGAGTTTCTGACATTGCCTCGCGAAGCGTCTCCGCGACCAAGACACCGAACCGACACCCGACATCCGTGGAGTCGGACCTGCCGACGCGCGGGCGTCCAACGCGGCGAGGAAGCTCCCGAGTCCAGATCGAGGTCGACACCTTGAACGATGTCGTTCTCGTCTCCTCCCGCTGGTGGAGACACTCGGCTCGAAGGTGCGAACCGACTGACCCGAGCTGAATGCAAGTTCGATGCCAGTCGTGCAAGCCATTGTGAATCAACAGCTCCGTGACCTTGCCAGTGGAGCCGCCGGGGCGGCTCGATCGGAATCCACACCGGGAAATGATCGACAATTGCTCAGCGCCGCGATCGTGTGTCGCGGCTCGGCTCCGGACAACCGGATGCGAATCGCCGGCACCGCGCTGTCACGCCTCGCAGCGGTGTGAAGGCCACCGCGGACGGCACCGCCTCGTGTGGCCAGGTCCACCCGCAATCCCCCGAACTTTTCCCACTTCGCCAGACCGACCCCGGCAGTCCGGCGTGAGGCTCGAGTCCGGTCAACGGACCTCGAATCGCCATCAGGAGCGACCGACAGCGGGGACGAGGACCTCACCGGAAACACCGTCAGGGTCCAGTGGCGAGAGCGGGTCGCCACCGTCGAAACGCTGCCCGATCCGATCGCCCGTGCGAAGACCGAGATGCTGGTTGCGGTTGTCAGTTTGCTTCCGGTTCGGGCCGACCGGGCGGTGGCTACTGGCCCTGTCGTCCTGGCTGCCGCCACGGTGCCCCCGGCTCCCGGAGCCCGTGACGACTCCGCCGAACGGACAGCTTCGACGGGCCGCCCCGAACTTCGCGGATTCGCTATCCGCACCGACCCGTCACGCGGGTCGCCGGCCCCTGGGCGGTTCCTCGCGGGTACTCCCCGAGAGGAACCTGGAAACAGTTTCAAAAAGGTCTTAACCTCCGTTCACAAGGACCGCGGACCATCCGGACAGGGAGCTGTCAGAACCCGCCCCGACACGAGGACCTGACCGTGCCCGGGCGAAGGCACAGTGGTTACGCAGCCGAGCTTCTCGCCGCATGACCCGGCAAGAGTCAAGCCCCGCAAGTCCTGGACTCGCGGGGCTTCAAATCTGGTGCGCGGGGGCAGAGTCGAACTGCCGACACCTAGATTTTCAGTCTAGTGCTC
>CAYMLL010000020.1:11229-43909 GCA_964390645.1 uncultured Planctomycetia bacterium | reverse complement strand
TGCCGAGGCGCAGCGCCTGAAAGTCAGACGCAAGGATCTCGACGCGTGGCTCGAGAATCCGGTGGCGCCTGCGGATCCGCTCGGCAACACCCGCACCTTCGTCCAGCAGTGGAAGGTCGAGGACTTCGCCGCCGAGATCGCGCGTACGAAGCTCGTCGCCGACGCGGCCGAGGGTGCCGAGCTCTTCGGCGAGGCCGGCTGCGCGCAGTGCCATGTCGCCGCGGGACAGGCCACCGGCGGCAAGATCGGGCCCGACCTCAACGACGTCCTGACTCGCTGGAAGGGTGATCGCGCCGGCGTCCTCACCGAGATCCTCGAGCCGGGCGAGAAGGTCGACGAGATGTACCGCCTGCAGCTCCTGCAGCTGGCGAGCGGCTCGACGCTGACCGGGCTGGTGACGAAGGAGAGCGCCGGGTCGGTCACCATCGTCACCAACCCCCGGAACCCGGTGCCGCAGAACGTGGCCACCGGCACGATTCTCCTGCGCGTCAAGACGCAGAACACGATGATGCCGCAGGGGCTGCTCGACCGCTTCACCCGGTTCGAGGTGCTGTCGATCCTCGCGTACCTCGAGAGGCTGTCGAGGCCGGCGAAGGGGTGAGCGTCTCCCGAGCGTCAGGGCTGCGCTCTCGTCGGGTCCTCGGCTCGGGATCCACCCCCCGGCCCGGCGGATCTTGAGCTGGATAATGTGTACCAAGTAGTACACACTACACGAATGAACCGTGAGATCGGCACCTATCTTCGCGAGCGCCGGGAGGCGCGGCGGGCCACCGACCCCAGCTACTCACTGCGTCAGCTCGCCGCTCGCATCGGCGTCGAGCCGTCCTATCTGAGCAAGGTCGAGCGCGGCCTGGAGACTCCGTCCGAGGAGAAGATCTCCAGGCTCGCCGCCGAGCTCGATGTCGACGGCGACGTCCTTCTCGCCCTCGCCGGCAAGGTGTCCTCCGATCTGCTGCAGGCGATCCGTCAGCGGCCCGAGCTCTTCGGACAGCTGATTCGACAGCTCGCCGACATGCCCGAGCACGCCGTCCTGCGTGTCGTCCGGGAGGTCCGCGATGGCAACTGGTAAGTCAAGGAGGCTGCCCATGATCGAGCTGCGGAACGACGGGCTGGTGTTCAGGTTTCCCGAGGTCCACCCGGACGCGGTGCTGGAGCTCGACTTCCAGCGGACGCTGAGGATCCCGGACGACGGCGCGACCTACCCGCTGCCCCCGGGTCTCGGGCGGTTTCCGCTGCGGCACGTCGACGATCACGCCGACCAGGCGCCTGCCGTCTGGCTCGAGCACGGCGGCGTGATGCTGCCGATGTACCAGTCCGAGGCGCTGTGGCTGAGCTTCGACTCGGCGATGATCGGCGGTCGTGCGCCGTACTGCTTCATCGTCAAGGTCGCCACCGGCAAGATCAACGCCGTCACCGGCGAGGAGTGGACGGAGGGTGTCCACCGCGATCCGCAGGATTACATGGTGGTGCCGGAGCAGCCCTGGCTCGACGGGTACTGCGTCGAGAAGGGGAGCGTCCGCCAGTTCGTCGCCATGCCGCCCGGCCGCGGCCACCCGGCCGAGGCGCAGACGACGGGGACGGGCGACCACGGCGGCCTGCAGGTCGCCGTCTACCCGATGAAGCGCGCGGCTTTCGAGAGGCGCTTCCCGCGCCGGCCCGTGGCTCGCGAATCAAGGGCCTTTCCGTTCGATGACCCTGACTCTGAGTTATGTTGCGCACCTGCGGAGCCGGCGGCACCCATGGGGCTGGCTCCGGGCGGCCGCATGTGCCAGGAGATCTACGAAGACCCCTTCACCCTCCGGGACTGGGATCTGCGCCACGGCAGCCGCTGCTTCGTGCACCTCGCCAACTCCCTGGTGTGGCGACAGATCACGGGTCGTGAGGCGCCGACCGTTCCGCCGACCGCGGCGGGCTACGCGAGGCACGGCTTGCCGTGGTTCGACTACTACTCGGAGGCTCCGGCCGTGGACGGCGGGGGCCGCCTCGGCAAGACGCTGAAGAGCGTCCAGGAGATCGCCCGGGAGACCGGTGACGAGCCGCTCCCCGAGAACCAGAGCGTCGATCCGGAGCACGTCGTTCCCCTCGCCGCTCCCGGCTCCGGGAAGCGTGGCGGCGGCAGGGTGCGGGAGTGGTGACGGGGTCGTGAGGCGCCGTCAGAAAGCTCTGTCTCGCGGCCATTCCGTTCCGTAGGATGGGCGCTGCTCACCGGGATGGAAAACGCTGGAATCACAAGGGACCGCCGTCAGGGCGGAGCTCGACTCATGCAGAATCGAATCGATCGCAGAAGCTTCCTCAGGACGACCGGCGTGGCGCTCGCCGCCTCGAGTCTCGTCGGCGCCGGCACGACGCGCGTCCGCGCCGAGCTGCCCGCGTCGACGGGCGAGCACCGTGGACGCATCTACAAGTCGATCAAGTTCGGCATGTTCAACGAGAAGCTGCCGTACAAGGAGAAGTTCACGATCCTCAAGGATCTCGGCTACGACGGCGTCGAGCTCAACAGCCCCGGCGGCGAGAACAAGGAGGAGGCCCTGGCCGCCAGCCGTGAGGTAGGGCTGCCGATTCACGGCGTCGTCGACTCGATCCACTGGGGCACGAGACTCTCCGACCCGAAGCCGGAGGTGCGCGAGCGGGGCCTTCAAGGGCTGCTGACCGCGATCAGGGAGTCGCACTCCGTCGGCGGCACGTCGGTGCTGCTCGTCCCCGGTCGCGTCGCGAACAAGGACACCGAGAACCAGGAGCAGTGCTGGGAGCGCTCCATCGAGCAGATCCGCAAGGCGCTGCCGCTGGCGTCGAAGCTCGGGCTCCACATCCTCATCGAGAACGTCTGGAACGGCTTCTGCTACGTCCACAACGGACCGGACAACCAGACCGCCGACAAGCTCGCGGAGTACATCGACGCGATCGACAGCCCCTGGGTGGGGAGCTACTTCGACATCGGCAACCATCAGAAGTACGGCAAGCCCGCCGACTGGATCCGGAGGCTCGGGCGGCGCATCGTCAAGCTCGACGTCAAGGGCTGGGGCAAGAAGAACGGCTTCTGCAAGATCGGCGACGGCGACGTCGACTGGAAGGACGTCCGCAAGGCGCTCACCGAGGTCGGCTTCACCGGCTGGTCGACCGCCGAGGTCGGCGGCGGCCATCGCGATCGCATCGCGGAGATCGCCGGGCGGATGGACAGCGTCCTCGGGCTCTAGTCCGGATCTCTCACCGATTTCGCAGCAGGATGCGGTGAGACGTGCGGGCCGGGTCTTCGGGAGGCCGGGCTCCTGAACGGAACGCCCGAGCCTCGGTCGTGCCGAGGGGCTTTTCCATCGGCGCGGCGGGAGGGTGCCGCAATCCGTCGTTTCCCGCGCGGCTGTCGTGGGAGTACAATGCGCGGCGCGCCGGCCCCGGGGGGGCTACGGAACACGGGTCTGCCAAGGAGGTCGATTCGATGCAAGACATGTCCCGCAGAGACTTCACCAGAGGCGCGCTCGCCTCGGTGCTGACGTACTCGGTTCTCGAGACCCTCTTCGACAACGATGCCTTCGCCGACGAGATCAAGCCGACGACCGCCAGGTGGATCTCGGAGCTCAACGAGATCTCCGCCGACGTCACCAGCGAGAAGCTCAAGCAGATACTGTGGCAGAAGAAGGCCGAGGAGCTCTTCGCACGCGTCGACCTGCCGGATCTGCTGCGACTGGTCGACTTCGAGCGTCTGACGAAGAACGTCAAGACGCGTGAGAAGGGCGAGACGAGCCTGGGCTTCAACTTCCAGCAGATCGACGGCGTGCCGACGAGGTTCGTCTTCGGTCGGCAGATCTTCGCGCTCGGGAAGGGACGCTCGGTCATTCCCCACGGCCACAACAACATGGCGACCGCGTTCCTGGTCCTCAAGGGGGACCTGCAGGGGCGGCACTACGATCGCATCGAGGACGAACCGAAGCACATGATCATCCGTCCGACGATCGATCGTCGCTTCGTCGCGGGCGAGTGCTCGACCGTGTCGGACTACCGTGACAACATTCACTGGTTCACGGCGCTGAGCGACGAAGCGTACATCTTCAACGTCCACATCCTCGGTCTGAAGCGTCCCGGCGAGTTGCGGCGTACAGGTCGGGTCTACGTCGACCCTCAGGGCGAGAAGCTCAAGGGCGGCTTGATTCGTGCACCTCGTGCCGGGTACAGCGAGATCAAGGACAAGTACGGCTAGACGATTCCCGGTCGGGACGCCGACCTCTTGAGTCTCGCGGCCCATCGATGCATGAAGCCGGGCGTAACGAGGAGCGGGCGCGGGGGCGGGTCAACAAGCTTGCGGCCGAGGGCGAGGTTGCCGGCGAGGCGATCGCGTCCTGGGTCGAGGCACGTCGCGACTTCGCCCGGCAGCTGCGGGGGCTGCCCATCGAGGAGGCGCAACGCCAGCTCGGGTTGGAGCTCCAGAAGATCGAGGCGCAGGTCGGACGTCTCGAGGAAGGCGGGCACGCGGATCGTGAGGCCGCGTTGTCCAACGCTGTCGAGCTCGGTCAGCGGCTGCGCTGGGTCCTCTGGCTGGGTGATGTTGTCGCCGGCGAGCTCACCGTCGACCCGCTGACGCTGCTCGAGCAGGAGCTCGACCGCGCCACGCTGCGCTGCACCGAGCTCGTTCGCATCGACCCCGATCGGCGCGAGGAGGCCGGCCTCATCGTCGGAGTCATCGACGGCGAGCGCCGCAGCATCCTCCACTTGCGGCTGGCGCGATTCGTCGCGGATCTGGTCGAGACGCCGCAGGGCTCGGCTCTGGAGACCGCCACGACGAGCTGGCGTGTTGTCGCGGAGTCCTTCCAGCTCGAGGTGCGTGTTCTCGAGCTCGGGGAGGTCAAGGAGCCTTCGGGGGCGGCTCACGTCGAGCCCCGGATCGAGGAGCTCTACAGGGGCAGGTCGGCACATCTGGATCGTTGTCGATCGGCGCTCGAGTCGCTGACGCTGCAGGAGATCGGCACCTTCGCCCATGTGGCGATCTCGGAGCTGACCGACGAGATCGGCTCGCGGCTTACCGAGGGAGGGGACGTCCCGAGCGACGCACGGCTCGGTGTCCTGGAGCTCCTGAAGCAGCATATCGGGGTCCTGCAGGAACTCGTGGAGCCGTGGCGTTCGGGACTGTTGCGCAAGGGAGAGCTCACGGATGACGAGCGACAGCGATTCCTCCGCGACCTCCGGCAGCTCGTGCGGTGCCGGCGGCTGACGGCCGTCACGGAGAACGAGACGCAGACCCGGGGGAGGCTCGAGGGCTTCTTCGGCGCTCGGAAGGTCCGGGTCGTGGAGGGTCTCGTGACGTTCCTCGTCTTCCTGTTCCTCGGTCTCGTCGTTGCCGAGTGGTTCGTGGAGCCGCAGCAGGCGTACGTGCTGCACCTTGTCGATCTCGGCTTCTGCGTCGTCTTTCAGATCGACTTCTTCGTGCGCTGGGGCTTCTCGCGCTGGAACGGTGGCTACTTCTTGCGGCACTTCTGGCTCGAGAGCCTGCCGGCGCTCCCGTTCGGCTTGATGCTGCCGAGCGTGGAGCACGCGCAGGCCCTGTCCGGGGTTCGAGGCCTGCGTCTGGTGCGCGTGCTGGCGCGTTTTCGAGGCGGCGTCCTGCTCGTCGTGCGCGTCTTCCGTCTGTTCATCTTCCTGTCTCGAGGTGTCGATCGGCTGGTCGAGCGTTTCCGTCGCCTGCTCGATCGAGACGTCCTGCTCTTCGATCCTGACCCGCTCGGCGACTCGCTCGAGTCGCCGGTACGTCGCCGCACCCTGACGCTCGATACGCGACGTCAGCGCTTTATCCGCCACACCTACCTGTCGATGTCGTGGAGCGATCGCGCCGGCTTCTTGCCGTCGCACGTCGCGGCGCTCGGCGCCGAGGTGAGCGTCGCAGGCTCCATCGGCCTCCCGTATCGGCGTGCGGTGACTGACGCGCGCGGCGAGGTTCACCTCGAGCGCGTGATCCACAACTTCCTCAGCTGCGATGTGACACGTGCGTTGAGCCTGGTCGGTCGCGACGGTGCGAGGCGATTGACGCGCCTCCTGCGTCTCTTCGACATGCCAGGGATCAGGAGGCTGCCGGTGCTGCGCCGTGTCGTGCCGCACGCGCGCACGCCCAATCCGGCGGAGGCGGTGAGCGCGGTCGCGAACGCGATCGGTGAGGTTCTGCAAGAGATTCTCGGAGTGTTGAGGTTCTGGGGCGACCTCTCCGGCATATCGACGGGACCGCAGATCCTCGATCGCGTCGCGACGGCGGTGATCCTCGCGACCAAGCGTCCTGCAGTGCGCCTGATCCTGATCGGGACCCTGATCGGTGCAGCGGCGGGGATCGCGGGGCTCCTGGGCAGCGAGCGGATCGAGCGGCTGTTCGAGCCGGTCTACGAGCTCTTCGGTCTGCCGGTGGTCGTGCTCGGGCTCGTCTGTCTGGGCTTTCTCATGACCGGCGTCTGGATGAAGCGTATCGCGGGCGAGGCGCTCGGCCAGTATCTGCGCACCTCCGACGCGCAGTACTATCCGCTGCTGAAGGCTCGCAAGTTTCTCGCTCTGCGTCGCGATATGGAGTCGCTCTACCGCTCGGTGTTGAGGCCGGAGTGCGCCATTCGTCAGGCCGAGGCCCCCGACGACGACACCGCCTGGGTCTCCTTTCTCGCCGACCCCTTCGAGGCGCGCGCGCGCTTCATTCCGCGCTCGAACCGCAGCGCCGACCCGAGATTCGCAGAGCTGACCGAGGATCGCGACCTGATCGCGCTCCTGTACCGCGATTTTCTCGATGGACCGGTGCTCCACCGCAGCGACGACAAGACCTCGGGGCAGCTTCTCGGCGACCTGACGATCCTGGAGATCCGCGCGCAAGTCCTGACCCAGGACGGCAAGTCACGTCGACGTCTCAGAAAGCTCGACCTCGACCGAGGTGGGGCGCTCAATCTCGGACCGTACTTCTGGTTTCGCTTCATCACCGAGAGTCTGGCGATCGAGACGGCGAAGCTGATCATGGAGTACAACATGGCGTGCGTGCCCATCGATCAGCGCGCGCTCGCGTCGAAGGAGTCGACAAGGCGCTTCGAGTCCTTCATCGCCGAGCGCCGGGTCGTGGGTGAGCCGTCGCAGCAGGGAGGTCCCGGCGCTAGCACTCGGGAGTTCGGCGGCACGCTCGTGACCGGCAGCTTCACGGCGTTCGATTTTCTCGGCCCGAGTCCACAGAGTGACGCCGCAGTGCGAGAGCGCTACGGTGACGAGGTGCTCGCTTGCCTCCAGGAGGATCGTCGCGCGCTCGTCCGTGACGTCTTCGGGACGCGGCCCTATCATCTCCTGCCCCGCAACCGGCGGGTCTTCAACCCGTACCTGCTCTATCGCAGGTACCTGGGCGGGGCGAAGATCTTCTTTCTGCCCGTCACGGTCGTCTACGGATTTGTCCAGCTGCTCGCGAGCGGGGTCTCGCAGGTGCTCGATCTGGTGCGGGAGGTCCGCGGAAGCAAGCGGGTGTCGCGTGGTGAGCAAAGCCGCGTCGCGGGCTTCGACGTCGCGGTCCGGAAGATCAACCGCATGCGCAAGCCGTTCTTCATCGAGGCGCTCAATCTCCGCGCGGCGCTCGACGTCGAGTACCTCGGCCTGCGTTTGCCCGGACAGCCCCGACTGGACGACTGCGTCACCTTCGCGGAGGACCTGGACTTCATCGGAGCGCTCGAGACCGAGCGCAAGCCGGTTCAGGAGCTGCGCAACCGGGCGATTCGCGACCTGCGGGCTTTCCGGCTCTTTCTGGGCGAGCACGGCTGGGGCGAGGACGAGCTCGAAGGGGTCCTCGACCGCCTCGACCCCACGGGGACACTGAAGACGCACCGCGGCGAGGTCGTGCGTGCGCTGGTCGCGGCCTACATCACGGATCACGACGAGTTGCGCTCGGTGATCACCGCGCCGGATGACGTGCGGGCGTTCACGGACCTCGTGCTTGGTGGTGGTCGCTCCGGACTCGTGCGGACCGCGATCCAGGGCGCCTTTTGCGGGGTCTTTCGCTTCACGGCGCGCTATCGTCGCCGCAAGAAGCTCTTCGACGACTACCGGACCTGGAGCCCGGATCTCGAGGAGCTGTCGAAGGGCGCGCAGGCAGAGCTGCGCCGGGAGCTCCTTCTCGCGGATCCGAGCGTCGAGAGAGCCTGGGAGCTCGCGTTGCGCGCGGGCGGCGCGGCGCGGGGCGTCGGGGAGAGTCCGGTGGAGGAGGCGCTCGAGCGTGTCGGGAAGAGCTACTCGCTGTGGACGCGGCGTCTGATCACGGTGCGCACCGTGCAGACCCTGACGGTGCTCGATATCCGCAGCTACCGGGACATGGTCCGGGACGTGGGCGGGTACGAGGCGGACTGAGCGGGTTGCTGCCGTCGCGTTGACATGGGCTCGACGGTGGTCGAGACTGGATGTCCGGTCTACCATCTGGCGCGCAGCGGAGCCTCGCCCCGTGAAGCACGAACGTCGTCCATCGATCTCCTTCAGTCGTCGCGAGTTTCTCGACAGCGGTGTGCTGCGGCTCGGAAGCCTGAGCGCGCTCGGCTTGACGCTTCCGCGCCTGCTGGGCGCCGAGTCCAGCGCGCGGAAGCGGACCGAGCGCTCGCGGGCGAAGTCCTGTCTCTTCTTCTTCATGGAGGGAGGTCCTGCCCACCAGGATCTCTGGGACATGAAGCCCGAGGCACCTCTGGAGTATCGAGGCGAGTTCAAGTCCATTTCGACGAAGACACCGGGTGTTCGCGTCTGCGAGCATCTGCCACTGCTGGCGAAGCAGTTCCATCATTTCGCGCAGGTGCGCTCGATTCACCACGACGTCAACGATCACAACGCGGGAGCGTACTACTGTCTCACCGGTCGCTCTCCGAAGGTCGGCCGCGGGCTGATCGTGTCGCCGAGCTCGAGCCTCTTTCCGACCTACGGCTCGGTGCTGGCGAAGCTCCGTCCGACCGGACGCACGCTTCCCGACTACGTCCAGATTCCGGAGATCTGCTCGAATCTCGGCTACGACCTGCCCGGGCAGTTTGCGGGCTTCCTCGGCAAGGAGTTCGATCCTTATGTCAGCGGTGACCCGAGCCTGCCGAGCTTCGACACGAGCGAGTTCGAGCTCGCCGCGGCGATGACCCCGGAGCGTTTTGAGCGTCGTCGTCGTCTGCACCGTGCGGCCGTGGAGGGGTTCGAGAAGCGGCCGGGAAGTCGCTTCGTCGTCGAGCAGATGAAGGCGCACTACGAGAAGGCGTTCGCGCTGCTGGGCTCGAACGACGTCCGGAGGGCCTTCGACCTCTCGCTGGAGCCGCCGAAGCTGCGTGATCGCTACGGCTTCGATCACGACGCGAACCGTGACAAGCTCGCGCGGAATTTCGGCGGCCTGCCTCACCTCGGACAGAGCATGCTGCTCGGGCGTCGGTTGATCGAGGCGGGCGTGCGACTGGTGACGGTCTGCACAGGACGACGTTTCTGTCAGGCCTGGGACACGCACCGCAAGCACTACCCGCTGCTGAAGCGATCGTTGCTGCCGATGACGAACCGCGCGTTCTCGGCGTTGATCGAGGACATGGACGCGCGTGGGCTGCTCGCGGACACGCTGGTAGTCGCCATGGGGGAGTTCGGGCGCACACCGAAAATCGGCCAGGTTACGAGCGGCGCGGGGGCAGATCGTGGCGGACGGGATCACTGGCCATTCTGCTACACCGCTCTCTTTGCGGGAGGTGGCGTCAACGCCGGCGCTGTCCACGGCGCGAGCGATCGCTTCGCAGCCTATCCGGCCAAGGATCCGGTGACGCCCGAGGACGTCGCCGCGACGATCTACTGGGCTCTCGGTCTCGATCCCTCGCAGGAAATCCGGGACCAATTCGGTCGACCGCAGCCGCTGTCGCGGGGCCGCCCGATCACGGCCCTCTTCCGGTGAGCTCGGCCGCTCTTCTGAGCGGCCTGCGTTCCGAGGCGCCGCGGGTGCGGGCCCGCAGAGGAGGCGGCGACGTCTCGATTGTGGGCCTGTTCTCGACACCTCGTGGGTCCGGACGTCGACACGGACGTCGACACGGACGTCGTCCGGATCCGCAGATGTGGTGACGCCGCAGCAGGGTGTCGAGGCGTGGGAGTCGGGCGCCGCCCCGGGCTCCGGCGCGTGGTCAGTCGCCGAGGACGTCTCCGGGTTTGCCGTCGCGCTTGCGGCGGGCCATCTCGATGAGCCCCCCGAGCAGGGGGACCACGCCTTGGACCTGCTTCTCGATGAGATCGAGCTGTGCGAGGAGCATCTCGGGCTTCTGCTCCTTGGCCTCGAGTTGCCGGTCGAGGCCTTCGACCATCTCGCGGATGTTCTTCTTCCATGATCTGGCGAGCGTGCTCGGCACCCAGTGTCCGTCGACCGGGACCACCTCGAACGTGGTGGCGCTCTCCTCGCCTGTCGTGTTCTGCGCGGCGATCTCGAGCACCGCGTAATGGCGGCCGATCTTCGGAGCGCGCACGCTGGGCTTCCCGAGCCATCGGCGGAACTCGGGAGCCGTCAGGAGATGCCTGACGAAGCCGCTTCCGAGCCGGGAGGTGAGCTCGCGCGCGGTCAGCTGCTGGAAGGCGGCGTGGCTTTCCATGCCGAGCGCTGCGGGCAGGTCGTCAAGTTCTGTGACTAGCTCCTCCAGCTCCTTGCGCTCGGCACCGAGGGATCCCACCAGGATCGGGCGAATCTTTTCCGCGAAGGTGGAGAGGATGCGGTGGATCTTCTCGTACTCCACCGCGGTGATCAGTGCGCGGATCTTCGAGAAGACTGTCTCGACGTCGGCCTCGTAGGAGGGCGGCAGGAACTCGGCATAGGCCTCCTCGACCTCGCCGTTCTCGAGCCGGGAGATGAGGCTCGTGTAGTGCTCGACCGGGTCGCCCGCGGCGTCTGCGGCGGACTCGGTATCTCCCTGCCCGCAGGCGACGAGGAGCATCGGTAAGAGGATCGAGATGGGCGCGAGAGATCGGGGGGTGACGTCACGCATCGGGCTCTCCAGCTTGCTGGGACACGGGAGCGGGGCTTTCGTAGCTATCGGATCATGGCGGTGGAATTCTACAGCCGATCGCCGTCGGCGTGGTGGACTGTCGATGTCGATCGTCGCCTGTCGGTCACCGGCTCGCATCCTCGCCGTCGAGGCGGGTGAGGTTGACGCCCCTCTCGACCCGCAGAGAGCGGGCGCGCACGTCGTAACGCCAGTACTCGATGACGTTGTGAGACTGGCGGGAGAACGGGTGGGGACGCGGGTGCCGCAGGATCCCGAAGCGAATGCAGAGGATATCTCCGTCGGTCTCCCGGTGATCGACGACGACAGCGCGAGACGCGTGGCGCGGCTTCAGGGAGGTGCCGTGAAGGAGCTCGGGCGACTCGAACATCGCGACGAGGAGGCGTTGAACGGCCTTCTCCCGTCGTCGTCGCTCGAGCCAGCTACCGAATCCCATCGAGTCTGTCCTTGTCCACCGAGGATCGCCCTGACCGGGCCTTTTTCCAGCCAATCCCGGCGCCATGACGCTATGATGAGCCAAGCCAGCCTCGACGGACAGTCGGAATGTCGGGTGCCGTCGTGCAAAGATGCGCTCGGGTCTGGAAAGCCGTCTCGCAGGCGGCGGTTCCACCGCCAACTCCGGGATCCGGGATCATCGTGGACATGGAAGGAGCGTGATGCCGTGAGGCGATTCTCTGATCGAGCTCGACCGATTCCTGTTTCGGTTTATCGTCCGGTGCTCCGGGCTCTGGTGACAGTGCTGGTGCTCGCGGGTGGGCGTTCTCTGGATGCGCAGGGGGACTCGTGCCAGAGTGCCGAGTCGATCGGCCTCGGTGAGGTCACCGGCTCGACGGAGGACGCCTCGAGCGACGGCTCCGGCAGCTGCGGGAGGTCGCGGAGCAGTCCCGATCAATGGTACGAGTTCGTCGCCGACGAGGCGGGCTCCTACACGTTCACGACCTGTGGCAGCAGCTACGATACGGTCCTCAGCCTGCACTCCGGATGCTCGCAGGACGATGAGCTCGAGTGCAACGACGACAGCTGCGAGCTGCAGTCGACTGTTCAGCACAACCTCGGCATCGAGGAGGTCGTTCTGATCCGTGTGTCCGGTTACGACCGCGCCTCCGGCAGCTACACCCTTCGCGTGTCATTCGATCCGGGAGATCCCGGCGGAGGAGGCTGCGACGAGTCGATCGACCTGGTCGTCGGCGAGCGGGTCAACGGCTCGACGTCGAGCGCGAGCAATGAAGGCTCCGCCAACTGCGGCAACTCGAGGGACTCCAGGGACCGCTTCTATCGATTCACGGCGACCGAGAGCTGCTTGTTGCGGGCCAGCACCTGCGGCAGCGACTTCGACACCGTGCTGTCGATTCACTCCGGGTGTCCGCCGGCGCGCGATAACGAGATCGAGTGCAACGATGATGCTTGTGGGTTGCAGTCGGTCGTCAGCGCGACGGTGGAAGCGGGACAGGTGTACTGGATTCGCGTCGCGGGCTACGGCAACTCGTCCGGTGGCTACACGCTTGCCGTCGAGTGCGGCGATATTCCGGAGCCGGGCGACGGAGCGGACGCGACGATCGCCAGCACGAACGGCATCCAGCAGGTGGGCCGTGAGGGGTCCGTCGTCGCGCTCTCCATGTCGTCGACGATCTGCAATGTCGGCGATGAGCCGCTAGACTGGAGAGCCAACCCGGATCCCCGACACCCGTTCCTCGTCTTCAACATGTTCCGCCTGGTGGACGACCGGCTCGAGCAGATCGGGCAGTCGTGGGCGAAGCACGGCTTCGCGGCATCCCAGAGCAGCGGCGTCTGCGGCCTTCCGTGCAATTCGGACCGGGGTGGCGACCTCGGCTCCGGGTGCGCGGACGTGTACGGCGTCGGCACCAACGCGGCGCAGTCGTCTTACGGTCCTCGCCACGAGATCAACCCCTGGACCGGCGTCTTCACGTACGCCGGCTCGCACATCTCTGGTGGCAGGGGCGGGCACGACGATGTCGAGCACCTGCTTGCCATCGACGACGCGGACCTCGACCCGCAGCGGAACCCGGACACCCGCTACTTCGTCGAGCTGTACGTCGTTGCCCACGACGACACGGAGCACACGAACAGCACCGGGTGGCAGGAGGTCGACATCACCGGCGGCCGCCCGGGAGGCACCTGGCGGCTCGATTTCCGCCAGGTCGTTTCCGATGTCGGTCCGATTCACGACGCGTGGGAGGGCACCACCGACGTGGTGCTACCGCAGGGCGAGCTCACCGATGACGGTCGCTGCTACCTTGCGGCGAAGGCGATCGATATGGGCGACGGAACCCATCGCTATACCTACGCGCTCTACAACCTGGACATGGATCGTGGCGTGCAGTCGTTCTCGGTGAACGTGCCCGTCGGCGTGGCGGTCAGCAACGTCGGGTCTCATGCTTCGGCGTCGGATCAGGACGGCTACAGCAACGCCGCCTGGATCTCGTCGCGCGATGGGAGCACGCTGCGCTGGGCGACGGAGACCTTCGCGGAGAATCCTGCAGCGAATCCACTGCGCTGGGGGACCCTCCACACGTTCTGGTTCGACGCCGCCGCCGCGCCTGTCGACAGGGAGGTGCGCATCAGCGAGTACAATCCCGGTGGCGCCGGCGAGCACGTCGGCACGTCGGTCGGCCCGGCCGGCACGTCGACAGCCGTCTCCTTCAAGCGCAGCGACGTCGATGGCAACGGTGTCACCGAGATGAGCGACGCGATGACGATTCTGTCGTATCTCTTCCTCGGCGGAGCGAGCCTGCCCTGTCTGGATGCCGCGGATGTCAACGACTCGAACTCACTCGATGTCAGCGATGCGGTCGGCGTACTGCTCTGGCTCTACAGTGGCGGGCTGGTGCCGGTGGACCCCGGACCGCAGACCTGCGGACCGGACCCGACCGCATCGGACTTCCCGCGCTGCGAGTACCCGAGCGACTCCTGCTAGTCCGGATTTCTCACCGATTGCGTAGCGAGAGGTCACAAGTCGTGACCGTCACGTGGCGAGTCGCACGGGCGGACACACCTCGTCTCCCTCACCGTGGTCGTCGCGCGTCCCCGTCGTCGGGCCCCTCGACCACCGGCAGCAGGATCCTCGACGGATAGCGCGCGCTGAAGTGGACCGTGTTGTTCGCGACGCGCGTCTCCTGGTCGGCTCGCTGTGCTTTGCCCGTGTTCGGGTTGGGGTCGAAGCGCGGATCATTGCTGCTCGTCACGTGTACGGCGATGCGGTGTCCCTTGTTGAAGGCGTACGCTGTCGACCAGAGATCCACACCGACCGAGACGACCTTGCCCTTCACAAGGGGGAGCTCCTGGTCGAGGCATTCCCGGTAGCGCGTGCGGATGATGCCATCGAGCACCAGCGCTTCGTATCCATCGGGATAGACGTCGACGAGCTTGGCGACGAAGTCCGTGTCGGCTGCGTTCGACTCCACGAAGAGCTCGCATGTGACACGGCCGCCGATCTCCAGCGGTCGCTCGAGCTTGCCGGTCTGGAAGCGGAAGTAGTCATCTCGCTTGCCGACCAGCCGCTGGTCGAGCGGCCCGCGTCCGCCCTGGATCAGGTTGTTGCCGCCGACGGTGCGCACCGGGTTCGCGGGGTCGTAGGCGTAGGTGAGGGAGAGCTCGCTGTTCCTGGTGGATACGGCGGACGGCTCCTTCTCCAGCTTGCCGCCATGACGCAGGAACAGCGAGGTCGGACGGGACGGCGGCGGCCAGCTCCGGGCCGAGCGCCACTCGTTGCCCGGCGCCCGGTCGTCCTCGACGTCGCCGAGGACGTAGTAGCGGATCGGAGGCTCCTCGTCGATGCCATTCCTCTCTCCCTTCAGCCAGCGATCGAACCAGCGAATCTGTCGCTCGGCACCGAACCACTTCTCGGGGCGAGCGTCGGGATAGGAAGAGCGTCCGCCCATCCTGCCGTGGGCGAAGGGGCCCATGACGAGCTTCTGGTGGCCGGCGGCGAGTCCGCGTCCGCGAGTCTGCAGGCCGACGAAGTTGTCGACGGTTCCCTGGCTGAAAATATCGTACCATCCACCGACGTTGTAGATCGGAATGTCGATACGGTCGTGGAAGTCGGTGATCTCGCGCCAGTCCCAGAACGCGTCGCCCGGTGGGTGCTTCATGGTCTCGTCGATCGCATGCTTCGCTCCCTGCATCGTCAACCAGCCGTCGTTCATCTCCTTGCGGTAGACGCCGCCGATGTAGACGGTGTTGCGGCGCGCGCTCGCCGGCGCGACGATCACGTACGCGCAGCGCAGATGAGGCGGTCGCTGGGTCGCCGCGAGGTTGGAGGTCATTCCGAGGGCGGAGCCCCCGATCATGCCGACGTTGCCGTCGCACCAGTCTCGAGCCGAGATCCACTCCACGGTGTCGTAGCCGTCCGTGTGATCGGTCTTGAACGGATCGTACCGTCCCTTGGAGCCGAACTTTCCGCGACAATCCTGGCCGACGAAGGCGTAGCCTGCGGCGACCAGCCTCTTCGCCTGCCCTGCCAGCCCGCGCTTGTTGTAGGGCGTGCGGGAGAGGACGCAGGGCCACGGACCGTCCCCCTGCGGCAGATGGATGTCGGTCGCGAGCTCGACGCCGTCGCGCATCGGCACGAGCCGCTCCTCCGCCCGAAGAAGCGAGACGGTGAATACGACGACGGCGGCGAGCGAGATGTGGGGGAGAGTGCGCATCCGTGGTCCTGTCATGGCGGTCCGGGGGTGATTCAGATCACAGTCGACCATCGTAGATGAGGTCTCGGAGCAGAGAGGAACGATTTTCTTTCCTTTCGTCGGAGAATCGCGTTACATGGCGCGCAGCCCGCACGAACAAACACGGTGGAGAGACGGGGCGATGAGACGAGCTGTCGTGATTCTGACGGTGCTGGCGGCCGCCGGTTGCTCGATGTTGAAACGGAGCCACCTCCGGAGCGGCGGCGGTCGCGAGGAGGTCTTCGGCTACTCGGTCGAGGGACGCGAGATACGCGGGATCATCCTCGGCGAGGGACAGCGCTGCAAGCTGCTCTTCGCGGTGATCCACGGCGACGAGCCCCTTGGCGCGCCGCTGCTCGAGCGTCTGGTCGAGGAGCTCCAGGATCGCCCCGAGCTGCTCACCGGCCGCAAGGTCGTCGTGATCCCGGTCGTCAATCCCGCCGGACTGCGACGCAACATTCGCCGGAACGTTCGCAAGGTCGACCTCAACCGCAACTTCCCCGCTCGCAACTTCAAGCCGTCGACCGATCACGGTCCCGTCGGTGAGAGCGAGCCGGAGACCAGGGCGCTGGTGAAGGCGATCCGCCAGTTCAACCCGAGCGCCATCCTGGCGGTACACGCTCCGCTGCACTGCGTCAACTGGGACGGCCCGGCCGACGACGTGGCGAGGAGGATGGCGCGGTCGTCCGGCTATCCCCCGAAGCCTTCGATCGGCTATCCGACGCCCGGGTCGCTCGGCAGCTACGCGGGGCACGACTTGCGGATCCCGACCGTGACGCTCGAGCTGCCGGGCGGGATAACGGCCGAGAAGGCCTGGGCGGATCTCGCTGAAGCCCTCGAGATCTTTCTCCGCGACTGATATCTCGCGGGGTTGTCGTCGGCCCCGCCGACAGGTTGCGGGTGAGACCTTCCGGGCGGGTCATGGTCCGGTATCACGGCTCGCTTCGACAGGCCCCGACGCGGGGGGTATACCTGTGTCGAGGCCTTCCCGGGACATCGAGGAGTGAACGTGTCAGTCCGGGGCGGCCGCCGGACGCTCCCAGCGGTCAGGACCAGGGCGATGAGTACTCCAGCGGACGACGTGCTGCCCGCCAGCGTCGAGTGCGTCGGGCGGGTCCTGGACGGTCGCTATCGCATCCAGCGCATACTCGGCGAGGGCGGGATGGGGAAGGTCTTCCTCGCGGAGGACTCGAAGGAGCGTGGGCGGCAGGTCGCGGTGAAGCTGGTCGAACGCTCGCGCGACGGCGTCGGGAACGATGTCGGTTGCGAGGAGGAGGCCCGATCGACGGCGACCCTCCTGAACGAGTTCCGGTCGATGACCTTGTTCTCGCATCCGAACCTCGCCCGTGCCCGGGACTTCGGTGTCGACCGCGGGTCCGGCGATGTCTTCTTCACGACGGATTTCGTCGACGGGCCCCACATCCTGCAGGTTGCGCGCAAGCTGGATCTTCGTCTCGACGTCGACCTGTCGTTCTTCCTGCACCTTGTTACCCAGCTGCTTCGTGGACTCGGATTTCTCCACGGGCGTGGGCTGGTCCACTCGGATATCAAGCCGAAGAACATCCTGGTCAGCGGCTGCAAGCCCGGGCAGCGGGACCCCGGGTCGGTGACGGTCAAGCTGATCGACTTCGGCCTCGTGAGGCGCGAGACGGCCTTTGGCGGCGAGAGGATCGTCGGCACGACGTACTACATCGCTCCGGAGACCATCCGGGGTGAACGCGTCGATCGTAGGACGGATCTCTACTCGCTCGGAGTCGTGCTCTACCATCTGGTTACCGGGCACCTTCCATTCAAGGGCAAGTCGAACGTCGAGGTCCTCACGGGTCACCTCGAGGAAGCGGCCACGCCGGCTCATGAGGTCTCGAGCCGCGTTCCGCGCGAGCTTGCAGCGGTCATCGAACGCTTGATGCAGAAGATCCCGGCCGATCGTTTTCAGGGTGCGTTCGATGTCATCGACGAGATCAACCGCCGGCTGGGGACGACCTTTCCGCTCGAGGACGAGCAGACGCGCGAGAGCTACCTCGAGTGCATTCGCGCGGGCGGGATCGAGAGCCGGACGACACACCTGTGCTCACTCTTCGACGGCGCGATTCGTAGCGGCGAGACCGGGCTCGAGATCGGCCGGGGCAGCGGGCTCCTGTGCGACGGCGAGATCGGGCGGGCGGAGGGGTCGGAGTCGGCCGAGTCGGCGCGGGCGCCGGCGGGTCGGCTCGTGGTACTGCGCGGCGAGGAGGGACTCGGGAAACGACGCCTTATCGAGGGGCTACGACTGCATGCCCGGACATGCTGTGCCTCGGTGGTCGAGGTCGACTGCCACCGTCAGGGTGACCGGGAGAACGCGGATTTCGAGCGCGTCGTGTCCGCTGTTCGGAGCGTCGAGAGTTCCTCGAGTGACCGGGACTTGCCCGACTACCTCGTCCGGGCGCGGGAGCTCCTGTGCCCGCCTGGGAGTCGCGGCTGTCGCCGACGTCGCGGTGCTGTCGAGTCGGCATGTGACGTCTTCGCCCAGGGGTTCGCGGCTCTCGGCCGTCGAGGCCCTCTGCTGATCGTGCTTCATGACGTCCACCGGGCCAGCGGGCTGCTCGTCTCGTTGCTCGGCCGGATCGTGCGCGTCCTCGCGCAGAGCGCCGACCCGGAGAATCGCAGCCTCCTGGTCGCGACGGCGACGGAGCGCGGAAAAGGCAACGGACACGCCTACGAGCGGCTGTACGCAGCGAGCCTCTTTCGACGCTCCGTACTCGAGCTCGAGGTCGAGCGGCTCGGTCGAGACGAGCTCGTCTGTCTGATGCGCTCGACCTTTGGCTCCTTTCACGGCTCCGAAGAGCTTCTCGAGAAGCTCTTCGCGCAGAGTGGCGGGAACCCGGAGCGGCTGTCGGACGTCCTCTGGGCCTTGCTCCACGACGGCCGGATCCACCGAACGCCCGCGGGCTGGAGCGTTCTCGGCGATGTCGAGGGCGAGACGATACCCGGGAAGTTCCGGCTCGATCTGGAGGCTCGCATCGATGATCTTCCTGCCGGGGCCAGGCGGCTCGCCGTCGCGTGCTCGTGTCTTGGCGAACGAGTCGAGCTTGCGGATGCCGTGAAGCTCGCGGGTCTGGGAGAGGACGAGGCCAAGGACTGCACCCGGCTGCTGCGTCGCGAGAAGATCCTCGAGGTTCGGACCGCGATGACTTCGGGGGATCTCTGCTCCTTCGTCGACCCGCGTACGCGGGACATCCTGTACGATCGTGTTTCCGACGAGCAGCGCGTCGAGATGCAGGGCCCAGGCGTCGCGCCTCGCGAGGAGCTCTTCCGCGATCGTGGGGAGAGCCGACCACGGACGCCCGCCTTCCATCACCTGCAGGGCGGCGATCGAGAGAAGGCGATCGACCACGGCGTCGTCGCGGCTCGCGAGTTCGTGAAGCAGGCTCGACCCTCCGAGGCGATCCGGCTCTACGGAGAGGTTCTCGAGCAGGTCGACGGAGACCGGGCCGACTTGCGCGCGAGCCTGATCGTGGAGCTCGGGGAGCTCTGTCTTCGTGTCGGGCGGTACCGGGATGCGGTGACGCTCCTGTCGACGATGTGTGGTAGCGTCGACAGGGAAGGTGACGAGGGCGCGTCGCGGACCGCCCTGGCGTTCATGGCGCGCGCTTGCGTGCGTCTCGGCGAGCTCGACCGCGCCACCGAGCTCCTGGAGCGCGTGGAGGATAGCGCTGACATGGCTCGCGGCGTCGATGAGGCCGCTTGCGGAGCGCTGCTCGCCCGGGCCGAGCTGCACGCGGTCAGCGGCGAGGTCGTGGAGAGCCTCGGTTGTTGCGAGCGGCTGGAGGAGCTTCGCAGCAGCATCGGGGACCGAGACGGCTGCGGCGAGCTGCAGATGTTCATCGCGGAGGGACGGTTCCGGCTCGGCGACGTCGGCCTCGCAGCGTCGTATTGTCGACACGCGCTGCGGCTCGGTGACTCGCGTCGCGAGAGGGACGCCGCGGCCGTCAGCCTCTACCGCCTGGGCAAGCACTACAGGTACGCGGGCAAGCTCGGCCGTGCGATGCGGCAGCTCGAGACGTGTCTCACCTTGACTCGTGCTCTGGGGCTGGCGCCGCTCGAGGTCAGCTGCTTGCTCGAGATCGGCGCCGTGCACGGACTTCGCGAGCGACCTCAGGAGGCGCTCGGTTCCTTCGAGCAGGCGACCGCGCTCTCGAGACGGACCGACGACGCGCCTGCTCTGCTCGACGCGCTCTGCTCCCTCGGCGAGACGTATCGACTGCTCGGCGAGCATGAGGAGGCGTCTGGAACCTTCGACGAGGCGGTGCGCGTGGCGGACCGGTTGTCGAACTCGGCGATGGCGGCACGCGTGATTCTCGCCCGAGGCGGTGTCCACCTCGATCGGGGCGAGCTCGGTGAGGTGGAGGACTGTCTTGCGGAGGTCGTGGAGCGGGACTCCACGGGTCGGCTCGGCTCGACGATCGAGTCCATCGAGCTGAGATCCTCTCTGCTGTTGCACGGTGGAAGGTTGCAGGAGGCTCTCGATTGTGTGACCGACGGGCTTGTCGCCGTGTCGGTGACGCAGAGCGAGATCGGCTCGACGCGACTTCTCGCGCGGCGTGGCGTGTTACTCTGTCGTGTTGGCAACCCTCTCGAGGCCCGGAGCATCGTCGTCCGTTTGCTCGGAATCGCCCGGCGCAGCGGGCTCGTGCTCGGAGAGGCCCGCGCGCGTGTGCTCGAGGGCATGATCCGCGTCGGGGAGGGGAATCCGCGGCTTGCGCAGAGGTCTTTCAGCGAGGCGGAGAGGATCTTCCGCGAGCAGGGGAGCGACCGTGATCTCGTCCAGCTGCAGTTCGAGCAGGGCGTGTTGCAGCTGGTCGAGGGCCGCCACGAGTCGGCACGTCGTTGGCTCGAGGAGGGTCTTCGCCTGTCTGAGAGGCTCGGCCTCGAGTACACGAAGGTGCGCTTTCTTTACGTGCTCGGGCTCTTCGAGCTCCTGACGACTCCCGTCGGCACCCTGCAGAGCGCCGAGAGGCGACTGCTGAGCGCGCAGGAGTCCGCGTCGAAGGCGGCATTCAGCGAGATCCTTCATCGCATCCGGCGCCGCCTCCGGAGCATCCGAGAGATCTCGGGGCGGCGAGACCCCGGGTCGGGTTGGCGCGAGAGTCGGTTCGACCGGTCCCCGGCGGGGCAGGAGAGCACCGGGTCGCCGCGGCGGGAAGCCCGCCTCGAGTCGTGTGTTGACGAGGCGCTGGAGGCTCTGCTGGAGGAGAGTCGCTCCGTGTCGCCCAGGTCGCAGCTCGCGTAGTCCGGCTCGCGATCACGAGGGTCGCTCGTCACTCAGGGCTTCGTGGCAGCGAGGCCTCCGGCCGATGGGAAGCCCGCTCTCGTCGCGGTCTCGAACGTCTCGATCCACCTCGTTCGCGCTTGCCGCGCCGTATCGAGGGCGCCCTGCTTCAACTCGACCTCCCTTGCGGCCGTGGCGACCATGGCGGCGGCGGTACGAACCAGCGTGAGCTGTTTCTCGAGCTCGCCCACGGTCGACTCCACGGCGGCAGCGGAGGCTTCCGCGGTCCTCGTCGCCTTCTCCCAGATCTTCGTCGCCGCGCGTACGGCCGCGCCGAGCTCCTCCGAGGTCTTGCGGATCGATGCGATCTGCTGGCCGAGCGGCCCGGCGCCGGCTTTAGCAGACCCTTCTCCCGGGGACGTCGCGCCGATCGCGGCGATCACCTTGCTCGCCTGAGCCGAGGAGGCCCGGGATTTCTCGAGCAGTGACCTGGCGGCGGCCGTCGCCGCGTCTCCTGTCTCGCGGGTCGCGGTAGCTGCCTCGTCCAGGATCTTCGTCAGGGCGGCCAGCTGCGCCGCCGCCCGGGCGTGCGCCGTTTTCCGGGTCCGAAGGGTCATTGTGGCGGCCGCGAGCTCCGAGCTCAGACGGTCGATTGTACGGAGCGATCGATCGACCTCGATCGCGGCTATCCATCTTTCGACGGTGGCCGAAGCCCTCTCACATCGCGCGACCTGCTCGTTGTGGGAGGCGGTATACGCGGAGAGTCGATCCTTGGCGTCCTTGACGTCGGCGGTCTTCTTCCCCACGACGTCGGTCGCCGTTCGCATCGCGGCTCGCGCCTGGTCGAGAGCCTTGCTAGCGACCTCTCTCGCGTCGAGCGTGCTCGTCAGCTTCCCGGTCAGGGTGCGCGTCGCGGCGCGAGCGGTGTCGAGCGCCGTGGTCGCTGACTCGATCGTCCTGGCGTTCGGCGTCGGCGCTTCGACGGCCTTCTCGAGCTCCTGCTCGCGTGCCGTCAAGCTCCCGAGGGCGTCCTCGAGCTTCGCGTTGACGGCATCGGAGGCCGCGCGGCTCGCGACGACCCTCGCGGCTGCGGCGGTCCTCTTCTCGACGGCCTCGTCTGCAGTCGACCTCGTCTTGTCGAGCTCGGCGACCACCGATGCGAGGTTCTTCTCGAGTGTGGCGACCTCGGAGGCGATCCTGTCGCGCTTCGCCATGCGCTCGGCGAGCTCCTTGCGGGCTCTCTCGAGACGCATCGCGAGCGTGATCGGATTCGTCGAGAGCGCTGCGGATCGCTTGCCGTCGGCGGCGTTCCACACCAGCACCTCTCCGGTCCAGTCGCCGACGATGACGCGTGAGCCGGAGTGATCGAAGGTCACTTCCAGGGCGAGGTCCGCGAGCTGATCGAAGTTGCGGACGCGCCCGCCGTTCCCGTTCCACACGGTCGCACGGCGGTCGCGACCACAGGTGGCGATCCTGCCGTCGCGGGCGAACTCGACGGACAGAGTCCCGCCGCCGTGGGCGTTCCATCGCTTCACCTGGCTGCCGTTCTCCATCTCCCACAGGCGGACGGTCGAGTCCTCGCTGGCACTCGCGAGGACGTTCGAGTCCGCCCGCCAGCTGACGTCGGTGACGGCCGCCCGGTGGCCGGGCAGCGTCAGGTACTCGCGGCCGCTGAAGGACTCCCAGACGTGCAATCCGCCGTCGCGGTCGCCCGACGCCAGGAGGATGCCGTCCGGACTGAACTCGAGCGTGTAGACCCAGCCGGTGTGCTTCTTGATCTCGTGCAGCAGCTCACCGTTTCCGGTCGCGTAGATGCGCACCAGCTTGGCAGGGCCGCCGATCGCGATCAGGGAGTGGTCGGCGCTGATATCGGCGGCGAGGACCTGGTCGAACTCGTCGCCGAGCTCGACGATGCGGTTCCCGGTGCGGACCTCCCAGACGACGACCCGCCCGGAGTCGGCGCCGCGGCCTCCGCCCGCGAGGAGGAGCCCGCCGTTGCGGCTGAACCGGAGCACGTGAGCGACGCCTTCGGGGAACGGCAGGATGCCGGCGAGCTCGGAACGCTCGACGTCGTAAAGCAGGATCTGGCGCTGGCCCGAGACCGCGATCAGCGGCGACCAGGGGTTCGTTGCCAGCGCCGTGACCGCTGTCGTGTGCGCGGTCCGTAGCACCGGCTCCAAGCTGACGCCGCGTGGCATCGGCGGCGGGCCCGCCGGCTTGACACCGGGCGTCGCGTTCACGACGAGGTCGATCTTCGGCTTCTGGATCGGGCGCACCTTGCTGCCCTTGTTCTCCGGTGCACCCATCTCGATCCAGCGGCGAAGCATGGAGATGGCGGGATCCGGGAGCATGTCGCCGCGTGGCGGCATGTGCGGCTCCTCCTGGTGGGTGACCAGAAGGAGGAGGCGGCTTGCCTCGGCATCCCCCGGCTTGACCACTTCCCCGGAGCTGCCACCCGCCATCGCCAGCGTGTAGGTGCTCAGTACCAGCCCTCCCTTCTTGCGGTCCGGGTTGTGGCAGCCGAAGCACTTCTTGCGTAGCAGGGGAGCGACGTCGTCGTCGTAGGTGACGCGTTTCGCCGCCGGGGGTTTTTCTTCCTCTGCTTGCGAGAGTCGGGGCAAGCCGGCGAACGACGTCACGACCAGGGTCGTAAGAGTGAACCTCGTCAAAGCTGTCAGCCGTTGCGTCATCCGGAGCGCTCAGTGATTGAAGAGGAACTCGCGAGAGTTCAGGACCGACCAGAACACGTCCTCGAGCACCTCCTGCTTGTTCTCGGCGGCTTCGATGTACCCGCTGAGGGCCGCCGTCTCCTTCGCAGTCGGGAGTCGGGTCAAGGCGCGCAGGTACATCTCCTCGACGATCTCGATCGGAGTCCTTTTCTCCTTCAGCCGCCGGGAGATCAGTCCGCCTTGCCGGATGCGTAGGGTGATGTTGTTTCCGTTGAGCAGGTGCAGAGCCTGTGAGAGGTTCGGCTCCATCGTTACCTCACAGGAGCAGACGGTCTCTCGCTTTGCGCGACCGAAGGTGTTCAGGAAGTAATTGGAGGTCGCGCCATCAGCGATCTGCACCGCGCGTGAGCCGAGCGGCAGGCCCCGGAACTTGTTGCGCGTCTCGGTGATCTCGCTGATACAGTCGAGAAGGATCTCTGCACGGACACGTCGCAGCCTGCCATGAGAGAAGTTGCGGTCGTCGCTCCGGTTCGAGCTGTTCGTCTCGGTCGCCAGCTGGTAGGTGCGGGACGTGCAGATATCGCGCACCAGCTTTCTGAAGTCGTAGCGATACGCTGTGAACCTGCGGCCGAGCTCGTTGAGCAGATCGGGGTTCACGGGCGGATTGCTGACCCGCACGTCATCCACCTCGTGGATGATCCCGCGACCGAAGAAGTGTGCCCAGACGATGTTTGCTAGGTTGGTCGCGAAGAACGGGTTGTCGGGTGAGGCGAGCCACTCGGCGAGCACGGAGCGGCGGTCCTTGCCCTTGATGTCCGGAACCACACCGCCGAGGAATTTCGGCGCCATGACACGGTTGCCGACCGGGTGACGGACCTCTCCACTGCGGCTGTCGAAGACGACCGTCTCGCGCGGGTCCTCGCCGCCCTTTCGACCGATTTGCGAGAAGAAGGCCGCAAAGCCGTAGTAGTCGTCCTGGGTCCATCGGTCAAAGGGATGGTTGTGGCATTGTGCGCACTGGATCCGCATTCCCATGAAGACCTGCGCGATGTTCTCGGAGACCTTCAGCGTGCTCGTCTCGGTCTGGTAGTAGTTCGTCGCCGGGCTCTTGAAAGTGCCGCCGTTGGCGCTGAGGAGATCGCGCACCATCACGTTCATCGGCACGTTTCCGGCGATCTTCTCCTGTAGCCAGTTGTAGTAGAGGAGGGTCGACTTGTAGCTCACCCGGTTCGACGATCGGATCTGTAGCAGCTCCGCCCACTTCATCACCCAGAGCTCGACGAACTCCTTGCGGCCGAGCAGCTCGTCGACCAGCCGCTCCCGCCTCTTCGGTTCCTTGCTCGACAGGAAGCGCTCGCGTTCTTCGATCGTCGGCAGCAGGCCGATGATGTCGAGGTAGACGCGACGCAGGAAGACCTCGTCCGTGGAGAGCGCCGACGGGGCGATGCGCAGCTTCTCGAGCTTGCGGCTGATGAGCTCGTCGATGTAGTTGTTGTGGGCGACTTCGGGAAAGTCGAAGGCAAGACCCTCCGGCAGCACGATGAAGTGGCTGCCGACGGTGAAGGTCTCGAAGCGCGCCATGACGAATGCCTCGCCGCGATTCGCAGCGGTGACTTCGCCGCTCGCAGTGACCGTGGCGGAGTTTTCGTTGCTCGAAAGAAAATACGCCAGTGATGTGACATCGCGGCTCGTTCCATCGGAGTAGCGTGCGCGTACGTTGAGCTGTTGTGACGCTCCTTCTCCGTCGAGCACAGCGTTCGGCGGGTAGAGCTCGACGCTGACCGGATGCGCGATCTTCTCGCCGTCTTTCGGGGCGCCCGCTTCGAGCCACCGGACGATCGTCCGGTAGAGGGCGCTGTTCTCGCCGAAACGCGTTCCACCGGTGTGAGCGACGCGTCCGGCGCCCTTCTCGAGCACGAGGCTGTCGTGCACGAGAGCCAGGTTGATGCGCCGACCGTTGACCTGTCGCGTCAGCCGCTGGTAGTCGCCGTCGGGATCGAAACCGAAGAGCGACAGGCGAAAGCCGTCCTTGCCGCGCGCCGCGCCGTGGCAGCTTCCCGTGTTGCAGCCGGCCTTCATGAAGACGGGCATGACATCGAGCTTGAAGCTGATCGGGCGATCGGTGGTGGCCTTCTTCACGGTCACGGGAACGGTGACGTTCTTGCCTGCGAATTCGACGTGAAGCTCGGTCGTCCCGTCTTTCGTCGGCCTGAGGAGGCTCTCCTGGAGCGACACCAGCGTCGCGTCCGCTGCGGTGATCTTCGCGTCGGCGGTGACGTCGCGCGTGATGCCGTTCGTGTAGGTGGCCTGGACGACGAGCGTTTGACCATCACGAAGCGTGTCGAGCGCGACGTCCGGCGGAAAGACCCGGATGGTCTCGACGATCTCGGCCGGCGCCGGGTCGGGCTTGGTGATCGCATCCCCGGCAAGGCTCGCGGACGCTGCCCCGAGAACGAGCAGCAACAGACGGTCTATTCCCGGCACTCTACTCATCGGGAGTCTGTTCCCCCTCCGCCTCCTGCTTGCGCTTCTCGTACTCGAGGCGCAGCTTCTGGAGGCGCGTCAGCGGCTTCGCCCGCTTGGGCTCGGGTTTCGGCTTGGGCTTGGGCTTCGGCTTCTCGACTTTCCTGGCGACCTTGGGCTTCGGCTTCGGTTTTGGCGGTGGCAGGGGCCGGTCGACGCGAAGCTCGGTGCGGCCGGTGGAGTGGACCATCGACTCGCCGCTCTCGACGATCTCCACGCGACAAAAGACGTTCTTGTGTCGACCGGCGGGACTGTCTTTCGCGACCTTGACCGCGAAGGCGATCTCCTCGGTCTTGCTGGTGATCTCCATCTCGGTGGACGTGACCTTGTGTGGAAGCCCCTCGAGGCGGATTCTCGCCTTGCCGGTGAACGCGGTGGTCTGAAGGACCTTGCAGAAGATCTCCGTGTCCTTGCCCTGCTCGACGGATGTCTTCTGTGCCGCGAGAGTGAGGTAGGGCTGCGCCACCTTCAAGGTCGCGAAGGGAGTCGAGGCCCAGATTGCTCCCTGGCCGGCGTCCGAGCGTCCGTTGACGGCGATCTTCCAGTCACGTGTCGGGGCACTTCCGTTGGCATTCAGCGCGATGGTCGCCTCGTTGGCGCCCGCGGGAATCGTCACGCCGCGTGCGGAGCTGACGCCCGGCGGGTTGAAGACCATCTCCAGGGAGATCGGCCCGTCGAAGCCTTCCTGGCGTTCGGCGACGACCCGGAGCGCCATCGATCCGCTACGCACGAGCGGCACCTTCGGCTCGACGATCGAGATCCCGAAGGGAACCTCCTCGACGACGGCGACGGCGATCTTCTCGGCACGGTGCCGCAGGTAGATCGACTGGCCGGGACTGCCGACGAGAAGGTCGATGCCGACACTCCAGTCGCCACGGATACCGGTCTTCGGGTCGACGTGGCCGGCGATGATCTCCCCGAGCTGTCCGCCGATCGGCGCGTCCGGCGTCGCCTCGAAGAGGACGGGAATCGACGACAGGCTCGCGGGCATCGTCTCGCACGAGATCGATACGCCCGGTGGCAGACTTGACGCGGTCAGAACCAGGTCACCACCGAAGTTCTGGCGGCTGGCCGAGATCAGCGCGGTGTAGCGGTTGCCTCGTGGTACCGCGATCGACTGGCGCTCCTGGGAGTAGCGCCCGACGCGCGGGATCGACAGGCTCAACGCCGGCTTCACTGCAGTCAGCTCGATACGGTAGACGAAGGTCTCGCCGCCGCTGCGCAGATGGTCGCGCACGGAGACGACGTAGTCCTTCGTCTGCGGAGCCGTGAAGCGGATGTAGCTGTCCGGTCCGCGCGAGTCGTCGTTGCCGGCGATGCCGCCGCCGCCGAGGTGGCGAAGGCCCAGCACCGAATCGAGAGGTGAGCGCAGCCGTCGCGCGTAGCACTCGATCTCGAAGGTCTGTCCCTTCTGTGCCCCGAATCGGAAATGGTCGACGTCGCCGGCCTTCGAGATGACCCCGTTGAAGGCACCCGGCGCTTGGCCGGGCGTCGCCTTGTCTTGCCGGTCGTTGGGCTCCTCCTCCAGCGTGTTGTCGTGGGGGCTGATGCGGAAGATGTTGCCGGAGGGGGCCACCCCCGCCTCGTCCGCCATGAAGAGCGCGTATCCGTCGATATTCTGTTCGGGGACCTTGATCGTCTCCGTGCTGTAGCCGGCCGCGTCGCCGATATACGTGACCTCGAGATCACTGCCGGCCTTGCCACCTCCGGGGTAGACGACGCGAGGGCGCGGGAAGGTGCCAACGTGGAGACGGTAGTGGCAGTTGCCGTTGCCGCCGTAGGAGCTCTCGCGCACCTGTACGTAGTACTTGCCGTCCTTCGGCGCGATCGCCTGGCATGTCGAGTCCTGAAGGAGCAGTGCGGAGTCGTCGCTCGTCGCGAGCTCGAAGCGTGCGTCGTCGAGGATCGCGACGTAGGAGTCGAAGACCGTCAGGCCGAGGCGCATGGCCTCGATCTCCGCGGAGATCCGCTCGCCCTTGCGGACGTCGAAGGCGTAGTAGTCGACATCCTCGTTCTCGACGACCCCGGCGATGGTCGCGTTGAGCGGGATCTCCTGGGGAGTGTCGAAGTCGCTGTTGGGCTCCTTCTCCTGCACGGTCGGGAGGGCTCCGACGAAGAAGGTGCGTAGCTCCGTGACGCCGGTCGCCGTGCGCACGCGCATGCCGTGAACCCCGAGACGGCAGTCCGGGGCGATCTTCAGGCGTGCTTTCACCTTGTCGCCCTGGGGCGCGAGCGACACGGTCGAGAAGCCCGCAGAGAAGAAGAGAATCTCCTGGGCGTCGGCGAGGCGAGCACCCTGAAACACGACGTCCGCCTCCGTTCCGCGTTGCGCGCCGCGAGGGAAGATGCGCGACAGGGACGGCGAAGCGGCCGACAGCGCCGACGCACCCAGGACCAGCGCCAGCATGGCGATCACGGCTCGCGAAGGGGACGGGACCTGGTGTGAGGGCTGTGTCATGGTGGTTTGCGGTGATCCGGAGCCATCGAGCGGCGGCTCCCGTCCGTGGACCGGATCTGCACCGCTGCGGGGCTCGACGCGCGTCCTCTCGACGCCCCGGGAACGGTGGGCTCGGCCTCTCCTCAGGCGAGGAGCTCCTTGACGACCTTTCCTCCGTTGACGATCTCGATAGGCCGATTGCCGGGCGCCATCAGCTCCTTGTCCGCGACGATTCCGAGCTGGTGGTAGACTGTCGTCGCCCAGTTCTCGACGCCGAAGGCGTCCTCCTCGGGCTCCGTCGCGGTGGCGTCGGACTTTCCGTGGATCAGCCCCTTCTTGATGCCGCCGCCGGCGAGCACGATCGAGAAGACCTTCGGCCAGTGGTCACGTCCGGCGTTGCCGTTGATCTTCGGGGTTCGGCCGAACTCCGAGGTCACCATCACCAGGGTTGAATCAAGGAGCCCACGACTCTCGAGGTCGCGGATCAGTCGGGCGAATGCCTGGTCGAAGGCCGGCACCTGCCCACGCATGGCGTTGCGGATGTTCCCGTGCATGTCCCATCCGCCGTAGGTCATCGAGACGAAGCGCACGCCGGCCTCCACGAGTCGCCTCGCGAGCAGCATGCGTTGGCCGGCCGTGTTGCGGCCGTACTCGTCGCGCAGCTTCCCGGGCTCCCTGTCGATGTCGAAGGCCTCGCGCGCTTCCTTGGAGCTGATCAGCTCGTAGGCACGGGTGTAGAAGGTGTCCATCGCCGACAGGTTGCCGGCGTTCTCCTTGTCGCGGAAGTGCTGGTTGACGGCTTCGAGGATCGACTTGCGCCGAGTGAAACGGTCGTTGTTGACACCGCCCGGCAGATCGAGGTCCCGCACCTTGAAGTTGCCGCTGGCAGGATCGCTCCCGAGGCTGAAGGGCGCGAAGGAGGAGCTCAGGTAGCCCGACCCGGCGAAGTTATTCGGCTTGCTCGGCACGCAGACGTACGGTGGGAGGCTCTTTCGCGGACCGAACTCGTGCGAGACGACGCTCCCCATGCTCGGAAAGGTCAGCGCGGGGCTCGGCCGGTAGCCGGTGTACATGTTGTGTGTGCCACGCTCGTGCGCCGCCTCGCCGTGGGTCATCGACCGCACGACGGTGATCTTGTCGGCGATTCCCGCGGTGTTCTTCAGGAGCTCGTTGAAGCGCACGCCCGGCAGCTTGGTGCCGATCGAGCCGAGCTCGCCGCGGTACTCCAGCGGTGCGTAGGGCTTCGGGTCGAAGGTGTCCTGGTGAGCACATCCACCGGGCAGGAAGATGTTGATCACCGACCTGGCGGGGCCTTCCTTGCTGTCGTAGTGCTTCTGGTCGGCACGTGCCGACCGCAGACGAAGGAGCTGATCGAGCGTCAGTCCGAGCCCGCCGAGGAGGCCGACCTGGAGAAAATCGCGGCGCCTCCGGAGACGGCGGGCCGGAGCGTCCGTCCGGTGGAGCATGGTGTCTCGCTGCGTCATCACGGGTCACCTCGCGCGTTGACCTCGACCGACCTCCACGGTCGGCGGTTCTCCAGGGCCGGCCGTGCTCGTCGGCTGAATCGGTTCAGCCGATGGATGGTCACCGAGCCCGGGTGTCTGCGTCAACCTCTTTTCGCGGGGTCCGGGAGCACGATGCCACGTGCGATAGAACCCGTGAGCATGTCTGAAAAGGCGCCGTTGATCTCTTCCAGAGGATAGGTTCTGGAGACGAGGGGGTCGAGGTCGAGGACGCCATCGAGGTAGAGCCTCGCGTATCGCGGGAAGTCGCGCGCCGCGACGCAGGTACCGTAGTAGGAGCCGACGATGGTCTTCTCCTGTCGCGTGATGATCGCTCCGGGGAGGTCGGTCGTGCTGCCGGTGGGTGAGAGGCCCACGAGGACGACGGTGCCGCCGGGGCGTGCCGCGTGGAGGCACTCCTCCTGAACACTCGGTGCTCCGACCGCCTCGAAGACGTAGTCCGCACCGCGACCCGCGGTGAGTCGCCGGATCTCCGCGACGGCGCCGGGGCCCGCGGGTGTGGTATGCGTGGCTCCGAAGTCGCGGGCGATGTCGAGCTTTCCGTCGTTGCGGTCGACCGCGATGATGCGGTCTGCTTCCGCCAGTCGTGCGCCGAGGATGACGCTGACACCGACACCCCCGACCCCGTAGACGCAGACCGTGGAGCCGGCCTCGACCTGTGCTGTGTTGAGCACCGAGCCGACGCCCGTCGTCACGGCGCACCCGATCAGCGCCGCGATCTCGAAGGGCACCTCGTGTGGCATCGGCACGCAGCAGGTCTCCGGTACGACCGTGCGATCGGCGAAGCAGGCGAGGCTCGAGTAGTGGTAGACGGGCGCCCCTGCGCAGGAGAGTCGCGTCGTGCCATCGAGCAGGGTGCCGGCCCAGACTGGCGCGACGTATTCCTCGCAGAGGCTCGGTCGGCCCTCGTTGCAGTAGAAGCAGGCGCCGCAGCTCGGCGCCCAGTTGAGCGCGACGTGGTCGCCGATCCGGACTCGAGTCACGCCCCTGCCGACTCCGGCGACGACCCCGGCGCCCTCGTGGCCGATGACGGCAGGAAGAGGGTGCTCGGTGTCCCCCGTCGCGACGTGCCAGTCGCTGTGGCACACGCCGGTGGCGGCGACCTCGACCAGCACTTCCATGGCGCCGGGCGGAGCGAGATCGAGCGTCTCGACGCAGATCGGTGCTCCGGCCTGGCGAACGACAGCGGCCCGGGTCTTCACGGCGCAGTTCCGTGGTGACGTGAAGCGCGAACGAGCCCCGGAGGCGCTCCATGCAGGGTGGCGAGCGGATCACGGTCGCCCACGTCCGGCTTGCCGCTGCGGAGCTCCCGTCGGCCGGCGCGTGGAGCCGACGATCGATCGCTCAGAAGTAGACTTCCCAGCGGTTCTTCTCGAAATTGAACAGCAGGATCATGAAGAGGATCGAGAAGACCCCTCCAGCGCCGAGAAAGACCATGGTCCAGGTCTCGAGATCCTCGGTCGCGAACTCGCCGGCGGCGACGGGGTACGCCGAGCGCATGTAGACCAGAGCGAGGAACGACAGGACCATCAGGAAGCCGACGAGTGTGGTCAGCACGGTTTTCTTGCGTTCGCCCGACTTGTGCAGGCTGACGGTCCGCAGGAAGTTGTCGTCCGGCTTCTTGCCGACGTGGAGGCAGTCCGGACAGGTGACGCGCTCCTCCGAATGGTTCGCGGCAACGCTGACCTCGGTGTAGCACTCGCTGCAGACGAAGGTCAGCGTCCTGCCCTTCGGAGGCGCCGGAGGCTGTCGTGTCCCGATGTCATCCTTGGACTTCTTGCTCTTCCTTGCGGCCCCTCGGGCCCTCGTCGCCTTCGAGGCGAAGCCCTTCTTCGCCTTGCTCCCATCGCCGAGCTTGCTGCCGGCGGGCTTCTCTTCCGCATCCCCGACAGCGGCCGCGGGGACGGCGGCGTCCTCGAGTAGATCGGTGGGGTCATCGAGCAGGTCGTCGTCGGCCAGCGGGTCGGCACTCTGCCCCGGCGCCGAGCCATCATCGCCGTCCAGATCATCGCCGTCCAGATCATCGCCGAGGATGTCGGTGAAGTCCGCGTCGTCGTCGCTTGCGCTGTTCGGCGCAACGTCGTCGTCGCCGTCGAGTTCTGCCAGAACGTCCTCGGGGACCGTGTCGGGAATCTCGCTCATCAGGTCTCCGACATCGCTCGAGGCGATATCGTCGTCGAGGAGATCATCTTCGCCGAGCAGGTCGCTCTCGCTCAGGAGGCTCTCGGAGCTGTCCTGGCCCTCGGCGCTGTCCTGGCTTCCGGTCTTGGAGGGATTCGCTTCGGGCTCAACCTCCTCGAGCAGAGAGTCAAGCTCCGCATCGTCCAAGTCGAGATCTTCGAGCGGATCGTCTTCGGAAGAATTGTCCCGTTCGTCAACCATGTTGATTCCCTGCAGAATTCGGTCGCCGAATGCACTCGTCGATAGACCCCCGCGTACCCCGCGCGGCGCATGGCCATACTAACACAATCGCCGTGGAATCACGGCAAAAAAGAAGCTCTGTTGGGCATTTGTAACCTCATGTCGGGCATGCGATCAGGGGCCTGCGCGAGGAGCGAGGGGGGGCGGGCGACGCCGGTCGAGACGATCGGGGACGGTGAGAAATCGGGACGGGGGTCAAGGTTCGCGACGGTC